>CANPWQ010000004.1 GCA_947584965.1 Candidatus Gastranaerophilales bacterium | reverse complement strand
CCGACAGGACCGACAGGACCAACAGGACCGACAGGACCGACAGGACCAACAGGACCAGGGCACGCAGGTGATGTAGATCCTGTAGATCCTGAAGCTGAGGACCAGCCGGAAACCGAGGGAACCCCGGGAACTGAGGATACGCCGGGAACTGAGGATGCGCCGGGTTCTGATCCGAATAAACCTGCTGATAACGAAGATGATGGTGCTGGCGATGGACAGGGCAATGATTGTGCCGATGACCCTGGTGATGAAGAATATAATCCGGAAGATCATCCAAAACTAAATAGTTAAAATGAAAAAAGACCGTTATTTTATCGGTCTTTTTTTGCGCAAATTTTTTTATTTTGAGGTTTTCCTATTACCATAGGAGGATATTATTTATGAATATAACAATTAATTCTTATATAACACCTCATTCATTTAAAGCAAAAAATCAATACATCGGTAATAGGTATTCAACAGCGGCTCAAGAACAGGAACTGCAAAAATGGCTTACCCCGTTTGCGGAAAATAAAAAAGCAAAAGTTCCTTCCATTTCATTAACAAAAGGTATTAATCCTAATAACAATGATGTATTTGATACTTTTGCCAAACTTGATGATGTGACACGTGAAATTGGTTTTACAAAAAATGAAGAAGCATGGGATGAATGTTTGCTGGAAGAAATAGAAGAATTTAAAGTTGCAAGGCGTGAATACCAATTAAACCCTACAGCACATAACTTTGACCACATGGAAGAAGAAATGGGTGATATATTTTATACTGCTGCAAGTATAGCTAAAGATACGGATATTGATCCTAAAGAAGCATTTAAGGCGACAAACAGAAAATTCTTTAACAGAATAAATATAATGGAGCTTTTAAGCGGCGGCAGACTGGCAGATTGTAAAGGTTTTGAAAAACGTGCACTTTGGAACGCTGCTAAACGTAAATTATATGATGCACAGTCACTGCATTACAAGGCTTAATTTTCTTTAGGTAAATATTTAATATAATAAGAAAATATTAACGGGATAAATGTCATAATAAGTAAAATTGTCATTATTCCCGTTTTTTCCGCAATTAAACTTATTAAAGGCAGTATTAATCCGATTACTCCCCAGCTGAATCCTCCTATAAAACCTGAAATCATGCTTTTAAATTCCGGCATGAGCCTTTGAGCTAATGACATATTAACAGGTACGGCAAGAAAACTTACATAACCTATTAAAATAAAAGAAATTAAGCCTGCTATTCCTTTACCTCCGCAAAGATAAAATATAATTCCTAAGGGAGTTACGCTAATTAATGAAAGATAAAATACATTTTTTACCCCTATAAATTTTTCAAATACGGGGCTGGATACTACTCCAAGTGCTCCAAATAGCATAAATGCAAGCAATATTAATCCTATTGTTGAAACATTATATCCTATTGATTTCCAATAAAACGGCAGTATTATTGAAAATGATGATACTACAAATGATTTTACTATTGATGCTGCTACAAGCACGGCAACAGGTTTGTTTTTGAATATTTTTTTGATTGCATTTATTAGTGATACTTTTGGCTTAGGAATATTTAAAAGTCTGATTTTTGGAGTGTTTTTTAATATAATAAATGCTGTAATTATCCCGATAAAACAAGCAAACGGCAGTTTTTCAAGTCCGAAAAATTGTGTAATCCCTGAAGATATCGCAGGTCCTAAAGCAAAACCGAAAGTCCCCGAGGCTATAAAAAAACTTATCTCTTTTGAATTATTGCAATCTTTGGAAAATTCAGAAACTATACTTGTTGCCTGCGGATGAAAAAAAGACACTCCCATGTGCCCAAGCAGTAAAAATATTATTAATGTATAAATATTATGTGCAATTCCGAGCAATGATAAAAAAACAGAAGCCATTATCATTCCCCAAAAAATAAAAAATCTTCTGCGCCACCTGTCGGCTATATATCCGAAAAAAGGCTGTGACAGCGATGAAGTTAAATTCGATATTGATATTAACACGGTTGCAATTGCCATTGTTATACCGATTTTTGCGGCAATAAAAGGCATAATAGGATTTAAAAATCCCGAATATGCGTCTATCGTAAAATGCCCTAATGCTTGTGTAAGTATTATTTTTTTATTGTTTTGAGCTTCCGCCATACTAATGTTTAAAATGCCTTATTCCTGTTGTTATCATTGCAATATTATATTTATCTGCAGTTTTAGTGATTTCTTCATCCTTAATATATCCGCCCGGTTGGATTATTGCCGATATTCGACCTTGAGCAGCGGCATATATATTATTTATTTCGGTAATTGTGCCGTCAGATGCAGCAACCGCTTCTTTAGATCCGTCGCAGGCTTTGTTAAGTGCCACTTCAAACGCGTCTATTCTGCTTGTTTGCCCCTGCCCTATTCCTATTAATTTAAAATCTTTTGCTATTACTATAGCGTTTGACTTTGCATGTTTTGCTATTTTCCAAGCAAAAATCATATCCTCTATCATCTCTTGTGTGGGTTTTGTTTTTGTAACTACCTTAAAATTATCTTTGTTTAATTCGCCTTTATCTGACTGTTGAATTATTGTTCCAAACGGAGTAACTTTTATTTCTTCCGTTTGATAATTTTTATATTCGCTTAAAGGTGTATTTAATTTTATTAGTCTTATATTTGTTCTTTGGAGCAGATTAATTGCTTTAGGCGTATAATCAGGTGCAATGACGGTTGTAATTATTATTTCACTCAGCTGCTTTGCAAGATTTTCATTGATTACCTGCGTAAAACCAACAGTTCCGCCGAACATACTTATAGGGTCGCAGTCTGTTGCTTTTAGCCACGCATCGACTATTGTTGAGCCCAGTGCTGCTGCGCATGGCGTATTATGCTTTACTATTATACAGGCACAAACGTCATAAAATTCACTTAAAATGCTTGTGCACGCTGCCATATCAATTATATTATTGTATGATAATTCTTGACCTTGGATTATTTCATAATCTATTGCAGAATCGGTTTTATATATACTTGCCTGCTGATGTGGATTTTCTCCGTATTTTAAATCACTTATTTTTTCTATTTCTAATGAATAAATATTTTCTTTTTCGCTCATATTAATTTTTCCCTAATTCGTGTGCTTTTTTTGCTGTTTTATCTATGGTATCAAAAATTATATCCGAAATATTATTTTCTTTTAATACTTCATTTCCTGCTTCGGTGCAGCCGCCTTTTGTTGTGACATTTTCAATAAGTTTTTCGGGCGGAATTTTTGTTTTTAATATCATTTCTGCTGCGCCGAGCGCTGTTTGGGCGGATAATTTTAAACTTGTATTATAATCAAGCCCTAATTTTTCTCCCGCTTTTGCAATTGAATTTATAAAATAATAGTAAAAAGCAGGGCTGCTGCCCGAAATTGCCGTTATTATATCAATATATTTTTCTTCTGTTATAATTGTTTCCCCTACGCTGTTAAATATTTTTAAAACGCAATTTCTTTGCTCGTTGCTGACATCTTTTCCGCAGCATATTGCACTCATGCCTTTATTAACAAGCGAGGGGGTGTTTGGCATTACTCTTATTATTGATTGAGTTTTTAATATATCTTCTATTGTTTTAACGGAAATTCCTGCCGCTATTGATATTATTAAATGCTCTTTTGTTATATATTCTTTTATTTCATTTAATATATCTTTTAATATAAAAGGTTTAACTGCTAAAATTATTATTTTGGAATTTTTTACAACTTCTTTATTATCAAGTGTAGTGTTAATATTAAATTCTTTTTTCAAATGTTTGAGCGTTTCTTCCGTACGAGCAGAGGCAGTTATTTGCGCGGGTATATATATATCGGAAGCGATAATTCCGTTAATAATAGCATTCGCCATTTTTCCGCCGCCTATAAATCCTATTTTATTCATATATTTTAACCTTTTAATTTTTATGATTGACTTTAAATCATGTCTTATTTATTATGATATAACAAAAATAATACATTCAAGGAGAAATAAAATGAGACGCACACTGGAAGGAACAAAAAGAAAAAGACAAAATGTAAGCGGTTTCAGAGCGCGTATGGCAACACCCGGCGGCAGAGAAGTTTTAAACAGAAGAAGAGCTAAAGGTCGTCATCAATTGGCTATTAACGCAAAAGAAAGAGCTTAATATACTTAAAAAAGTAAAATAAGAATAAAAAAATGAACCGTATTTGCGGTTCATTTTTTATTAATATATTATTATATATATTATGTTACAAAAACAGTACAGGTTAAAAAAATATTCGGCTTTTATTGCAACATATAAATTAAATAATGTTGCATCAGATATTAATATTTGTATATACTTTGGTAAAGAAAAAAATCAAACGGATATCCCGACTAAAATTGCCTTTGTTGTAAGCAAAAAAGTACATAAGCGTGCTGTTGTCAGAAATTATATAAAACGCTTAATGCGTGAGAGTTTTCGTCAAATATTAAAAGAAAATAACAATATATATAATATTCATAAATATATATCAATAATATGCACCGCAAAAACAGCTTCAATAAATGCCGATTTTACTGTTATAGATAATTCAATCAGAACTCTTTTGCTAAAACATCAATAATAACAAGCATTAATCGTTTAAGTATACATTGTTTTAAATATTAAAAACATATTATTTGTATAAATAATATATAATTAATATATATAAATTGTAACGATTTCTTAATAAAACGGTTCGAAAATAGCATAAATTCATGTTTTTTGGTTTTTATATATTTAAGAGATAATAAAACAAGGATTAAAAGATGGGATACGCTTTATTTGCACAAAGAAAAGTTGTATTAGACGGACATTTGAATTCCCTTCAATTACAACAAACACAAAGGTCAAATGAACAGTATAATCTAGCTACTCAGACATTAAGCCTCCAGCAACAGATGGCAAGTATGCAGGCTTCTCAATCAACTGAATTAGCAACTAAATATGAAGAATTAGCAAAAGCAGGCGGAGAAGATGATAGGGCAAGTAAAAATGCTGAAATAAAAGCAATGGAAGAAAATTTTCAAGCAGAATTAGATGATATAAACAGACAAATATATCAAGTATCAGTAAAAGAAAATATAGTAGAAATGCAGGTAAAAAGATTAGATACAATGGTAGAAGCCGTAGAAAAAGAACTTGAGGCTGTCGAAGATGCTGAAAGTGATGCAATCGATAGAGCAAAACCTAATTACACTGCTCAAGGTTAATAAATAAAAATAAAAAACAAAAAAGAGGAAACAAGCTTTCCTCTTTTTTATAAATATTAAATTTATTATTCAGTCATAGCTTTTCTTACTTCTTTTTTATAAATTTCAACATTCGGCTGCAATACTTCCGGAAGTGCGCAATCGCTAGGAGTTATATCTCCGTCAATTTGTCTTAATATGTTTCCTGTATATAGAGTTTCAAAATGTTTAAATTCAATAAATTTAGCAAGAGTTGTCAAAGATAAATCTTTTAACTCAACAACAGACACGGGATGCATATTTGAATATGCACTTATAACTCCCGTTAATACAGCTTTTGTTACTTTTTCCTGGGGAGTTACATATACAAAAGTAAAGAAAGAGTCTGTATTTGCGCTGTCTAAATCAGCTTCTGCATTGTAGTGAAGATACCCCGGACCTACATTTGTATCGGTTGAAATTCTTGCTTTTAATGATTCATTTTTTAATTGTTTTTCCCATAAAGTAGTACCTAAAAATGCATCGCCAAAGTATTCTATAAAGTGTTTTTGTTTTCCGTTTAATCTGGAATTAACATTAAATATTGCCTGTTGCAGCGCAATATTTTTGTTAATATCAGAGTTTAGATATTCGCTTTGAGCTTGAAGTGAGGCATTTAACATCGCGTTTACATCTTCTTTGGGAACTCCGACATAAGCAAGAGTGAATATAGTAGCGTCATCAAAGATTGAAAATCTGCCGCCCACATCATCATGAACGCAGCCCGATAATTTTATATCGCCTGCATTTACCATTCTTCTTAAATTGCTTTTTTCGGCAGATACATCTGTCATTGCAATGAAACGGTCTGAAACATCTTCACGTTCTAAAAATTCCTGCATTACTTTTTTTGCGTTTTCATAAGCAACGGTTGTTTCAATAGTGCCGCCTGATTTTGATACTACTAAAAATTGTGTTTTTGATAAATCCAGAGTATTAATGAATCTTCTGAAACTTTCACCGTCAACAGACGAATAAAAATGGACATTAGCTTCTTTCCCAGTCAATCTTATAAGAGATTCTGTTGTGTGACGGGAACCGCCAATACCTAATATTGCCAAATCGGTATATTTATTATCTTTTGCTTTTTCTGCCATGTCATAAAGATTATCAATTGTATTTAATTGATTTTCGGGTAATACTTTAATCCAATTTAAAAACTGACCTTGTACGCCGGCACGTTCTTTTATTGTTTCAACTGCCTGCTGAGCGTTATTTGAGTATTTTTCAAAGTTTGACTTATCTACCTTTAAAACTACTTCGGATACTGTTGTTTCTGTCATTGTAAAATCCTCTTTTTATTACTTATTACAAGAATATTATCTTATGAACGAGAAACAATTGCAATAAAAAAAGCCCGAATTTAATCGGACTTTTTTTAATTTTTTATTTTGAAATTTATGCTTCTTCGGTGTTTTTATGTTTGTTAATTACTTCTTGAAGTTTAGCAATTAACTCATCGCCTTTAGTTTGCATATCACTTACAATTCCGTCGGCTTTAGTTTGGATTTCGGAAACTGCATCATGAGCTTTGTCACAAATTTCTTTTGATTTATCGGCTAATTTTTCGCGTGTTTCTTCACCTGATTGAGGTGCAAGCAGAACACCAATTAAGCCGCCCACTATACTGCCTATTGCAAAACCTGCTATAAATCTGCCTATTGACATTTTTTATCTCCTTTTTTTTCTAAATAAATTAAATCCGCTTATTAATCCGCTGAAAAACCCGCATTTACTTCTTGCATTGCTGAATGCTACGCAAGATGCGCCCAGCAGTGTTGTTAATATTTTTTTTACCGTATCAAACTGTTTATTTGTTGCCTGTGACATGTTATTTACTGCTGATAATACTTCGTTTATTGATTTTAATGCCGGCTTAATTTCTGTTTTTGCCATATCGGTGAGTTCTCTGATACTTGTCATCGTAAGAGTTGTTTCTTTCAGAAATTTAACCAGATTTACCGTTAAAATGACTAAAACTATTATTATTACAATAAATAAAACAGCTAAAATACATTCGAGTGTAATTGACATTTTAAACTCCTAGTTACATTCAAAGTCATTAGTTTCTTTTTGTTTAGCTTTTGCTATTTGTTTTGCCTTGATAGTTTCGTTAATTTTGTTGTACTGTTGTTCCAGACGGTATCTCATAACATCAATAGATGTTAGTGCCTGTCTTTTTGCCTCTTTAATCTCGGGAGTGTACTTTTGAGCAAGATCCGTAATAACATTTTCAACATCTTTTCTGGTTTCCTCACCGGATTTTGGTGCATATAAAACTGCAGCAATAACTCCGCCTACAACACCAAGCAGTAAACCGACTCCAAAACTGATTGAGCTGTCTTCTTTTGACATTTCGTCCTCCATTCACTTTTATGTTTCAAATTTTAACATTTTTTCTATAATTTTTCAATTGTACTACTTATAGTAGAATACCCGCTATTCAAAATTTGTTAACTGTTGTAATGATTTTTTTTTTGATGTAAGTTATTCATTGTAAATTCGTAAAACATGAGGAGAATAACATGAGCGAAAGAAAGTTAGTTGGTACGAGTGAAATGTTCAAAAAAGCACTTAAAGGCGGTTATGCTATCGGTGCTTACAATGTAAACAATATGGAAATATTGCAAGGTATTGCTGAAGCTGCCGAAGAAACTCAGTCACCTATTATTTTGCAGGTTTCTGCAGGTGCAAGAAAATATGCTAATCAAACATATTTAATCAAATTGGTTGAAGCTGCACTTGCTACAACAACAGTTCCGATTGCACTTCACTTAGATCACGGTGCTGATTTTGAAATTTGTAAAGCATGTATAGATGGCGGTTTTTCATCGGTTATGATAGACGGTTCAAGATTTCCGCTTGAAGAAAACATTAAATTAACAAAACAAGTTGTTGAATATGCTCATCAAAGAGGTATTTCGGTTGAAGCTGAACTCGGTAAATTAGCAGGTGTAGAAGATGATGTAAAAGTACACAGCGCTGATTCTACATATACAGATCCTGCTGAAGCTGCAAGATTTGTTAAAGAAACAGGCTGCGATTCTTTAGCTGTTGCAATAGGTACTTCACACGGTGCTTATAAATTTAAAGGCGAAGCTAAACTTGATTTTGAAAGATTGGCTCAAATTAAAAAAGCTGTTAATGATGTTGTAGGATTTGATTATCCGTTAGTATTACACGGTTCATCTTCAGTTCCGAAAGCATTTGTTGAAAAATGCAACAAATTCGGCGGTAATTTGCCTGATGCACAAGGTGTTCCTGAAGAAATGCTTAATTATGCTTCTAAACACGGTGTTGCTAAAATCAATATAGATACCGATTTAAGATTAGCAATGACATCTACAATAAGAGAATTCTTTATTGAACACCCCGAAAAATTTGACCCTCGCGAATATATGGGTCCGGGAAGAACTGCGGTTAAAGAAATGGTTATGCACAAAATGAGAGATGTATTAGGTACTGCAGGCCACGCTAAAGACTAATAAATATTAAAATAGCAAAAATAGGGTAAAGATATGACGTCTTTATCCTATTTTTTTATATAATAAATAAAAAAGGTAAAGTTAATGTTTAAATATTTTAAAGGTTCATTGTTTGTAACTATTGCAGGGCTTATTGCGGGGTATCTGTGGGCAGAGCATGTCCACCCGGGCAGCGGATTTCTTGCTTTGTTTATAGTTGTTTTTCTTTCCATATTGGAAGTTACGCTCTCTTTTGATAATGCCGTAATTAATGCGATGAAACTCGAAAAAATGGATGATAAATGGCGTCACAGATTTTTAACCTGGGGTATAGCAATAGCAGTATTCGGAATGAGGTTTTTGTTTCCTATAATTGTTGTTGCACTATTTTCGGGATTAACTGTATACGCGGTTACAATGCTTGCATTATATGATGTTGACAGATATGCTTATTATCTTCATGAGGTTCATGCTCCTTTAGTAACCTTTGGCGGTGCTTTTTTAATGATGATATTCTTTTCGTATTTCTTTAATAAAGAAAAAGACTGCCACTGGATTAGCTGTATAGAAGCTCCGATGTTAAAATTAAACTGCATAAAATATATTGATGTTGTGTTATCAATGATATCTTTGATGATATTGCAGAAATTTATTCCCGAAGAACAAAAATTATCTGTTATAATGGCAGGTTTTACGGGAATTGTTTTGTATCTTGTTATAGATAGCGTAAGTAACTTTTTAGAGCTTATTGCAGAGCGAAAAGCAGCAATAATGGGCGGAACGGCAAAACTTGGATTTATAGGGTTTTTATATTTGGAATTAATAGACGCTTCATTCTCGCTTGACGGAGTGTTGGGTTCTTTTGCCATAAGCAAAGATATAATCATAATATCAATCGGTCTTGCGATAGGAGCTATGTTTGTAAGGTCATTAACCATATTTATGGTAGATATGAAAACTTTAAAACAATATTTATATTTGGAACATGGCGCACACTGGGCAATAGGATTTCTTGCTGTAATAATGTATATAAGTACAAGAGTTGAAATTCCCGAAGTTATAACGGGCGGAGTCGGTTTGGTAATTGTTTCGGCTGCATTTATATCTTCAATTGTTCATAATAAAAAGTTAAGTTCAAAAAAAGATACATAATTGAAAAAGCGGAATATTAATTGTAAAATTAATACATAGTAAAAAAAGGGGATATTATATGAAATTAATGGAAGGTAAACGAGGCGTTATTTTTGGTGTATCAAATACTCATGGTATCGCTTACGGTATTGCAAAACAATTATTTGAAGCAGGCGCAGAAATAGCATTTACTTATGCTGGCGAAGTAATGGAAAAAAGAGTTCGCCCGATAGCGGAATCAATGAATGCTAAAGTAATTATGTCTTGCGATGTTACGAAAGAAGAAGAAGTACAGGCTGTATTTAAAGAACTTGAAAAAGTATACGGAAAAATAGATTTTGTTGTTCATGCCGTAGCTTATGCAAACAGAGAAGATTTAACGGGTGAATTTGTTAATACTTCAAAAGCAGGCTGGGATTTAGCAATGGGTGTAAGTGCATATTCACTTGTTTCTTTAGCAAGAAATGCGCAGCCCTTAATGAAAGACGGCGGTTCTATCTTAGCTTTAACATATTTAGGCGGAGAAAAAGTTGTTGCAAATTATAATATAATGGGCGTTGCAAAAGCTGCGCTTGAGGCTTCAGCAAGATATTTGGCTGAAAACCTAGGTAAATACGGTATAAGAGTTAACTGTTTATCATCAGGCGCGGTAAAAACTCTTGCAGCTTCCGGTATTGACGGGTTCGGTAAAATGCTTAAAGCTGCTGTTGCAAAAGCTCCTTTAAAAAGAAATGTAACTTTGGAAGATGACGGAAAAACGGCTTTATATCTGTTATCAGACCTGTCATCGGGTGTAACGGGTGAAGTTATCCATGTTGATTGCGGATGCCATTGTGTTTATGCTTCTGCCGAAGAAATGGACCTTGTTACAAGGTAATAAAATTATTATAATTAAATAAGAGGAGAATATTATTCTCCTCTTCATTTTCCTATATATGAGGTTTTATTAATGAAAACGGAAGAAATCAGTTTTTGGGGTATAGATAAATTTTTTTCCGAAGAAATACAGCCACTGATAAAAATTTATTCTTCAAAACTTGATAAAAATACAATTTTATGTTTAATAGGTATTTTTTTATTTTATGTTTTTTTATTCTTGCTGCTTAATGGTGCTTTTAAAGCCGAAAGTCTGGGTGAAGATGACGTATTGCCGCTTTTTTTATTTTTTCTTTTTTGGGGTATTTTTTTTCTTTTGTGGGCTAATCCCAAAATATATATGAGAAATAACGGAAATAAAGAATTATTAAAAAAAGTATTGCAAAAGTTATTTGTAATTAAAAATTTCAGTTTCCCTGAAAAAACTCATTTCTATGACTGTGATTTATTTAAAAATTTATACAAAAAATATAATAGTATAGAACTTGAAGTAGAAAATGTTTCTTATAAAAATGTAATTTTTAAAATATCTCAATTGTATTTATATTATCGTGATACAAGAAAAAAAACACTGTTATACCGTTATAAATATACTAAATCTAATACTGTTATTTTTGACGGAGTATTTATATAAGCACCTTTACCTGATAATTTTCAAAAAAGTTTTATATTATTTAAAGAAAAATCACTAAGAGACATGTATTTAAAATGGCGGAGCGAAAAACTTCATGTTTCGGATATCAGAATATCACTTTTTTATAACTTATATACGAATTCTCCCAATTGTGCACTGTCATTACTAAGCAGATTTCAAAATATAATATTTAGCAATTTAGGCAGGATAATATTTTCGGTAGAAAACGGATATTTATGTCTTGGGATAAAAGGAATGAGACTAGATTATGCTCAAAGCGGAAATAAGTATAAGAAAGATTTAAAACTGCTATTAGCTATTTTAAATATATTAAGTGATTTGAATTCTTGAATTAAACATATAAATTAGTAAACTTCTTTATTTAAATATTCATAATAAAGCTGTTCTTTATTGTATTTGACGAAAAATTTTTCATCCTCTTTTTATATGTTTAAAATTTAAGAAAAAATGGTATTATAAATTTTGTATTTATAAGAAATGAAGAAAGGGTAACATGTCTAATTCGAGTTTATTTTTTTTAATGGGAGGAGGAGCACAAATGTTAGTAATACTTGCAGTAATAGTAATAGGGGCATTAATAGTAATAGGTGTTCTTTATAATTTATATGTAAATGTTATACGGAATAAAAATACCACGCTTGAAGCATTATCAGGTATTGATGTGCAATTGAGAAAGCGTTATGACTTAATTCCGAACATGCTTACAATTGCAAAAAAGTTCATGGAACATGAAACTGAAATATTCCAAAAAATAACAGAGTTAAGATCTCAAGCAATGAATGCTACTCTTGGTTCAAAATCTAAATTTCAAGCAGAAGCACAACTTGATACTCAATTAAAAGCATTAATGGTGAATGTAGAAAATTATCCGACATTAAAGTCTGATGCAACAATGATTCAAGCAATGAAAACTTATGAAGAAGTGGAAGAAAACATTTCTTCGGCAAGAAGATTTTATAACTCCGCTTTAACCAATTTAAGAAACTCAATACAAATATTCCCCGGTTCTTTGTTTAGAAGCTGTGCAGGTGAAGTTGCAAACTTTAGTTACTTTGAAACTGATGCAGCAAGTAAGCAGCCTGTTAATGCAAGTCAATTCCTCTAAGAACTCTATTGTATTAAAAGATAACTATAAATATATAAGGAGTTCTTTATCTAAGAACTCCTTTATGTTAATTATTTATAACAATAGCGAGGAAAAATATAGTGAATGATGTTACTTTAAATGATTTTACTTCCTATTTCAAAAATGAAATATATCCTTATACATTAAAATACGAAAAGCATAGAATTTTTGCAAAAATAATGTCAAACATAATTATGCCGATAGCGTTTATAGCACTATATGGAAGTATTCCGTTTTCAAAGGGGTTTACCGGAAATTGGTTCGCATATATATTAGGTGGTATAACCGGATTTTTTGGAATTTATTTCGTTTTTACCTGTTTTGTTAATATGAAGTATGTAAAAAAAGTAAAGAAAGAGATACTGCCGAACGTTTTAAAATTCATCAATATGAAAGTAGGTGACGGGAAATCAGTATCGGATAAAATTAAAAATAGAATTTCCTCTTTACATATTTTCCCGTATTTTCAAGATTGTAAGTGTGATGATTATATAATAGGTGAATATAAAGGGATAAAGTTAGAAATTTATGATATTCGATTAACAAAAACCCAAAGATACGGTAAACACAGTAAAACAATAACTGTATTCAATGGGGCATATGTTTGTTTGCCTAATCCGAATTTGCCAAAAGCAGTTATAGTGGTAGATTTACCTTCAGCTGACTCTTCCTTGGAACGAATTCCCATAGAAAATAAAACATTTAATTTGGAATATAGTGCATTTTCTAATAATCCGAATGAGGCAGTAAATTTTTTAACTCCCGAGGTTATAAAGGAAATCATTAAATATACTAAATTAAATGATAATATATACTTTTCTTTTGAGAAAAATAAGTTAAATTTAAAAATTTGTTCCTATTGGGATTTATTTGAAGTTTCGTTTGAAAAAAGTCCCTCTGATATAACAAATTACGTTAGTATTATAAATGAAATTGAAGCCGTATATGAAAGAATAGATTTTATATTGTCATTAACTAATAATAAAGTAGAGGAGAATTAGAATGTCCGAAAATGCTGTTAAACATGGTGCTAAAAAGAAAAAGCAATTATCCCCGTTTCAAGAATTATTTATTAAAGAAATTAAACCTAAAGTAAAGCCGTTAGAAGTTCAACGAAAGAAAATGGTGCAAATAGCGTTTATAATTGCATTTGCCTTTTTTGTTGCAGGTTGTTTTTTTGATTATATATATTATAATTACATAGCGGTGGATAGTCGCAGCTTAAATGTTATGATTTTGGCTTTTGCGCCCGTAGTGATTTCTGTATTTATAACAGGAAAAATATATAAAAATAAAATTCGTGCAATTGTACTGCCTAAAATTTTATCTTATGCCGGTGATTTTAAAATGGGAATTAAACCGACATTCAAATCAACTGCTGAAAAATTAAGTGCATCAGACAAAAAAGAACAAGCAAATTTAGATTTTAATGCTTATGCCGACAACTTACCTCAAATGATTAATTATTTCAAAAAATTGAATCTATTTACGAAATTTAACTTCGCATATATTAATGAACATATTACGGGCAAATATAAAGGTATTGATTTAAATATATATGAAACTGAATTATGGTATTTTGATACACAATCCGGCTCTCATAATACAAGAGTACATTCTAACAAAAATAAAAGTATCAGTATTCCTAAAAAACAGTATAACGGAATTATATTAAATTTTAAATGTCCAAAAACAATAACGACTCAGACTCTTGTATTAAAAGATAAACAATCTCCTAATAATAATACCGATAAACTGAAAAAAGTAAATTTGGAAGATCCGTTATTTGAAAAATATTATGATGTTTACTCAGGTGACCAGATAGAATCAAGAACATTATTAACCCCTGCCTTTATGAACAGAATGGTAACTTTATGCAATGAAAATAATGAAGTAGGTGTTAATATGTCAGTATCATTTATGGACGGATATGTTAATATAGCGGTTGCTTCAAAAAAAACGTGGTTTGATGTTCCGTTTTTTAAGCCTGTTACGCAATATTCAAATTATAAAGTTATAATTAAAAACTTTATGACAATACTTTCAATTATTGATACATTAAAATATTCGGAAGAATAAAAAATAAAAAACAAAAGACGCCTTATAATACAAGGCGTCTTTTTTAAATTTTGTTGATATATTGTTTATAAAAATCTTCAAAAGAGTCATTTAAAATACTCTCGCGCATATCGTGAATAAATTTTATTAAAAATCTTATGTTATGAATGGAAATAAGGATAGAAGCAGTAGCTTCGCCCATTCTGTAAAGGTGTCTTATATATGCTTTAGTGTGATTTTGGCAAGCATAGCAGTCGCAATTAACATCAAGCGGGGAATGGTCTTTTTCAAACATTTTATTTTTTATATTCTTTTTTCCTTCATAGGTAAAAAATGAACCGTGGCGTGCATTCCGTGTAGGCAGTACGCAATCAAACATGTCTACTCCGCGTTTAACTCCCTCAAGCAAGTCAATAGGAGTGCCTACTCCCATAAGATATCTTGGTTTATTGTTCGGCAGAAGCGGGGCAGTCAATTCCACCAAATGATTTTTAAGTTCTGTCGGTTCACCTACGCTAACTCCGCCTATTGCATAACCGACAGCGTCGTATGTGGATATAACCTTTGCGCTTTCACGTCTTAAATCATCAAAAAATGCACCTTGAACAATAGGAAATAATGCTTGATCCTCACGAGTATGAGCTTTATAACATCTTTCAAGCCACCTGTGCGTACGCTCCATTGCTTTTACGGCATTGTCATAATCGCAAGGATATGGCGCGCACTGGTCAAATGCCATTGCAATATCGGGGCCTAAATCCTGCTGAATTTCCATTGATATTTCCGGGTTTATGTAGTATTCATCCCCTGTTTTTGGTTCTTTAAACTTAACTCCGTCTTCGGTTATGTTATTTAGGTGTGCAAGTGAAAAAACTTGAAATCCGCCCGAATCCGTTAATATCGGTTTATCCCAGTTCATCCATTTATGCAGTCCGCCAAATTCCTTTATTAATTTATTTCCGGGTCTTAAAAATAAATGAAAAGAATTTGATAATATTATTTGCGCCCCTGTTTCTTTTAAATGGTGATTTGTAAGCATTTTCACGGAAGAATGAGTACCTACGGGCATGAAAATCGGCGTTTCTATATCCCCATGCGGAGTATGGAGTATACCTGCTCGGGCATGAGTATTTTTATCTTCTTTTAAAAGTTCAAAACTAAAGTGATTTTTGTTCTTCATTCATTAACATCTCTAACATAGTAGTCCAATTTGAACAAATTTCATCTTCTTTAAAATAAATGGCAATTTCTCTTTCGGCACTTTCAGGGCTGTCTGAACCATGAATTATATTAAATTCTTGACTTACTGCGTATTCAAAACGAATAGTGCCGGCGTCAGCATTTTCGGGTCTTGTAGCCCCCATCATTTTCCTTGATTCTGCTATTACATTAGGACCTTCAATTACCATTGCTACAATCGGACCTGAGGTTATATATTTTATTAAACGCGGATAAAACGGCTTTCCTTTATGTTCCGCATAATGCTTTTGAGCATGCTCTAAAGTCGGTAATAATAACTTTAAACCGATGATTTTATAGCCTTTTTCTTCAAATCGTGTAATAATTCTGCCAATAAGATTCCTTTTAACGCCGTCGGGCTTTATTGCTATAAAAGTTCTTTCGGTCATTTTAATATCTCCCCTAACCTGTTAATCTTTACTATTAGAACATAAAATCACGTTTTTTTCAATTATTGTTCTTTTATTTTAATTTGTTATAATATTCAAGTATGATGTTTTATGCGTAATAGTTGATTTTATGCCCATGGAAAAAAATGAAATAATTAAATTAATAGATAAAAAAGATTGTAAAACAGCTAAAGATTTGATAATTGAAAACTCGAAAGACAATCCGCGAGATTATGAAACGGAAAAATTACTCGGGCTTTGCAATATAAACTTAGGGTGTATGGATGAAGCCGAGGAAAATTTTAAAACAGTTCTTAAAACAAACGCTGATGATGCTGTTTCACTTTACTATCTTGCAACTATATATATTGAAAAAGATGAATTAAAACAAGCGGAAGAATTATTACTTAAAGTATTGGAACTTCGCAGCGAGTACCTCGATGCGTATAAAACTTTATGTATATGTTTAACAAAACAAAAAAAGTTCAGTGATGCACTTGAACTTGAAGATAAAATGTTATCTGTAAACAGTGAAGATGCTCAAATTTACGAGATTTTATCATGTGTTTATTTGGAATTAATGAAATCCGATAAAGCAATAGAGTATCTTTTAAAAGCAGCAGAGCTTAATCCTGATGAATTTAAATATTTTAATAAAATAGGAAACATATACTTCAATACAAATGATACCGATATGGCTGTTGAATATTTTAAAAGAGCATTAGAAAAGGATAATACTCAAGTTTCCGTATTATATAATCTCGGAGCTGCTTATTATTCTCAGGGTAAATTTGATGAGGCTGCCAATTACTTAAAATTAACAGTTGAAAAAGAAAAAAAAGATTATTATTTAAACATGTACGGAATGGCATTATTAAAATCAAAAGATTTTAAATCTGCAATAGAAATATTTAGTGAATTGTTGAGTTTATATCCTGATAAAGAAAATTACGAATATAATTTAGCCTGTGCATATGATGAAGCAGGCGAGTTAGATAAAGCCTGTGAAATACTTGAAAGGCTAGTAACATTTAATCTTAATTCCTATCCGCTAAAAATACATTTAGCTTCATTGTATTCAAGACGAAACATGTATCAATCTGCAAAAATAATATATGGTAATGTAATTACATCGGGATATATAAGTACTGATGTGTTATATGAATATGCCCTTTTATGTGCCAAGACTAAGGATACGGATAAAGCAGAAGAAATATTGAAAAAAATAATAGAAATTGATTCTAAGTTTGCACCGGCATATAAAGATTTAGGTGTTATATATTTATCACGCAAGTTTTTTGACAGGGCGGAAGAAAATTTTAAAAAAGCTATTGAATTTGCACCTGATAATATATATATAATTTTTGAATATGCAAATTATTTTCATTTAATGTCTGAATTTAAAAAAGCGCAAGAATTGTATTCTAAAATCCTGACAAAAGAAAATATTCCGCCATTCATGCAGTTAAGTATCGCATTAAATTATATGGCAATGAATAATAAAGAAAGTGCAAAGGAAATTTTAACGGAGTTGATAAAAAATAATGCTCAAGATGTAAAAGTATTATTTAATCTTGCAAGAATTTACTACTGTGAAAATAATTTTGAAAATGCTAAGCAATTATTGGAGGATGCTTATGCAATTTCTCCTGATAGTGAAATATCAAATTTGCTGGCTATGGTTTATATGAAGTTAAATCAATATAATGATGCGTATTTATTATTTAATCTTGTAAAATTAGCCGTGCCGAATAATACAGAGGTATTGTTAAATCTGGCAAAATGCAAATTTGAACAAAATGATTATGAAAAGGCTAAAGAGCATTTGGAAGATTTATTGAAAATACTGCCCGAACACGAAGAAGCACAAGAATTGATGAAGCAAATAAGCGTAAAAGAAAAAGAGTAAAGGAAAATAAATGAAAAGAAAAAATTTTTTATTGGAAATGATTAAATTTTTATGGAGAAAAAAAGCATACTGGATAGTTCCTGTTATTGTGTTTTTATTATTGCTGATTCTTTTAATTTTGGCAGGAACATCACCTGTATCACCGTTTGTATATACAATAATATAGGCAAAAATAATGAAAATAAAAGAAGAAAAAAAATTTGCACTGACTTTATTTTTAATGCCATGGATACCCGCATTTATATTGTATAAGCGCGGAGTTGATATATGGGCGTTAAGAGTGCTGATTTTATTCGTTTTATTAGCTTTGATATCCTTTATAAGTCCGAGATTTGCCTTGGGATTTAAACGGATTTTAGATACAATCGGACATTTTCTGGGAAAATATCTGGCAATTATTGTACTCGCAGTCGGATATATTGTTGCGGTTATGCCGACAGGATTAATTATGAAACTCGTAAAACGTGACAGGTTAAGACTTAAAAAACCTCAAATTCAAACATATTGGAAAAAATACGAAAATAATAATACTGATTATGAATATCAGTTTTAGGCAGGGAAAATGACATATTTACTTGGAATAAGCGCATATTATCACGATAGTGCAGCAGCAATAATAAAAGACGGAGAAATAATCGCGGCAGCTCAAGAGGAAAGATTTACAAGAATAAAACAGGATAGCGAATATCCCGCTAATGCCGTTAATTACTGTTTAAAAGAAGCGGGTATTGAGCCTGAACAGCTATCAGGGGTTGTATATTATGAAAAACCTTTTGTGAAATTTGAAAGAATACTTGAAACCGCAATGGCTTATGTTCCTTGCAGTATGAGAAGTTTTATAAATGCCATGCCTGTATGGATGAATAAAAAATTGTTTATTCCGAATCAAATAGATAAGCATTTTGATAAAAGATTAAAGTGTCCGATATATTTTACAACACACCATGAATCGCACTGCGCAAGCGCGTTTTATCCTTCGCCATTTGAAGAAGCTGCAATATTGTGCTTAGACGGAGTCGGAGAATGGGATACAACAACTTGGGGCATTGGAAAAGGCAATAAAATTGAAATAAAAGAAAAAATAGAATTTCCGCATTCACTGGGACTTTTATACAGTGCCTTTACGGGATTTTTAGGTTTTAAAGTAAATTCGGGTGAATATAAGGTAATGGGCTTAGCTCCTTATGGAGAGCCGATTTATAAAGATTTAATTTTTGAAAAACTTATTGATGTTAAAGATGACGGGTCTTTCTGGTTAAATCAGGAATATTTCGGATATTGTACGACTGATTATATGTATAATAAAAAGTTTGAAAAACTTTTTAACCGTCCGCCCCGTAAGCCGGAAACAGCGTTGTCGCAAAGTGATATGGATATGGCAGCGAGCGTGCAGGCTGTAACGGAGGAAATAATACTGAAACTTGCCAATTACGTTTATAAACAAACGGGGTTAAAAAACTTGTGTTTGGCAGGCGGAGTTGCATTAAATTGCGTATCAAACGGTAATATATTAAAGAACGGACCTTTTGAAAATATTTGGACACAGCCCGCGGCAGGTGACGCAGGCGGGGCATTGGGCGCAGTGCTTGCAGTTTATTATATGGGATTAAATAATGAGCGCAAAGTTAATTCTGATGACTCGCAAAAGGGTAGCCTTTTAGGTCCTAAATATTCCGATGAAGAAATACTTGAAACATTAAATAAATACAATGCAAAATATACAAAATATGAAACCGATGAAGAAGTAACTCAAATAATAGCAAAATATATTTCAGAGGGTAAAAGTATAGGTCATTTTGCGGGCAGAATGGAATATGGGCCGAGAGCGTTAGGCAACAGAAGCATACTTGCTGACCCGAGAAATCGCGAAATGCAAAGAAATCTGAATTTAGCTATAAAAAAGCGCGAGTCATTCCGCCCCTTTGCTCCGAGCTGTCTTGAAGAAGATGTGGAAAAATATTTTGCAACAAAAGAGGGTAAAAAATCCCCTTATATGCTTTTAACTCAGCCGATATCCGACGAAATTAAGACGGAATTAACAGAAGAAGAAAAAAATTATAAAGGCATTGATAAATTAAAAGCGTACCGCTCAATTCTGCCTGCTATAACGCATGTAAACTATTCCGCGCGTATTCAGACCGTATCAAAAAAAGTTAATCCGAGATATTGGAATATTATAAACGAATTTAAAAAATTAACGGATTGCTCGGTTGTAGTAAATACATCCTTTAATATTAGAGGCGAGCCTATTGTAAATACACCCGAGAATGCTTATAAATGCTTCATGTATACTGATTTAGACGTATTGGTTCTTGAAAATTTTGTACTGTTAAAGTCCGAACAAACCTCATTAACAGGCAAAGAAGAATATCAAAAGCAATTTAAATTGGATTAGAAGATAATACAGAAAGGAAAATAAAATGAATTACAATACAGATAATAAAAATGTTGTCGGGGGGGGGTATAAAGCATTTACCAAAAAGTTATTTTCTATAAAAAACATATATAAGTATGATAACTATGGAATGCTTCAATACCTGTATAAAAAAATTTGCATATTAGGGTTTCAAATATATGTAAAAATGAAAAGAACACAGTATGAGAGGTATTTGTTTGATAAATTACAACCATTGGTAATGTCGTCAATATTAAATGATTTGAACTATGTTACAGGGAATTCCGAAATCCAAGCAACAATAGAAAGTGATAAACCTCAAGATAAGTTAATTGTTGAAAATTTATATAAAAATCTTGATGAAAAAGCAAAAAATAATTTAGATAAAATTCTTAAACGAAATGCAAGAGTTGTTAATTATACCGAAAACTTATCAAAGTTTCCAAAAGCAGATGAAATATATTCAAAAGAGGAGCTTGAGGAACTTCAAAAAAGCATTCAATTAAAAAAAGAAGTCAGAGTTTTAGAAAATTATTTTCAATTAAAAGATTATATACTGCCCGTAAATTGGTTTGAACCGTCAGTATTTTTATATAAACATGGTATTGACTCAATAAACAATAAGGATTTAATTAAAGGAGCAATAATTGATGCAGGTGCAAATATAGGTGATTCTGCAATTGTATTTAGTAAAAACTTTCCTAACAATAAAATAATAAGTTTTGAACCCATAGAAAAAAATTATAAATTGTGTCAAAAAACTATGATGTTGAATAAAGTTGATAATGTAATTATTGAAAATATGGGATTGGGAAATGAAGACAAAGTTTCTTATATTGTAAGTATGGGAGTTCTTGGAACAGGCTCTCAAGTCGCAGATAACGGTTCTGAAAAAATAAAAATGACAACATTGGATAAATATGTTAAAGAAAATAATATACAAGTTGGGTTAATAAAAACAGACGTCGAAGGGTTTGAACCAAATTTACTTCGAGGTGCTCAGGAAACATTGAGGACTCAAGCTCCTGTTTTGTTAATAAGCATATATCATAATTGTTCTGATTTCTTCAAAATAAAACCAATGATAGAAGAAATAATGAAAACATCAAAATATAAATACAGATATGATTTTTTCCAGCCTGTGTATAATGCGACAATTGCAGAATGTTTATTAATATGTGAAAGAATATAGTATTTTATTAATTATTAAATTTGTATTTATAATTTATTGAGAAAAAATCTTAAATCCAATAAAATATTAATATATTGAATTGGGATTATTATGCAAGATAAGAATTTTTTATTAATAGACGGGCATGCTCTGGCATACAGGTACTTTTTTGCGCTTGAGAGAACGGCAATGAAAACAACTGATAATCAGCCAACGTGGGCGGTATTCGGATTTTTTAAGGCGGTGTTTGATTTACTGCAAAATAATACGATAAAACCCGACGCAATTGCCGTTGCTTTTGATGTTTCAAGGCATACTTACAGAACGGAAATGTATTCCGAATATAAAGCAAATCGCGAAAGTATGCCCGACACTCTGCGTTCTCAGCTTTCATTAATTGTTGAGGGTTTGCAGGCTTTAAATATTCCTATTTTAACTAAAGAAGGGTATGAGGCTGATGATGTTATAGGTACAATCGCCTCAAAAGCAAAGCAAAAACAGCATAAAACATACATCCTGACAGGTGATAGAGATTCTTTTCAACTTGTGGATAGAGAAGGCTATATTGAAGTAATAATGCCGTCGAAAGGCGAGCTTGTTGAGTTCGATTGGTATAAAGTCTATGATAAAATGGGAGTTTATCCCTATCAAATAACTGATTATAAGGGTTTGTCGGGTGACACCTCTGATAATATCCCGGGAATTAAGGGAATAGGTGAAAAGTCTGCTTGTAAACTCCTTTCAAGGTTTGATAAACTGGAGCAAATATATGAACATCTTGATGAAGTAACTGAAAAAGCACTTAATAAAAAACTGACAGAGGGCAGAGAAATTGCATTTTTAAGTAAAGAGCTTGCAACAATTCAGCGAAATTTAGATATAGACTTTGATTTTGACTGCGCAAAACTTGAAATGCCAAACTATGACGCGGTAATTGAGTTCTTTAAGAAAAATCAGTTTTATAATTTCTTAAAAAATTCCGAAAATATATTAAAGCCCTTTAAAGTCGGGGCAATGGAGCCAAAATTAGCCGAGCATTGTTTAAATCAAGATACAAACGCACCCGTGCAAGGGCAAATGCAATTAGGACTCGGACTTGGCGAAATGCTTCGTGAAGCCTCTCATAAGGAATATAACCACGAAAAAAATATAGTTGATACTCAAGAGAAGCTGAATAAACTTATTGAGGAGTTAAAAGCGCAAACAATATTTTCAATAGATGTGGAAACAACAGGCATAAATCCGCTTGAGTGCGATTTAGTCGGAATTTCCATTGCATATTGTGAGCGAATACAGGCAAAAAACGGCAGAGTTAAAATAGATGATACCAAGGGTGATTTGGTTAAATCATACTATATTCCAGTCTTTCACCTCGTAGGACAGCAATTGGAGCTTGAAACGGTAATAAATGCTTTAGCTCCCGTCCTTGCGGATGAAAATATTGCAAAAACATTGCAAAATGCTAAATTTGATTACCATGTTCTGTGTCATCACTCAATGCCGATGAAAAATATTATTTTTGATACAATGCTTGCAAGCTACATAAAAGATTCTTCGCGCAAGCACGGGCTTAAGCAACAGGCAAGTGATTACCTTGATTATATTATGGTTGAATATGAACAGCTGTTAAAAAACAGCTCTGCTTCATTAACAATTGAAACCGTGCCGATTGAAGAGGCTGCTTCTTACGCTTGTGATGACGCTTTTGCAACCTTGCTTTTAACGGAGTATTGGACGAAAAATCTTGATGAGAAAGAGCTTGACCTCTTATATAACATTGAAGTTCCGTTAACAATTGTTTTGGCTCAAATGGAAAAAAACGGCGCACATATTGATGTTAACTGCTTAAGTGCCATAGATACGGAGATTAACGATAAATTAGCAATAATTGAGGCTAAAATATACGAAGAAGCGGGAGAAAAGTTTAATATTAATTCGCCTAAACAAGTGGGTGATATACTTTTTGGCAAACTTAATCTTAAAGCAAAAGGAATGAGGTCTAAAACAGGATTTTCTACAAGTGCTAAAGTATTGGAAACTCTGGCAGAGGAAAACCAAATCGCAAGAGATATTTTGGAGCAAAGACACCTCGCTAAACTAAAAAGCACTTATGTAGAAACTTTGCCCGAATTAAGAAGCCCTGAAGATAACAGAATACATACAAGTTTTAATCAAACAATTACAACAACGGGAAGATTGTCGTCATCAAATCCCAATTTGCAGAATATTCCTACAAGAACAGAGCTTGGGAACAGAATAAGAGGTGCTTTCACCGCTGAAAACTCAGAAAATGTTATAATCTCAGCGGATTATTCGCAAATAGAATTAAGGCTTTTAGCACATATATCACGTGATGATAATTTAATTGAAGCATTTTGCGCGGATGAGGATGTTCATACTTCAACAGCGAGTAAGATTTTTGGAGTCAGCCCCGAAGAAGTCACAAAAGAAATGCGTTCTAAAGCTAAAGCGGTTAACTTTGGTATAGTATACGGACAATCGCGTTACGGTTTGGCGTCAAGCCTCGGTATTTCGCCTTTTGAAGCGCAGGACTTTATTGATAAATACTTTAAAACATACCCCGATGTTAAAACATATATGGATGAAACCGTTAAATTTGCTTATGCTCACGGTTATGTGGAAACACTTTGGGGTAGAAAACGCTATTTAAGCTCGGGATTGCTTTCAACCAACGGAAAAATCCAAGAAGCGGCTCAGCGTGCTGCGATTAATGCGCCAATTCAAGGAAGTGCCGCGGATGTTATGAAACTTGCCATGGTAAGACTTCATAATGACTTTATAAAAAATAACATTAAATCTAAAATAATCATCCAAGTGCATGATGAAATTGTTATAGAAACTTTAAATAATGAAACAGATGAGGTAAAAATGTTGGTTAAAAATGCAATGGAGCTTAATCAACCGTTCCTTGTGCCTTTAAAAATCGATATTTTTGCAGGTAAATCGTGGATGGAAATTTAATGAAAAAATCAGCAATCTTAACATTAATAATAACATTATTAAGTTTTATACCATGCAATGCAAATGCGGATAATATTATTCCTGCTGCAAATATTGTCCCTGCTCAAAGCGCTTCCGTAAGCAGTGATTTTTCAAAATCTTATAAAACCTCATCTGAAAATCTTTTATATCTCTTACTTGCTGCAATTAACGCACATAATTATTCAATTGAAGAAATCCAGTTTAAAACGGGAAGTGTACTTTTTAAGGCTTATAAAAAAGAGTTTATTGCATCTGTTGCGGCAAAAGACGGATTTAACTCATTTATAAAAATTATCCCTGCCGATAATATTTATAACTTTTCACCCGTTCTTTTGCAAAAATTACATAATTATATAGAATTGAATAACACAATAAGTTTTCAAAAAGTATTGTAATTATTCATTTTCGCCTATTGTATGAACTCTTATTGTATTAATTGTTCCGTTCATTAATCTTGGTGTAGAGTTTACTATTACTATATTTTCACCCTTTTTAAATTTTGCGCGTTTGATTAATAGTTCATCAATTTTGTTAAATAATTTTTCGTCCAAAATTCCGCAGCAATTTTCATCAACATAAGAAAATACGCCCCAGAACAAATTTAATCGTCTTGCGGTTTTCGTGTCATGCGTTACAACAATAATAGGTACTGACGGCTTTAATTTGGATATGATAGGCGGAGTGTAGCCTGTTTCGGAAAATATTAATATTCCTTGAGCTTCGATTTTATTTGCGATATTAACTGCGCTTGAAGATATTGCCTGCGAGGTAGCATTTAGTTCTTTTATCAGCTCGATATCAAGATTAGTTTTTATATAAGGGCTTTTTTCCACTGCGGATGAAATTAATGTCATCATTTTTACCGCCTCAACAGGGTAATTGCCCGACGCTGTTTCCCCTGATAGCATAATGGCGTCGGCTCTGTCGTATATAGCATTTGCAACATCACTTGCTTCCGCGCGGGTGGGAATTGGTTCGGTTATCATTGATTCAAGCATTTGCGTTGCAACTATACAAGGTTTTTTATGCTTATTGGTTAACTCTATTATACGTTTTTGCGCAATCGGTACTTCCTGCGGCGACATTTCAATCCCTAAATCGCCTCTGGCTACCATTATTCCGTCAGCTTCTTTTATTATTTCTTCCAAGTTATCAAGTGCCTGCGGTTTCTCTATTTTTGCTATAATGGGAATTTCGGTATCGCCGTATGCTTTTGTATAATACCTTGCGCATTTTATGTCTTCGGCTTTTCTTACAAAAGAAAGTGCCAAGTAATCCGCATTTTGCTCGAGCGCAAATTTTATATACTCTTTATCCCTGTTAGTTACAGCCTCTAAGCTGGCTTGAGTTCCGGGGATATTTATTCCTTTACGGGGTTTTATTTCGCTTCCGTACTCTACTGTTGCATAAACTCTGTTTTCAAGAACTTTTACTACTTTTAATCCGACTTTTCCGTCATCTAAAAGAATTTTATCATCCGGTTTTACATCTTTTGCAATCCCCTCATAATCTACGGGAATTATACCTTTTTGAGGTTTTTGAGTGTGTTCTAATATAATTTCATCGCCTTTATTTATTTTAACGGCTTCATTTAGTTCTCCTACTCTGATTTTAGGTCCTTGCAGGTCGATTAAAACAGGGATATTTCTTTCAAGTTCTTTTTCTACCTGCCTTATTATCTCGATTTTCTTGGCATGGTCTTCTTTATTGCCGTGCGAGGTATTAATTCTAAACATTACCGCACCTGATAGAGCTAATTCTTTTATTGTTTTATAATCACGGCTTGCAGGCCCCAGAGTTGCCACTATTTTTGTTTTTGTTCTTATTTCACTCATTATTTTCCTCTTTCTTTTGAGGTATGTGAATTGCCTTATTATAGAGTCCTAAAAGGCATTCGCCTATTCCCTCGGAGTATGTCGGATGTGCAAATATAGTTTTAATTATTTCTTTTGGCGGGATTTTATTTGTCATTGCAATTGCTGTTTGTTCAATCATAGCACTTGCTTCTTCTGATATTATATGTGCGCCTAAGATTTCATCTTCCGTTGCAAGTATTTTTATAAAGCCCTCAATTTTATCCTCTGCGTATGCCTTGCCCAGCGCTGATATGGGAAATATTGATTTTTTATAATTAGTTCCCTCTTGTTGAAGTGCTTGCTCTGTTTTTCCTATATATGCAATCTCGGGGGAGCCGTATATTACCGCAGGAACGAGGTGGGGATTAAATAAATTGCATTTGCCCGTTTTTATATATTCAATAACTTCTTCAGCTTGTTTCATTGCACTGTGTGCAAGCATGGATTTTCCGTTTATATCGCCTATGGCAAAAATATTATCAATATTGGTTTTAAAGTTACAGTCAGTAGTTACATATTTTTTTATGTCTAAATTTTTTGAAATACTGCCAAAATCAAGCTCGGCAGCTCTGCCTGCTCCAAGCAATACTTTTTCGGTTACAATTTCTTTTCCGTTTGATAATTTAATTTTATTTCCTTGAATTTCATCTATTGAGCATGACGTATAAAAATCAATACGACTCTTTTTAAATATACGCTCTAATCGCGCTGATATTTCATAATCCGCGCTCGGTAAGAGTTTTTCCATAATTTCGACAACACTTACTTTTACTTTAAAAGCGGATAATATCCTTGCCCATTCAATACCTATTGCCCCCGAACCTACTATTAAAATGCTCTCGGGCAGTGTTGTCATGTTTAATATGTCATCAGAAGTTAATATAAAATCTTTGTCATAATTTCCTTTAAAACTTATTTTGTTTGGTTTTGAACCTGATGCAATAATTATATTTTTTACTTCATAAGTGTTTTGTGCGGTTTTTATAATATTGCTGTTTTCTATTTGTGCATGTTCTTCAACAATAGTTATTCCGCAGCCTTTTATTAATCCCGTTAAGGATTTTCTTATTTTTTCGGAAACAGTTTTAGCTCTTTGGGCTGCTTTTTCATAATTAATACCGATATTTTCTGCAGTAATTCCGTATTTTTCGCTGTTTAATATTTCTGAATATACTTTTGCAATGTGCAGTATTGTTTTTGTCGGTATACATCCTCGATTTAAGCAAGTGCCGCCGATTTCTCCTTTTTCAAAAAGTACTACGCTCATCCCTTCTTGGCTTGCTCTGATTGCTGCAGTATAACCCGCTGGTCCTGCTCCTATTATCCCTATATCAAACATAAAAAATCCCCTTTTTATAAGCATTATACTATAAAATGATAAGAAATGTAACAAAAAATTAAAAAATTTCATTCAAAAGCTAAAGTTTTTTTTTAATCTGCCGATAACTATTTTGTAAGGATGAGTTAAAAACTTACATTAATTGTAGAAAATAGTTGTTCAAAGGATTCCCTGTTATGAAATTTTTGAGTAGAGTAGTTGTGCTTTTTAGCGCATTAATTTTGTTGAGCGTAAATGCAGTATTTGCAGCTGATTATTCGGCTAATACAAAGCAGCCTGTTTTGTTAGAAGCATTACATAAATTAGAAGTTATGAATAATTACAAGGTTCTTAATGTAATTCAAGGTCAAAATTCTACAAATAAACCTATAAGAATTATGTTCAGAAACTTAGAGGCTTTAGGCTACGGCACTTGTGAAGCTGTTACCGCTAAAACTGCCGATGGTTCACTTGTTATTTTAATCAGTTCTAATTATAAAACCGCTCCCGTTGAAGCTGTTGCTTGCTTAATTGCTCACGAAAGCGTACATCACGAAAATACTAAAACTTATGAAGAAGAAGTCAGAGCTTGGAATACCGAAGTTAAAACATGGATTTCTTTCACTCAAGTTAACCCCTCTTTAAAAACAGCTGATTCAAAATTAGTTAAAAGATTAAACTACTTATCTAAATTATATACAAAAGACGGTAATCAAATGACTTCAATAGCTAACTTAATAGCTTCTAACCCTGCTTATTCAACCTTAAAAAGATCTTAATCCCAACTCCTTATTTTCATAATACAATCCTTACAATTGAATTCAACAAGGTATTCCTTGTTGAATTCGTCTTTTAAGACAAAAGGTTCTTTGTATTTCTTTTTTGGAGCCTGTTTAGTGCATAATCCCAGCTGATTTTTTATGCAGTATTTTGATGTCATTAAATCTTTATTTTTTGTATTTTTTTGAATTTCAATTGCGTATTCTTTTACATTTACGCCGCGTTTTATATAAAATTGTTTGGCTTTTTCATTTGATATATTTGCTTTATAATCAAGCTCCGGCTCGGGATAGGGGATTTTTTTTACGGATGTTTCTCTTTTACTTTGTTTATAGTTTTTTCTCCTTATTTCTCTTAATTTTTTTATTAATTGTCTTCTTATTTCATTAATTTCACTCATTCTGATAAAAGGGATTTGCTTTAATTTTATATCCGTTTTTATAACCTCAAACTCACTCCCGCCTGTTTTGGATAATTGGATTTCCATTGTATTTTTTGCTTTTTCTTCCTGCATTGCCTGCTCATATTTTTTTGCAGCCATATAACAGCTTGAATTTTTCTCTTCATCAGTCATTATAAAAAGATATCCCATAGGGGTTTCCCGCACTTTTATTTTGACCGGTAATTTCCTTGTAAATTCTGCTTTACTTATTTCATCATCAAATTCTTTATTATAATTTCTGTATATTTTTATTCCGGATTTTATTCCTTTTATATTTGCGGGATAAATTACATTTCCCTCTGTTTTATTAATATTTGTACCGATTAGCTCGTTATATTCATTAAAAAAACATACCCCGTCGCCGTTATTTAGTATATTTGTATTTAACGTAAAATAATTTTTTTTGACGCTTTCTACTATTCCTATAAATTCGCCTAATGATGTTGAATAATTTACGGTTGCGATATTTTTTCTCTCCCCTGTTATATTAAATTCCGTATATCCGCGGTTAAAACTTTTATATATATCCGCTTCAACAGGATTTTTACTTATGCCTTGAGAGGCGCGTTTTAATCCGTATGTATTTAATACTTTATCAATTATTTCACGATAATATGAAGTTATATTTATTACGTAGGCTTCATTTTTTAATCTGCCCTCTATCTTAAATGAAGTTATACCCGCTAATATTAATTCTTCAATTTTTTCGGACAGATTAAAATCTTTTAAGCTCAATAAATACTTATTTTTTACTATTTCATTTCCATCTGCGTCAAGGAGTGTATATTTTTTCCTGCACGGCTGGGCGCATTCGCCTCGATTAGCACTTCTTCCTCCGATTGAATAACTTAAATAACATTGCCCGCTGTATGATACGCATAATGCCCCATGGATAAAACTTTCAAGTTCTATGTTTGTATTTTCTTTTATTTCTTTAATTTCTTTTAAACTTGTTTCTCTCGGCAAGATTACACGTTTAAAGCCTGTTTTTTCCAAAAACTTTATTCTGTCAACGCTGTAATTATGGCACTGCGTACTTGCTATTATAGGTATAGGAGGCAGATTTAACTCTAAAATCCCCATATCTTGAATTATTATTCCGTCAGCTTTTATTTCATAGAGCCGCCATATTAACTTTTTAATATGAGTTAATTCATCATCTTTTAAAATTGTATTTAAGGTAATATAAACTTTTGCTCTGTAAATATGAGCAAATTCTATGGTTTCAATTATATCTTCAAATGAGTTGCCTGCTTGCGACCTTGCTCCATATAAATTATATCCGATATAAACAGCATCGGCACCCGCCAGTATTGCCTTTTTCGCAGTTTGTTTGTTATTCGCAGGTGCTAACAGTTCAAAAACCGCAGCTCTCAAGTCTGTTCTTAATTCCCTGTCTGATTTCAAGTGAATCTACCCCTAATATACTTAATGCTTTCATTGCTACCGAATTTTGCTGATTACATATTGCTAAAAGCAAATCATCTGCCGTTGTTTTTGTTTTATTTTGTGATTTTGCTATATTCCATGCGTCTTCAAGTATTAATTTCGCCCGCTGGCTGAAAGTTATTTCTCCGCCTGAGTATTCTTCACCCGAGCCAATTAATTTTTCTATTACTTCACGCGCATCTTTTACAATTACCCCTAAATCTCTAAGTATTTCGGCTGCTATTGAGTTCGCTTCAAGTACTATCCCCAATAATATTAATTCACTTCCTACTACGTTATTTCCTATTCTTCTCGCTTCCTGTTTGGCTAATCGCATTATATATAATGTTTCATTTTTTTGTTTTTCTATCGGTTGTTGGATTCTTTCTTCCAATAGTGATTCGTTTACGTTTAATTCTTTTAATATGTTGTATGCTATCCCTTTTTTTGATTTCAATAGACCTAATATGATATGTTCGGGCATGATTGAAGCTACCCCCTCTTCCCTAACCGTATCCAATGCTATCATTAGTGTTTTTAGTGCGTTTGGAGTGAAAATTATTTGTTTATCTCCAAATTCAGCTTGCCTGCTTGATATTTCTTTCAGCTTTTGTGAAAATGTTTCTGCCGTTACCCCGTATTCCGCAAGTATTTTTACTATTTCGGAATTATTGTCCTCCAGTATCGACTGCATTATTTGCTCTGTGCCTAATATTTCATAATTTGATGTGGAAAGTTTTGCTATCGCTCTATCAAATATTTTTGAACTGTCCGCACTTTCTATTAAATTTATTATACTTTCTGATTTATCGTTTCTTCTTCGTTTTTCTATAATTTCAGGGTGTTGTATTTTTTGATGTTTATTTGATGAGAGAACATTATAAAACATTGCTCTCGTTTTTTCTATATCAATGCCTTTTGCTTTTAATACTTTTGTTAATTCAAGTTTCGGGCTGTCCCATATCGCTAAGAATAAATGCTCGGGCTTTATATATGAATTTCCGAGTGATTTTGCTATATCCAATGTTTTTTCAAAAATATCTTTTGATGAATTGCTAAATACTGCATATTCAACAGGTTTTACTACTGCACGGCTGTTTAAAAGTTTTATTATATCGTTCTTTATATCTTCCGTTTTAATTTTATTTATTAAAAATGTTTTAACGATTATACTGTTTGTATCGTTTAAAAGTGCTAAAAGCAAATGTTCGGGGTATATTTTTTCATGATTAAATTCTATTGCATATATTTGTGCTGATTTTACTGCTTCAATAGCTTTTTCGGTGAATTTCTCAAACAATATTTCTGCCCCTTAACATATATATGTAAATTTTACCACATAAGATTACTTTTGTAATCACTTTTTGATTTTTAAATTTCAAGTGATTTCTCATTTAAAGGCTGAGATATCATAATACCCTCTCCGCCTAAAAAATTCACCTGCTTTCCGTCTATGTATAAATATATCTTTTTATTTTTACTATTATTTATTGAGGTTTTTATTAATTGCATCATTCTTGAATAAATACTGTCAGTACCGCCGCCCCATTGAAATTCATCGCTTAAATTTATTATTATTTTATTTCCTTTGTGTTTTATTCCGAGAAGTTTTGTATTCTTTGGAATTTCACTGTAAGTACCCATTGATTTTTCAACGATATTCGGTCCTTTTAATAATTCTTTTATGGCGAAATCAAGTTTATCTTCATTTTGCGGTATTTCGCGCGTAACCGGTTTATATATTCCGTTTGCATCGGAATTTAATGCCAGAAAATATATTTCTGCCTTTTTTGTTTCTGTTTCATCATTCGCTGTTGGCTGTTCCGTCGGCAATTCTGTCGGGGGTTCTATTTCTTCAAATTCTTTTTCCGGTATCAATTTTGGCAGTTCAATTTTTTTTATTGCCCCTGCGGAGCTTAGCAGGTTTTGTATGTCTTCTCCGTATTTTTCTTTTATAAAGAAAAAAGATAACACCAAAAGTATTATTATTACTATTTTTGAAAAATTACTCATTTACCCCGCCGTAGTTTTGTTTTATTGTGTATATTCCGTTTATTAGAATTTCATCGCCCGATATTTTGGCTGATTTTATTTCAATTTTACCGTGTTTATCTTCCAGTACTTTTGTTTGATATGATATCGGGTTAAAGTCTTTTGTTAAACTATCTGACATGCTTTCATTTATTATATTACTTTTTGAGTTAAATGTGATATCTTTTAATACAATTTTATTATTTTCTGCCTCTATTTGAGCGCTGAAACTTATATTTATTCGTGCAAACAATGTTTTAAGATGTATTGTAAAGTATGCTCTGTCATCTTTTAACACAACTTGCGGGCTTAGTGCTTCAAACATTTTTATTCCGTTTACTTTTACGTAGTTTCTTTGAAGCTCTTTTTGAAATTCCGCAGAATTTATTGTATTTTGTATATCTTCATTTGTTATTTTTCCGCTGAATTTAAAAGGCAGGTCATAAGGATAGTATAATTTTTTGTCTTTATATATGACTTTATTGTATTCGCAAATGCTTTGTGCTTCAAAATCAGTTAAACTGAGGGCTCTATATAAAATTTTTTTGCTTGTCAGCTTTAATGCTTTAAACTCGCCCTGCTTTGTTCTTTTTACGTTAAAAAGCGTTAATTGGGCTTTTATATCGGAATTTAATTCGCTGTTTAATTCTTTTTCTATTAAACTTTCTATAATTTTTTTAGTCAGAAAATTTACTCCCGTTACTTTATTTATTATTGTTTCATCCTCAATATTATCGGCGGGAGCGGGGCAATTATATTCGCATTCGTTTGCAAATACGGGTGTTGAGATTAATAAGAGCATTGCTGTAATAATTTTTTTCATACCAGTACTTTCTTTGGTTGAATGTAATTTTCTTCCGCTTTTGCAAGAGCCGTTATCTTATTATTGTGAATTAAAAGTACGTCATTTTCTATATTGGCTTTATTTTTAATTTTATTGCCGTTTAGTATTGTTTTAAATTCTTCATTACTTATTTCAACTTTTTCAAGAGAAATTATATCTGCAGGATTTATGATATTTTTTTCAAGTTCTTCTTTTGTCGTTTCAGGGGTTAAAGTGATTGAGTTTTCTATTTCCATTGAAGATGACCGTATTCTTTTAAGTTCAACCATAACTGCTCCCGTATTAAGTGTTTTACCTAAATCATTTATTAAAGACCTTATATATGTACCTTTTGAACAGTGTATTTCCAGTTTTAATGTTTGTTGTTCGTAGTCAAATTCAAGTATTTTATTTTCATATATATTTATTTTTCTGCCTGCAATATCAACAGGAGCTTTACCTTCGCGAGCCAGCTCATAAAGCCGTTTCCCGTTATAATGAACAGCGCTGAATGCAGGCGGTATTTGTTCTATCTCCCCTCTAAAATTTTCTAAGGCGCTTTCAATTTCTTCCCGTGTGATTTTTTTGTTGCAAAATTCTGTAATATTTCCCTCAATATCATAAGTATCAGATATTATGCCGAATTTTGCGACTGCAATATAGGCTTTGTCTTGGGGCAGATAATCAATAAGTTTTGAGGCTTTTCCTATTGCAACAGGTAAAACTCCGGAAGCTAAAGGATCTAATGTTCCGCCGTGCCCTATTTGTTTTATTCCCGTTATTTTACGCAATATTGATATTACTTTATGAGAACTCATGCCCGAGGGTTTATTTATATTTAAAAACCCGAACAATTATATCTCGCCTCTTGATATTTTATTTATTATTTGAGTTACGTTTGAACCGCGCTCTAACGAGTCATCGGGGATAAATCTTAATTCAGGAGTAAGTCTTAATCTTATTCTTTTTCCGACTTCATATCTTATTTTTGGTGTATTTTCGGTAATTGCGGCAATTGTTGTTTTCTTTTCTTCTTCAGATGCAAATACGGAATAATATACTTTTGCGTAAGAATTATCGTGTGATATTTCTATATCGGTTATTGACACAACTCCGTGAATTCTTGAATCTTTCAATTCTTTTTGGATTATATCAGCTATTTCTTTCATTAATGTTTTTCTGACACGTTCATTTCTTAAAGACATAATAAACTCCGATTGTTAAATTAAACTAACACTTGTCTTTCAATTTCTTCCGTTGTGGTAACTTTTATTATGTCACCTTCTTGAATGTCATTAAATTTATCAAAAGATATTCCGCATTCAAAGCCTTGTGCTACTTCTTTAACGTCATCTTTAAATCTCTTTAATTGATCAATTTGACCTTTAAATATTTCAATGCCGTTTCTGTAAACGGTTGCATTTTTATTTCTTGCAATTTTACCTTCAGTAACGTAACATCCTGCAATTTTAGTTGTTTTACCTATTGTAAATACCTGTCTTACTTCAGCTTGACCTAAAGCGACTTCTTTTATTTCGGGCTGTAAGAGGTTGAGCATTGTCTGCTCCAAATCTTCAAGTACCTGATAAATGATATTATATTTCTTGATTGTTACGCCCTCTTTTTCTGCGGCAATTTGAGCATTCATATCTTCTTTTACCGTAAACCCTAAGATGATAGCGTTACTAGCGCTGGCTAGCATTACATCGGCTTCCGATATATCACCGACGCCTACGTGTACTATTTTTGTTATGATTTCTTTTGATTCAAGCTGTGATACGCCTTGAGATACGGCTTCTGCCGCACCATGGGTATTTGCTTTTATTATTAAATTTAATCTTTTTATGTTATCTTCGCTGTTTCCGACATGCTCATTTCTTATATGAGCAGGTTTCATGCTGTCAAGTTTTGTGTTTCTTTCTTTTTCTTTTCGTTCTTGACATATAGCGCGCATTACTTTTTCGTTTTCAACCGCTTCAAAACTGTCGCCCGCTTGCGGTACTTCGGTTAAACCTAAAATTTCTACCGGAGTAGAAGGCTCTGCCTTTTTTATTCTTTCTCCCGAGTCTGATAATAAAGCTCTGACTCTGCCGCACACGCTTCCTACTACTACGCAGTCACCCGTATGCAGTGTTCCGTTTTGTACCAATAATGTTGCAACTGGACCTTTTCCTTTATCAAGTTTTGCTTCTATTACTACACCCGAAGCCTTTGCTGTTTTATTCGCTCTTAAATTTTGGACTTCGGCTAACAGCAATATGTATTCCAAAAGCTCATCTATACCTTTGCCTTGAAGCGCACTTACTTTTACGCATATCGTATCTCCGCCCCATTCTTCGGGAACCAGTCCGTATTCGGTTAATTGCTGCATTATTTTATCGGGGTCTGCACCTGCTTTATCTATTTTATTAACAGCTACTATTATGGGAACTTCCGCTGCACGCGCATGGTTTATTGCCTCTATTGTTTGAGGCATTATTCCGTCATCTGCCGCAACTACCAATATTGCAATATCTGTTGCTTGCGCACCTCTTGCACGCATTTCCGTAAATGCTTCATGCCCGGGGGTGTCTATAAATACTATCTTTTTGTCTTTTTTATCTTCCAAATATACCGTATATGCACCGATTGATTGAGTTATACCGCCAACTTCGGTTGCTACAATTTTATGTTTTGAGGCCCTTATTGAATCTAAAAGTGTTGTTTTACCATGGTCTACATGCCCCATAATACTTATTACGGGCGCTCTATGTTCTAATAATGATTCATCTACCTCTTTAATTGCTTTTTCTTTTTCTTCTTTTTCAAGCTCCTGCTCGATGTATTCGTTTAAATCCTCTTCTAATACTTCAAGTTCAAAACTTTCACAAATTTTCTTTTGTGTTTCTTCTGATATTACTTCATTTACGGTGGTTAATATCCCCTGCATCATTAAGTATTTTACAATCTCAGCAGGTGATTTTTTAATTTTGTCCGCTAATTCTCCGACGGTTAACGGTTTATTTATTACAACCTGCGAAATAACTTCAGTTTCGCTGTTGTCTTTATTCTTTTTCTTATGTTTTTGTGAAATTGCTTTTTCAAGACTTATTAATTCTTGTTCTTCTTCTTTATTTTTATATTGTTTCTTTTCTTTCGGTCCTTTTTTCTTATATGAATTCGGAGATGACTTGCCCTCATATATATCTTGAGGGATTATATGGTGCTGCAAAGGACGCTTATTTACGGAGGGTCTTTCACCTCTTTCTTTATTATCGGGGCGTTCAGGCTTTGTCTTGTCAAAATTTTGTCTTGGTTTTTCTCTGCGGTCATTTCTGTCCGGACGTGTAATTTGTCCTTTTAACGGAAATTTTCCTACCCTTTCACTTCTTTCAACTCGATCCGATTTTTCCCCTTTTTTGTTTCTTTCGGCATCCTGTTGTTTTTGTTTATTTGCAAGCGCCATTTCCTGTCTTTTTTTCTGACTGTTGCGGTTGTTGTATTCAAGTAATGACCTTATTGTTGAAACTTCTGTTTGGGGTTGTTCTTCGGTTTTTTCTTGTTCTGTTGATTTTATTTCCGTTTTCTTATTTTCGGCCGACTCCGTTGTTTTTTTAATGCTGTCTTCTTTTTTCTCTTCGGGTATACTTGTTTTTGGTTTTTTAATTATAAATGCTTTCGGTTTCTTTGCACTTTCCTGCCCGTTATTTTTACTTAATGCCGCTTTGATTTTCTCTATTTGCGCAGGCATTAAGTTGCTTGAATGTGATTTTACTTTTATCCCTAATTTGCTGTCTAAATATTCAATGAATTCTTTATTACTCATTTCATATTCTTTTGCAAGTTCATATACTCTTTTTGTTTCAACAGTCATTATTGTTTCCCGTTTTTATTTGTCTATATTATAGTTTTATCACAATTTACTTTTGAAGTAAATTGTACAGTTCTTCCTTAATATTTTCACCTATTTTGACTTTTTTAACCGCCTTTTTTGCATTGATTTTTAATGCTTTTTCTATACAATTATTCTCTTTACATATATATACACTTCTGCCTTGAATTTTATTATCCGTGTTTAATTTTGTTTCTTTGCTTTTATAATCCTGAGTTATTCTTATTAATTCATTTTTTTCTTTTAATTCGCCGCAGATTATGCACTGTCTTTTATTCTTCTTTTCCGATTTCATTATATATGCTCACTTTTTCTTTTGCGTAATTTAGAGTTTTACCTGTTGCGGTTATTATATATTCATCTGCATTTTCGAGTATTATCATGTCATCTTCATGTTCTAATGCTTCTGATATTTTGTCGTTTTTTGGCAATATTACAGTATAGGAATAATTTTCGCTTAATTTTATGTAGCTGTAATCATCCGCAAGGCTTCCTGTTGCTGTTTCATACAATATATTTATTAAATTTTCGTCTAAAAGTGATAAAAATACTTGCAGGTCGTTATTCTCAAAGCCGTTATATATTTCAAGTACATTTATATTTTCTTCTTTTAGTATTATTTTTATGCCTATAATTCCCGTGTAATTATCGGAATACTTTGCTATATCGTCTAACAGCGGGTATATTACTGTGTTTAATAATTTTTTATATATTTCCTCCGATATTTTATTGCTCGGGGCAGTTATTGCTTTTTCTTCTTCATCCTTTTCAATGCTGATGAGCGGATAGGCATTATATCCGTCAGTTATAAAGTATACGTATAAAGGATTTTCGTCTAAATAGTTTTCAATGATTATTTTTTCTTCATCATTTTCAAATAAGTTTTGTATCCATTCTTTTGCTTTTGAAAAATTATTAACTTTTTTTATTTTTCGCTCAAATAATGTAAAGTCATTACTTATCAATAGCGGAAACTTTGCATTTCGTGCATAATCTATTGCCAGATTTTCTCTGTCAAATATTCCGAATTTAGGAGTGTTGATTTTTAATTTATATAAAATTTTCTTTGCTATGGAATTAAAATAAGTAATTCTGGCAGCTTCGGACAACGGAGCAAAAATTAATAAACCCTCTTTTTTAAATTCGTCTGCTATTGAATTTATTATTGCGAGTTTTGAAATTGCTATGGTAAAATCTATTCCGTTATATTTTGCGAAATCTGTAAGCTCGTTTATATTGTTTTCACGTATATTTATGCCTGTGTAAATTTCGGGTGAACTGTTGTCATCCGTGGTGAGATATATATCATGCGAACTTTCTTCCGGTTTTATATACTTTGCAAGTAATATCGCATTTATGTCAGAACCTACTATTAATATTTTCATTTGTTTGTTAAATCTTTTCTCAGTATTTGTGCATCTTTTAAATATACGTGGTTTATATCTTTTTGATTGGCTTCCGTGTTTACGGTTATTAGTATTCTTATACATTTTTGAAGCGAACCTTTAATATCAAGTTCGCTAAAGCACATCATCGGAACATACTGCCATTCTTTAAAATGTTCGCGGGCAAATTTTGCGGGATATGCGCAGTCTAAATCCTTTGTCATTGAAAATACGGCGCTTACTATATCGCTTGGATTTATATTGTTTCTTTTATTAATTTCATTAATTAATTCAATTACAGCTTCTTTTACGCTTTCTGACGTGTTTTCCTCTGCCGTTATTGCGCCTCTTATTCCCCTTTGAAGCATTTTATTCTCCTATTTTTTGTCCGATTTTAAGTTTAGCTCCGTTAGCATAGTCGCGGGCATGCATTATCCCTTTGCTTTCGGGTTTTACTTCCGTTATAAGCAAACTGCCTTGTGAACAGCTTATTTCAATTCCGTCTTTGTTTATTGAAGTTATTACTCCGCTGTCATTTGCGTTTTTTTGTTCGATTACTCTTGTTTCAATTATTTTAATCATTTTTCCGTTTATAAGTGTGTATGCGGTAGGAAAATCAACCATTGAACGTACCTGATTGTGAATTTGCAATGCAGTGTTTTTCCAATTTATTAAACCGTCTTGTTTCGTGAATTTTTTTGCAATACATACGCCTTGTTCGCACTGTTTTTTAGGAGTTAAATTTCCCGAATACAAGCCTTTTATTGTGGAACAAATTAATTCGGGAGATTTTTTGCTTATTATTTCTTTTAGTTCAATATCCGTCATATTCTCATCAATCGGGATTTCAAGTGTTTCACAGATATCCCCCGCATCAAGCTCTAAAACGGTAAGCATTGTTGTTATGCCTGTTTTTTTCTCTCCGTCAAATATACATCTTTGTATAGGGTTTGCGCCCCTGTATTTTGGCAGTAACGACGCGTGAAGATTTATTGTCGCTATTTTGGGTATATCAAGAACTTCTTGAGATAATATCTGCCCGAAAGCGTATGTTATAAAAAAATCCGCGTTCATTGATTTTAATTTATCTATCAGTTCTTTATCTTTGCTTATTTTTTCTGTTTGAATACATAAAATGTTATGTTCTAAAGCGCAAACTTTTACGGGCGGAGGTGTTAATTTGTTGCCTCTGCCTTTTGGTCTGTCGGGCTGGGTTATTACTGCCGCAATTTCTATTTCATTATTTTTTATTAACTCATTAAGACTTTTTACCGCTATTTCGGGAGTCCCCATAAATACTGCTTTTATCAATTCTTAGGCTCCTCTTGCTGCGGATTTTTTTGAATTTCTTCTTCTAATTCTTTTTCATCAAGTAAATAATCAGAGTCTATTGGATTTAACCCTTTCTCTGTCAGTATTTTATCTGTTTCAAAACGATTTCGGCAGTGGTCTATAAAAAGTATTCCGTCTAAATGGTCAAATTCGTGCTGAATTGCTCTTGCCAGCAGCGAGCCGTCTTTGACTTCCATTATAAATGGCTTGCCTTTTATATCGGTAGCTTTTACTTTTACATACTTATATCTTCTTACATTTGTATAAGCGTCGGGAAAACTTAAACAGCCCTCATAAGAATTTATTGCTCCCTCAAGTTTTAGGATTTTCGGGTTAATAAATGTTATCGGGTTCATTGTTTTTGGGTCTGTGCCTGTATCTATTACAAATATTCTTAAATTTTCGCCGATTTGCGGAGCCGCTAAACCTACTCCGTTTAAAGCGTACATTGTATCATATAAATCATCAACAAGTATTTGCACCTTTTTTGAAATTTTATGAACTTCTTTAGATTTTTCTCTTAAACTTGCTGTTCCGTATTTTACTATCTTCCTTACAGTCATTAATTTGTATCCTTATTCTTATATTCCTCTGCTTTTAGCGCTTCTTCGCCGTTATCTACTATTTTGGCGTGACGATTTAATATAATCATCACTGTTGATATTATAACAGCATATAAAAAGTATTTTGTAGTATCAGAGGCAGCAATGTATGTTGCAAGCCAGCCCATTATTATTGAAAATACTACAAGCACAAGTACAGCCTTGTTTTGAGATAATCCAAAGTTTAAAAGTTTATGGTGAATATGCTCTGCGTCAGCTACAAACGGTGATGTTCCTTTTAATATACGTCTTAACGATGAAAAGGTTATATCAATTATAGGTACGGCAAGTATTATTAAAGGTAAATACATTTTTATATCGGCAGTTTTCATTGAATACATTATTGACAATGAAGCAAGCAGAAACCCTCCGAATAATGCACCGGAATCCCCCATAAATATTTTTGCGGGATGAAAATTATATGTTAAAAATCCGAGCATGGAGCCTGCAAGTATAAATGCAATTAAACTGCTGACTGCATCTGACGGCACTAATGCTACCGCCATTAACCCAAGTGTTACGGAGCTTATAGTTATTACGCTTCCCGCTAAGCCGTCTACTCCGTCTATAAAGTTTACCGCATTACTTATTCCCGTTATCCAACCGATTGTTAATATGTATGAAACAATCGGATGAAGCTCAATTAACCCCGCAAAAGGTATAAATACTGACGTTATTTTTACTCCGAGGCAAAATACTATTGTTGCTATGGAAATTTGCAGTATAAACTTAAATTTTGCGCTTAAACCGTATACATCATCAACAAGTCCGAGTAAAAACATTAACGAACTTCCGAGTAATAACCCCGATAATAAAGAACGATGAGGATAATAACTTAATATTATTAATGCTAAAAATGAAAGCATACTGCAAGCCCATATTGCAGCTCCGCCAAGTCTTGGAATCGGGTGTGAATGGATTTTCCTTGCATCGGGCTTATCCATTAAGCCTTGTTTTTCGGAAAATGTTATTACCAGCGGTATTAAAAATAATCCTAGAATAAAGGCTATTACCGTTCCTATTATATTTGCTTCGGATAATTGAAGAACTGTCATAATTAATCCTCATATAACGGGTATTTTTTGCAAAGGTTTAATGAACGCTGTCTTAACTCTTTTATTATGTTTTCATCTTTAGTATCAGAAATTTCAACAGCTTTGGCTATAATTTTGCCGACTTCTTTCATATCTTCTTCTTTAAATCCTCTCGTAGTGACGGCAGGTGAGCCGAGTCTTACTCCGCTTGTTACAAAAGGACTCTGCGGGTCATTTGGTACGGTGTTTTTATTCGCCGTTATACCTACTAATTCAAGGATATTTGCTATATCTTTCCCCGTTTTGTTTAATTTTCTTAAATCAAGAGTCATTAAATGATTGTCGGTGCCGCCTCCTACTATATCAAGTCCTTCTTCCATTAATGAAGCGGCAAGTGCTTTTGCATTTTTTACCACCTGTTTTGCATATAACTTGAAATCATCGCTTAGTGCTTCTTTTAATGCGACTGCTTTTCCCGCTATTATATGCTCTAACGGCCCACCTTGAATACCAGGGAATACTGCTTTATCTATTCCCTGCGCATGCTTTTCTTTGCACATTATTATTCCGCCTCTGGGACCTCTTAGGGTTTTATGTGTTGTTGTTGTTACAAAATCCGCATAAGGGAACGGGCTTGGATGTTCACCTGTTGCAACCAGCGCTGCAATATGTGCTATATCCGCTAATAAATAAGCTCCGACTTCGTCAGCTATTTCCCTAAACTTTTTAAAATCTATTATTCTTGAATAATTGCTTGCTCCGCAAATTATTAATTTGGGTTTGTGTTTTAAAGCTAAATTTCTTACTTCTTCATAGTCGATTTCACCGTTATCATTTACTCCGTAAGAAACTATATTAAAGTATAACCCTGAAAAATTAACGGGTGAACCGTGCGAAAGGTGACCTCCGTTTGATAAATCCATTCCCATAACTGTATCGCCCGGTTTTACGGCATATACAAAAACAGCCATATTTGCTTGCGCACCGCTATGGGGCTGAACATTAGCATGCTCTGCATTGAACAGCTTTTTTGCCCGCTCCTGCGCGAGTTCTTCGATTTTATCAGCATTCTCACAACCGTTATAAAATCTTTTATACGGCTTTCCTTCTGCGTATTTATTGGTAAGCACGCTTCCGCATGCTTCCATTACCGCTTTAGATGTGAAATTTTCACTTGCAATTAACTCTATTGTTGTTTGCTGTCTTTTTAATTCTTTTTCCAGCAATTGCGCAACTTCAATATCTGTCTTTTTTATTTCCTTTATTTCCATGCTTTCCCCTAACCTGCTACTTTTTATTATTTTAATACGGTTTTTTTGTAAAAAAAAGTATATTTATTTGTTGATATTTTTTTGCTATTCCGTAAAATTATATAAGGAGTTACAGATTTGACCAATTATTACAATAAAGACTTATATAAGGTTTTAAATTTGACTTATGAGGCTTCTAAAGAGGAGATAAAGTCCTCATACAGAAAACTTGTCAGAATTTATCATCCGGATGTTTCGCCTCAAAGTGCCGACGTTAATAAGTTTAAAGAAATTAAAGAGGCTTATGATGTATTAATAGATGATGAGGCAAGACAAAAATATGATGTTTTACACGGATATTTCCGCGAAAAACTTGAAAAAGAGGTTAATAAGACTAATCATAAAAACAAATACGATGAATTTATTAAAAATGCAAAAGAAAAATCGCAGCAGCCACAGTCATTTACCAAGTCTTTTAACGATGCGCTTGACAGTTTATTTAAAAACAGTAATGTTCGTTCCAAAAAGGATATAAAATCCGCTCCGATAAACGGAAGTGATATCTCTTTAGAACTGTCCGTTTCCTGTTTTGAGGCGATTAGTGGAACCAACAGAAAAATTAATATTCTGCATACGGAACCATGCCCGAATTGCGAAGGTCGGATTTTTATTAACGGTTCTAAATGCTCTATGTGCGCGGGGTCGGGTATTGTTTCACTTCAAAAAAAGATTAACGTAAAAATTCCTCAAGGTGTTAAGCAGGGGGCTAAAATAAGAATTAGAAATGAGGGAAATAAAGGACTTAACGGCGGTAAAAACGGTGATTTATATTTAATAATAAATATAGAAAAAAATCCTTATTATGAAATAGAGGGAACAAATGTTCTTTGTAATCTTCCCGTTACGCCTTTTGAGGCAGTTCTCGGGGCTGAAATTTCAATACCTGCAACAGATGGAAATATCTCGGTTAAAATCCCGCCCATGACTTCTTCGGGGCAGAAACTTAAACTTGAAGGTGCGGGAGTTTATAATAAATCAAAAACTAAAAAAGGCGATATGATTGTTACTGTTTATATTAAACTGCCAAAAAACTTTTCAGCTAAAGAATTAGAGCTGTATAATGAACTTAAAAATTTATCGTCTGTTGATATTAGAAGAGATTTGAAAAATGCAAAAAAAAGTATTAATTAGTGAGATATTTGAGTCCATACAAGGCGAGGGGCCATACATAGGCTATAATCAGCTGTTTATAAGATTTTCTAAATGTAATCTTCACTGCAGTTATTGTGATACGGATTTTTCTTCAAATTTAACAGAATATACCATAGATGAACTTGCTTTTGAGGTTAATAAATACAAAAACATACACTCCGTAAGTTTAACGGGCGGTGAACCGCTTTTGGAATATGAGTTTTTAAAGGATTTTCTACCGTTAGTTAATAATAAAATTTATCTTGAAACAAATGGGACTCTTTATGCCGAATTAAATCAAGTTATAAATCTTGTTGATATAATTTCCACGGATATTAAACTTAATTCCGCTTCACGTAACGGTGATTTGTTCAAATTGCACGAAAAATTTATCCAAACTGCAATAGATGAAAAAAAAGAAATTTTTGCAAAAGTTGTTTTTGATGAAAATATTACGGATGATGAGATTGAAAAAACCGTAAATCTTGCGGAAAAATATAATCTTCAAATTATATTACAGCCAATGATGAACGGGAGTATTATAAGTGCAAATTTACCGGATATAATAAATATATTTAATAAATTTGCCGTAAAATATAAAAATGTGCGTTTAATCCCGCAGGTTCACAAATTTTTAAATGTAAGGTAAAATTACAACATAGAGATTTTGGAGATTTTTAATGACGGTATCAATCGCGGTTACAGGTAAAAGCGGAAGCGGAAAAACAACAATAGTTAAGGCTTTGTGGCATGTAATAAGAGAAAAACATCCCGATAAATCAGTGCTTTTATTTGATAACGATTTAACGGGAGAATTAGGACACAGTTTTGGCAAAGATATTCGTCAAACGATATACGGAATAAGAAGCGGGAAACATGAATATAAAACGGGCATTCCCGACAATATGACAAAGCAGGAATATATTGAATGGGCGCTTGAAGATATTTTAGAACCGCTTGATGACAATACGGATATCATTGTTTCGTGGCTTATAGGCTCTAAAGATTGCAGATGCCCCATTACAAAGCAAATAAATGATGCACTGGTAAAACTGATAAATCGTTATGATTTTGTAATTTTTGACTGCGAATTTGATTTAAAATATCTATATCAGCTGGTAGATATACCGATTAATGTCACACTGGTAGTCGCAAGACCTAATGAGGCCTCCATTCATCTTGCAAAACGAATAGAGGAATACAGTGCTAAATACGCGGCAGGCGAACAGCTTGGAGTTATATTAAATAAGGTTAATAATCAGGAAATCGAGCCTCTGCTTGAACTTTTAAATAAATATGATTTGACTACTTTAGGAACAATACCAAAAGATGACGAATTAAAATTAAACCGAATTTCAAAAGAATCAAAAATGGTTCAAAATGCACTCGAACAGCTGTATTACCGATTGAATATCCCGAGAGGCGAGGAAGTATAATGACAATTATTCTTGACGGCAAATTACTTGCGGATAAAATAACACAAAATCTTAAGGAAAAGACCGCATCTTTAAAGCTAAAACCGAAACTTGCCGTAATAATTGCAGGTGATAATCCCGCTTCTTTAATTTATGTAAAAAATAAACAAAAACGAGCTGAAGAAATCGGGTTTGAGTCAATAGTTCTGCCTATGCCTAAAGATGTTTCAGAAGAAAATCTGCTTGAAAATATTTATATTTTAAATGAAATGAAAGAGGTCAATGCTGTATTGGTACAGCTTCCTCTGCCTGATCATATTAATAAATTTAATGTAATTGAAGCAATTGCGCCCGAAAAAGATGTTGATTGCTTCAGTTCAAGAAATGCAGGAAAAATGCTTTGCGGTTATCAGCCTTATGTGCTTCCGTGTACGCCGAAAGGAATTATAAGACTTTTGGATAATTATAATATAGAATTAGAGGGCAGAAATGTACTTGTAATCGGCAGATCAAATATAGTAGGAAAACCGCTTTCCGTTATGCTTCAAGCTCGAAATGCAACGGTGACCGTTGCTCATAGTAAAACTCAAAATTTAAAAGATATTGCATTAAAGGCTGATATTATAGTTTCTGCTGCGGGATGTGCTAATCTTGTTACTGCGGATTTTGTTCACGATGGCGCTGTTATTGTTGATGTAGGTATTAACCGTGTTAACGGAAAATTAACGGGCGATGTTGATTTTGCTAATGTATATCCTAAAGCATCATATATAACTCCCGTCCCCGGAGGTGTTGGTCCGATGACCATTGCTATGCTTATGGAAAATACTTTTGAACTTTATCAAATTCAAAATCAAAATTAATTAACAAGTTAACATTTCTTTATTAAAATAGCTTGAATGTGTTTAAAAAAACGCAAAATCAGGCATATTTATTATAGTAGTTATGCGAGATTTTTATCTTTGCGAAAGTCAGGAAAGTTATGATTTTAGAGTACAAAGTAAATGAATTACAAGTTCAAGCTGCATGGTTAAAGACTCTTTATGATTTAGTCGATGAATTGAATTGCAAATGTCAGACATATATTGATGAGTCTTATAACCGTTCAAATAAGAACTTTGACCGTATGCGTACTATAAAGATATATGGCTCGGATACAATGCTCGGCTGGTTTAAACTCCGTATGGAAAGATATTCTCATTTCATTTTTAATTTTAACGAGCAGCCTGATATCAAGAGCGATTTTGTAGATTAGTTGTTTTCGTTAATTAAGGTTAGAAAGGAACTGTCGGAGTAATTCGGCAGTTTTCTACTTTAATTGTCCAACGTATTGATAATACGGATTATTAGGGTATTTTAATGCGATTTTTTCTAAATCTTCCTTATGTATAAATTTCATTCTGTAAGCAACTTCTTCTAAGCAGGCAATTTTAATTCCCTGATTGTCTTCTATTGTTTTTATAAATTGTGACGCCTGCAAAAGCGAAGTGTGTGTGCCTGTATCAAGCCACGCAAAGCCTCTGCATAACAGTTCAACATTTACTTGATTATGTTTTAAATACGTATTGTTTAAATCGGTTATTTCAAGTTCACCGCGTGCAGACGGTTTTTGGGCTTTTGCATATTCTATGACGTTATTGTCATAAAAATATAATCCCGTTACTGCGTATTGAGATTTGGGAACTTTTGGTTTTTCTTCAATGGAAATGACTTTATTATCTTTGTCAAATTCAACAACACCAAATCTTTGAGGGTCTTTAACCTGATATGCAAATAAAGTCGCCCCGCCGTTTTCTTCGGTGCGTCTTACGGTATCTTTCAACATTTTTGAAAATCTCGGCCCGTAAAAAATATTGTCGCCGAGTATTAATGCGGCATTATCATTACCGATAAAGTCCTCGCCTAAAATAAACGCCTGTGCCAAACCCTCGGGTTTGGGCTGTTCTATGTATGAAAATTTAACTCCGAATCTGCTTCCCGAACCCAATAATTTCTCAAAATTAGGTAAATCCTGCGGTGTGGATATTATTAATATATCTTTTATTCCTGCAAGCATTAAAACCGATATAGGGTAATATATCATCGGTTTATCGTATATCGGCATTAATTGTTTTGATACGGCTATTGTTGAGGGATATAATCTTGTTCCTGCTCCGCCTGCAAGCACTATTCCTTTCATTCACACCTCAATTCCATATATTCTTTAAGCGCGGTTTCCCAGTTCCTGCATATTTTATTATTTTCCATAACACTATAAGCGGGTCTTTTTGCGGGTCTTGGAAATTCCTCGGTTTTGCATGGTTTTAAGTTAACACTCCAGCCCCCTATTTCATATATTTTTTTTGCAAATCCGTACCAGCTTGTTTGCCCGCTTCCGCATATATGGTATATTCCGTATGGCATTTGATTTTCTATTATTTTTACAATGCCGTTTGCAAGCTCAATTGTCCATGTCGGGCAGCCTATCTGGTCATCAACCACTTTTACTTCTTCTTTATCTTTTAGGCTAATCATTGTTTCAACAAAATTTTTTCCATGGATTCCGTATAACCAGCTTGTTCTTGTAATATAATACTTTTCGTTTTTTTGCACCTCTTTTTCGCCTAAAAGCTTAGTTTTTCCGTATATATTTTGAGGGTTTGGAATATCAGAGGTCTGATATTTTTCTTTTTTAGTTCCGTCAAATACATAGTCTGTCGATATGTAAAGCATTGTAATATCAAGTTCTTTGCAGGTCTGTGCTAAATTCTTAGTACCTGTTACATTGATTTTATATGCAGTTTGTTCATCATCTTCCGCTTTATCCACATTTGTATATGCCGCAAGGTGGATTACATAATCAGGTTTCGTGCTTGAAAGAACATTTTTTACATTATCGGAATTTGTAATATCCAGATTATCAATGTCGGTTTCAATTACTTCATAACCCTCATCTTCAAGAATAGGACATAAATCCTGTCCGAGCATTCCATTTGCACCTGTTACCAGTATTTTCATAATAAGGCTCCCGATATTTTTTCTTCAATATTTTTCATCCACTCTTGATTGTTTAAATACCAGTTTATTGTGAGTTTTATACCCTCTTCAAATGTGACTGACGGACTCCAGCCTAATTCATTTTGTATTTTATCATTGCTTATAGCGTAGCGTCTGTCATGTCCAAGTCTGTCTTTTACGTATTCAATGGAGCTTTCATCTTTACCCATTGCGTTTAATATCAGTTTTGTTATTTCCAGATTAGTTTTTTCATTATGACCGCCGATATTATAAACTTCACCGATTTTTCCGTTATGAAGCACTGTATCTATTGCGCTGCAATGATCATATACATACAGCCAATCACGGACATTTAATCCGTCACCGTATACGGGTACTTTTTCACCTTTTAGTAATTTTGAAATAAAGAACGGTATAAGTTTTTCGGGGTATTGATAAGGTCCATAATTGTTGGAACATCTTGTGATAAGCGTTGGAAGTTTATAAGTTTCACAGTAAGCTCTTACAAGCATATCTGCGCTTGCTTTTGAAGCGGAATAAGGACTGTTTGGAGATAAAGGCGTTGTTTCATAAAAATATCCCGTTTTCCCGAGAGAACCGTAAACTTCATCTGTTGAAACCTGCAAATATCTTTGTATCCCGAATTCTTTTGCACTTTGCAATAAATTTAAAGTACCTTTAACATTTGTTTCTATAAATATTTCGGGACCTGTTATCGAACGGTCAACGTGGCTTTCCGCCGCAAAATTTACTATACAATCGGCATCCGCGGTTAAATCTCTTACAAGTTTTTTATCACAAATATTTCCGTGTACAAATGTATAATTTTTATTGTCTTTTATATCGTCAAGATTTTCTATATTTCCTGCGTACGTTAAGGCATCAAGGTTTATTACTTTATAATCTTTATATTTATTAAGGATATGCCTTATAAAACAGCTTCCTATAAATCCTGCTCCGCCCGTAACTATAATTTTCATAAATTAATCCTTTATATCTTTTAACCTTGGCTGATATTTGTCTTTTTCGCTTAAAACAGGCTCAAAATCATTTCCCCAATTAACGTTTATATCAGGGTCATTCCACAAAATGCCTCTGTCATGCTCTTTTGAATATTCATTTGACGCTTTATAAAATAATTCCGCTTTATCGCTTAATACTCTAAAGCCGTGAGCAAAACCCTCGGGAATAAAGAGCATGTGTTTATTTTCTGCTGACAGCTTTTCTCCTACCCACTTTCCAAATGTAGGTGAGTTTTTTCTGATATCAACGGCAACGTCAAAAATTTCACCCGCAATACAGCGCACTAATTTAGCCTGCGCTTTGGGTTCCGCTTGATAGTGAAGTCCCCTTAAAACATTTTTAGTTGATTTTGAATGGTTGTCTTGATTAAACTCAACCGTTATGCCGTTTTTATAAAACTCTGATTTTTTATATCCCTCAAGAAAAAATCCGCGTTCATCCTCAAATACTTTAGGAATTATAAGTATTACGTCGGGTACTGATAATCTTTTAAATTCAAACGGCATTAATTTACGTCTCCTTTTGCCATTATAGCAAAAAAAAACATTGGGAGCTATATTACTTTATTTCAAATAAAATATTGGTAAACTCTATGTCGTCAAAATCTATTGAGGCAGTTTTATACAAATTTCTCCCCGTTTTTATTGTTATGTTATTCATAAAATTTTGTTTAACTAAATTTTTAGGAATTTTAATCTTTTGATTATCGCCGTTTATTTTAATTTCGGATATTTTATTTCCGTTAAAAAATATTTCAGGCGGACTGGAGTAAGCAGTTAATACTCCAGATTGCCCTATTTTTTGCGCAAAAATCGAGTCAATACCTATAATAGAGCCTATAACAAGATAAAGTTCTTCATCGTTTTTTAAAGAGTTAATTTTTACATCTTTGGAGTAAAACGGGCCTGAAGAGGTTAAACTGAAATCATTTGCGTTAGCGCTTCGACTTGAAAATGAGTTGTCGCCTATATGAATCATACCAGTTTCAGCTATAATGTCGTGCGGTGTCGTTTTTTCAATACCTACTTGTATAGGGTGATTTAAAGTGTTATCCGATAACGTCATGGAATAGGGCTTATATCCCGATTTTTCGACCGACATTATGGTTGGCGATGTTATTTTTGTTTGCAGTTTAAATGTTCCGTCGTGCTTAGTTACGGTAGAATAGTTTTTTGCGGGAATTTTAATTATTACACCCTCGATAGGTGTATTTGTAGTTGAATCATATATTTGATTGGCATTTTTCTTGGTATCTCTGCTGACTTCGCCCGTAATTACTTTAGAATCTGCACACAAACCCAATATTATAAATATTATTACAATAGCTTTTTTCATTATCCTCAAACCTCATTAAAATTTTAATGAGGTCTGAAAAAAAATACTTCGGTAAGTAAGGTATAATTATTTTATAATTTAGGTTAAACCTATTTTAGCTTTTAAGTTTTCTATATATCTTTCACCTATATTTAAATTTCTAAGATTTCCCGAAGCATATTTGGTATACATACCAACTTCAGAATTGCCTGATGATTTATAATGATATTTTAATAATAAACTCATCATTTCAAGAGCTTTTATTGGATTGGATCTGTCTGCATAAGTATAATGTGTGCCAAACTGATTATTAACTTCATCAACGGCGCACTCATGGAACTGTCCTAGCCCTAATGCAGCACCGTCGTCGCCATATATATCTGCATAACATCCTGATTCATTACATATTTGAGCAAATAACATAATCGGACTTACGCACCCGTCTGCCCACTGCTCGGAAGTACTAAGTTCCGTAAGGTAATCAGCAACTTCTTTTTCATCCATGCCAAGTTGCTCACACAATCTTGAATAAAATAATTTAGCATTTCCGCCTAAATTATTTATTGTATCAAGCAATTCCTGTCCGTCATATTTCGAATCATTAACTTTATGTTCTTTCTTTGTTTCTTCCGCTTTTTTGTCGTTTATTACCGTATTTACTTCATCAAGTGCGGCTTGTGCTTGTGTTAGTGTTTCTTTTGCAGCTGCCAATTCCGTTTCTTTAACGGATTCAACATTTTCTTTTGCTTCATTAAAGGCTTGAAGAGCATCCTTTGTTTCTTGTGAGCAATTTTCTGATATTTCTTGTTCTATATCGCTGCGTTCTTGTTCAAATCCATCCAATTCTTCCTGTTTATTTGCAAGTTGTCCTTTTAATTCATTTAAGTTGTCGTTAAGCTGATCTATCTTATCGTTGTCAGCAGGAATTTTTGTGTTTTCGAGTTCATCAATTTGGCTTTCAAGAGCGATTCTTTGTTCCTCAATTTGTGCTTGAATCTCAGGATCTTCAGAGCTTTCTGGTAGTGCTTCAAGTGCAGATTTTAATGCGGAAAGATTTGATTCATCAGCTTTTAATGTATTTTCAGCGTCTGATATTTCGCCTTCTTTATCATTAATTTGAATGTTAATATTATCAATTTCACCCTGTGTAGTTTCTATATTCGTAAGATTGGTACTTCTTTTTTCTTTTAATTCATCAGATATTTTTTCATCCTGTTCTACTGCGTCATCGTAATTAGCTTTTGCTGTTTCATAACCTTCTTGAGCTGTTTTAACAGCTTCATTTTCTCCCGAATATACCGCATTTATGTTATCTCTTGCTTTAGAAACATCACTTTCACGTGTATTTCTTACTTGTTCAAGTTCCTCTAATGATTTACTTTCAAGTCCTTCTGTTGCATCTAATGGTAAATTGTTTCCGCTTGATGAGGCTGTATATCCGCCGCCTGAAATGGAAGCTCCTCCGCCGCTAATTGGGGCAAAACTTCCACTTTGCGGAGCTGTTGATGATTCAGGAGCTGTTAGTTCTTCCTGATTTGGTAATTCTTCTGGTGTTTGTTCTTCCATAGTATTTTCATAAGAAAATTCATTTTTTAAGATTTGTTCGAATGCAGTTTGAATATCTTCTTTTGATAAATCTTCAGGATTAGAGTCAAATCCCTTAATGTATTCTTCAAATTTTGTTTTTTCATCCGAGCTTAATTCGCCGTTACCATCTAAATCCAGAGTACTTATTGCCTTTTCATTTGAATAAACTCCCCTTAAAAGCAAGTCTATTTCGCTTAATTCACTTCCATTATTTGTAAAAGTTCCGTTGTTCATAGCTTGAACAGCGCCTGCAATCGAGTCAAAACTGATTTGTCCGTCTTCCGGATTTGCTATGCCTGTTAAAAAGTTGTTTATTTCATCTTCCCCAAGTTCTCCATCGGTATTTGTGTTCAGATACATTGCCAGATCTTCATTTTCAAATATTGCATTAAGTGAATCGGCTATAAGCGAGTCACCGCTGTATTCTTCATTATTACTTTTAGTGAAACTGTCACCGGCTTCTTCATTTTTTTCAACTAATTTGCCGTTAACAATATCCATTGACATTATTTCATTTATACTTTTAGTGAAAATTGATGTATCAGCGCCAATTTCTTTAACCAGATAATCTTTGAAATCATTGCTGTACATAAAAATGCTCATATCAGGATTATTTGTTTGAAATTCTTTTCCCGAAGATTCATTTTTTTCTTCAAGCCAGTTTAAAAATCCTAATTTAATTGTTGTAAAATTCATTTTAACCTTCACTTTCTTAATGTACATATCGGCATAAAAATTATAAACTTTAATATTTGTTACAATACTTAATAATTTAATTTATGAATTTTAAATTTAATCCGATGTCGCACTTTGCCTTCACATTCTCGGGTTCACTCGCTTTCGCTCGACTTCACCCTACGGAAAATTTGTATAGATAAATATAAAAAAGAACAGACATTATGTCTGTTCTTTTTTAATCTGATTTCTAATAACTATTCTTCTTCAGTTTTGTTATTTTTCTCTTGTGCAATTTTTCTGTCAACTTCATATACATTATTTTGAGCATCGTATTGAGCTTGATCTGCCTTATTTAATGCTTGAAGTGCTGCTTTAACTTCATCTGAACATTCTGAGTTCATAATCTCCTGTTCAATTTGAGATCTTTCTGCTTCTAAGTCATCTAAATCAGCTTGTTGTGTTTGTAATGTATTTTCAAGAGTGGTTAAGTCATTTTTCAGAGCTCCCCAAGCATCTTGTGCTTGTTCTAATTCTTCTTGCTTTGCATCTAAGTCTCTTTGTGCCTGTTCTTTTGCCTCTTTTGCCGGTGCATATTCCGGATTTTCTACCATTTCTCCATTCTCATTTTCTATCATTTCAGGCGGTAACGTTGCATTTGCAGCTTGTTCTAAACTTGCTATTTGTGAATTTAAATCTGAAATTTCACTTTCTTTATCACTAATAGCATCTTCTTTTTCAACTATGCTGTTTTGTGTATTTGCAATTTCTCCCTGTTTCTCGTCTATGGCACTTTGATTTTCTTCTTGTCTTTCTTTTAGTTCTTGTGTAAGTTGTTCATCTTTGGCTACAGCTTCGCTATACGCTGTTTGAGCTTCTGTTAATTTATCATTTGCAACATCCAGATTTGTTTCACGATTTTCTTTTTCTTCTTGGAGTTCTTCCATTGTCATATCGTCAAGACTTTTAGAACTGTCATTTTTATTTTCTACTTCCGGAACCTGACTAGATTCGGGCGCACCTGTTGTACCTGCTGTATCTGCTGTACCTGCAGGGCTTTCTACTCCGGCTTCTTCGCTGCTTGGAGCACCTGCTGCACCTCCGGCGCCTTCTGCTCCAGCTTCTTGTGCTAATGCTTCTTCTTGTTCTTCTTTTTCAGCTTGAGCTTTTTCTAATATTTTTTCTAATTCCATTGCTATATCTTTATTCGATACGCTGCTCTTATCGCCGTCATTACCTTTTATTTTTTCAATAAAAGTTTGTTTTTCTGCATCATCAATTTTTCCGTCATGATTTATGTCTGCTTCTTTTATTACATCTTCATAGCTGAGTACAATTTCAAAATATTTTTTAGGATCTATTAAATCAGTACTGCTATGTGCAAATATGGAGTCATCCATTTCGCTGTTTTTTGAAGAACTTGATACTCCGCTACCAGATGTTAATGAAACTTTGTTCAAATCATAATAATTTACTCTGTTCGACATGTTTTATCCTCTCTAATTATCTCGTGTATACATATAAAAAATTTTTGTTTGATAAAATTGACTTTTTTGTTAAGAAATGTAAATCAGGTTATCCTTTTTAATGATTGATTACTTTTAAATAAGATGTTATCCTCAAATATGGTAGAAAAAAGGAGATAGTTATGGAAAATTATATTTGCACCGTATGTCATTATGTTTATGAACCCGCTGAAAACGGAAATGTCGCTTTTGAGGATTTACCCGATGATTATGTTTGTCCTCTTTGCGGTGTAGGTAAAGATATGTTCGAAAAACAGCAATAATATTTGCTGTTTTTAATTATAGGAGAGGAGTGATTTTATGTATCAGAAGATAAAAGATAATATTTTATATGCAGGTCTGAATGATAAAGACAGAGTTATATTTGATGAGTTAATACCTCTGGATAACGGTACAAGCTATAATTCGTATATTGTAATCGGCAGTGAAAAAACAGCTGTTATTGATACTATGTATCCTAAATTTACAAAAGAATATTTGAACTCTTTTGATGAAAACGGAATAACAAAAGTTGATTATATTATTGCAAACCACGGAGAACAAGACCATTCTGGCAGTATTCCGGCATTATTGGAAAAATTTCCGTCAGCAACGGTTGTTACAAATGCAGTTTGCGCTAAAAATATACAGGAAATGCTTTTAGTTCCTGCTGAAAAAATAAAAATAATTACAAATGGGGAAGAGCTTTCTTTAGGCGATAAAACGCTAAAATTTATGATATCTCCGGGGGTTCACTGGCCAGATACAATGTTTACATACATTAAAGAAGATAATGTAATTTGCACTTGCGATTTTTTAGGCGCTCATTATATTTTTGACGATGTTTTTGCAGTTCCGTCAAAAGATTTGGAAAAAAGTGCAAAAAAATATTTTGCCGAAATAATGATGCCGTTTAGCACTGTTTGCAGAAAATATGTTCAGCAAATAAGGGATTTAAAAGTTGATATGGTATTGCCAAGCCACGGCCCCGTTCATAAAAATCCCGATTATATTCTTGATTTATATGCGGATTGGGCAGGCGAAAAAGGAAAAAATTTAGTTTTACTTCCTTATGTATCAATGTATCATTCAACAGAAGAAATGATTGATTATTTAGCAAAAAAACTTGAAGAAAAAGGTATACCGTCTGTAAAATATGATATGGTAGAGGGTAATTTGGGCGATTTAGCAATGGCTCTTGTTGACGGAACAACGATAGTTCTAGGTACTTCAATGGTATTAGCTGGGCCTCATCCTGCCGCATTTAATACGGTATATCTGGCAAGCGTGTTAAGACCAAAGGCAAAAATTGCTTCCTTTATCGGCTCTTACGGCTGGGGCGGTGATTTGTTCGGTAAAATGGCTGATATGCTTACTCCGTTAAAACTTGATGTTATAGAACCTATACTTGTCAAAGGCAAAGCAAAGGCAGAAGATTACTTAAAAATAGATAATATGGCTCAAATTATATATGAAAAACATAAGACGTTAGGATTGTTATAATGAGAAGTGATGAAATAAAAAAAGGATTAGAACGTACTCCGCACCGTTCATTATTGTATGGAACAGGTGTAAGCGAACAGCAAATGGATAAAAGATTTATCGGAATTGCAAGCAGCTTTTCCGATTTGGTTCCGGGGCATTCGGGCATGCGCGATTTGGAACGGCAGATTGAAAAAGGTATTCATACGGGCGGCGGACAGGCATTTATTTTCGGAGTTCCCGCAATCTGCGACGGAATAGCAATGGGGCATAGCGGAATGAATTATTCGCTCCCCTCGCGCGACCTTATTGCCGACTGTATAGAGTCCGTTGCTACCGCACATAAACTGGATGGGCTTGTCTTGTTAACCAATTGCGATAAGATTACTCCCGGCATGATTATGGCGGCGGCAAGGCTTGATATACCTTGTATAGTTGTAACTGCTGGTCCTATGCTTGACGGAAAATGTCATAATAATACGTTAACAATGATTAGAGGCACTTTTGAAGCCATCGGCAAATTTTCAAACGGTGAAATTGACGAAAAAACATTAAAGGAAATGGAAATAACTTCCTGCCCGTCGGCAGGTGCTTGCCAAGGGTTATATACGGCAAATACAATGGCATGCTTAACCGAAGTTATGGGAATGAGCTTGCCTTATTGCGCAACAGCTTCTGCTGTCAGCGCAAAAACAAAGCGGATTGCGTTTGATTCGGGTGTAATAATTAATGAATTAATAGAAAAAGATATACGCCCATCGTCAATAATAACAAGAGATTCTATACGCAACGCAATCATTGCGGATTTAGCAATGGGCGGTTCTACAAATTCCATTCTGCATTTACTTGCAATAGCAAATGAAGCGGGAGTTGGTATTACTTTAAAGGACTTTGAGGAATTGAGTTTTAAAGTGCCTCAAATTATTAAACTTGATCCCTCTGCCGCTATGACAATGACGGATTTGGATAATGCGGGCGGAATACCTGCCGTGTTAAAGACATTATGGGGCAGTATAAAAGAACTGACAGATACTAAAGGCGTATCGGGATTAAAACTTTCGCAAATCGCTCAATCTGATATATGGTGCGATAATGCGGTTATAAGACCTGTTTCTTCGTCAGTAACATCAAACCCGGGGTTAGCGGTACTCCATGGAAATCTTGCTCCCGATGGCGCGGTAGTTAAAATATCGGGTGTTGAAAAAGAATGTCTTGAATTTACGGGGCATGCTAAAACATTTGACTCCGAAGAAGACGCAATGAAAGCAATAATGGAAGACAAAATAACGGCAGGTGATGTTGTTGTTATCCGTTATGAAGGACCAAAAGGCGGCCCCGGAATGAGAGAGATGTTATCACCAACTTCTGCAATAGTAGGTAAAGGCTTAGGCAGTAAAGTTGCTTTGATTACTGACGGCAGATTTTCGGGCGGTACAAGAGGACTTTGTATCGGACATATTTGCCCTGAAGCTCCCGCAGGCGGTGTAATCGGTGTCATAAAAGACGGCGATGAAATTTATATAAATATTCCAAAACGTGAAATTACTTTAAAAGTGGATGAAAATGAACTAAATGAGAGAATGAAAACATTTACTCCGCTTCCCTCTAAAGTAAGAAAGGGATATTTAAAACGATATTCCGCAGTTGTTTCATCTTCAGATAAAGGTGCAATTACAAGTATATAAAAAGAGAGGCATTTAAGCCTCTCTTTTTTATTTATTATTTTACTTATTTTTCATCGTTCCAAGAGTACATTTTTCTTAACTCTTTACCTACTTTTTCAAGCTGATGTTCAGCTTTAACTCTTCTTGTAGCAAGGAAGTGAGCCCTGCCTGCAGCTTTATTTTCGGTAATCCATTTGCCTGCAAATGTACCGTCTTGAATTTCAGATAAAATTTTCTTCATTTCTTTCTTTGTTTCATCGGTGATTATACGTTTACCTGTTTCATAATCGCCAAATTCGGCGGTATCCGATATTGAATATCTCATCTTAGAAAAACCGCCTTGATAAATTAAATCAACGATTAGTTTCATTTCGTGGATACATTCAAAGTAAGCGTTTTGCGGGTCATAACCTGCTTCAACAAGAGTTTCAAACCCTGCCTGCATTAAAGCTGTAACGCCTCCGCATAGAACTGCCTGTTCGCCAAAAAGGTCTGTTTCCGTTTCTTGTCTGAATGTTGTTTCAAGAACTCCTGCTCTTGCTCCGCCTATGCCTGCCGCATAAGCTAAAGCATTTTCATGCGCTTTTCCGCTTGCATTTTGATGAACAGCTACTAAACAAGGAACTCCTTTGCCCTCGATATATTCGCTTCTTACTGTATGCCCGGGGCCTTTTGGTGCAATCATTACAACATCAACATCACTTGGAGGTACTATTTGATTAAAATGAATATTAAATCCGTGAGCAAATGCTAAAGTTTTACCTGCCGTTAAATTAGGAGCTATTTGTGTTTTATAAATATCTGCCTGTTTTTCATCGGGAAGCAGTATCATTATAAAATCAGCCATTTTTGATGCTTCTTCAACCGTTGCCACTTTTAAGCCTGCCGCTTCAGCTTTAGCCCATGATTTTGACCCGTTATATAGGCCTACAACAACATCAATTCCGCTTTCATGCAAGTTTAGAGCATGCGCATGACCTTGACTTCCGTAACCGATTATTGCAACTTTCTTGCCTTTTAATAAACTTAAATTGCAATCTGACGCATAATAAATTTTAGCCATAACTACCTCGTTTTCTTTAATTTTCTTATGTTAACGCTACTTTTTAGTGTAAAACTTAAAAAATTATAGTCAACTCTTAACAAAAATTGAAAAAATTTGCACTTCATTTTTGATTAGGTTAAAATTTTACAAAAAGGTAGTGGTTTAAGAGAATTGGAGAAATGATGACAGCCGAGCAAACCATAAAATCCGAAAAAATGAACGGTGCAAGAATGTTTCTTGAATGTTTGAGAAAAGAGGGTGTTGATAAGATTTTCGGCTACCCCGGCGGTGTTATTCTTCATATTTATGATGAATTATATAAATGTGATTTTATTAAACACTATCTTGTAAGGCATGAGCAGGCAGCTGTGCATGCAGCGGAAGGGTATGCAAGGGTTACGGGTAAACCCGGTGTTGTTCTTGTAACTTCAGGCCCCGGAGCCTGTAATACAATAACGGGTATTGCTAATGCTTATTATGACAGTTACCCGCTCGTTGTATTTACGGGGCAGGTGGATTCAAAATTAATAGGCAATGATGCTTTTCAAGAGTCTGATATCGTAGGCATTACAAGAACATGTTGTAAACATAATTATCTCGTTAAAAATATAGGCGATTTACCTCGCGTAATAAAAGAGTCTTTTCATATTGCAAGAACCGGAAAACCGGGACCTGTTGTCGTTTCGCTTCCTAAAGATATATTGACTTCAAGAATGGATTTTGAATATCCTGAAAAAGTTAATCTCCCGGGGTATAATCCGACTTATGAAGGACATCCTATACAATGCAGGCGCGCTCTTAAATTGCTTTGCGATGCTCAAAGACCTGCGATAATATCGGGCGGCGGAGTAATTCATTCCGACGCGTGGAAAGAAATTCGTGAACTTGCTAAGAAATTAAATATTCCCGTCGCTACTACACTTATGGGAATTGGTACGTATCCTCAAGATGACGAGTTATCTCTCGGTATGCTTGGCATGCACGGTAATTACTGGGCTAACCTTGCTATTAGTAATTGTGATGTTTTATTTGCGGTTGGTACGAGGTTTAATGACCGTATAACAGGATGTTTAAAAAGATTTTGTAAAGACGCTAAAGTTATTCACGTTGATATTGATCCTTGTTCAATAAGTAAAAATGTTCATGTTGATATCCCGATAGTCGGTGACGCTAAAAATGTTTTAAATGTCATGATTAATGAATTTAATACCGGTAAATATACTTATAATACTGAAATGCGAAGACTATGGATATCTCAAATTAGTTCATGGAAGTCAAAACGTGCAATAAGAGCGGTTGAAAACGGTATTATGAGTCCTCAAACCGTTATTGAACACATATATGATAAGACAAAAGATAAAGACGCAATTATTGCAACAGAAGTAGGACAGCACCAGATGTGGACTGCTCAATTGTTTAAATTTAAACATCCCCGCCAGCTTATAACCTCGGGCGGGCTTGGAACTATGGGATTTGGGTTCCCTGCTGCCATCGGTGCTAAAATAGCAGCACCTGACAAGTTGGTATTTGATATTGCAGGTGACGGCAGTATTCAGATGAATATTCAAGAGCTTATGACTTGCGTTGATTATAAAATCCCCGTAAAAATTGCGGTTATTAATAACGGTTACCTCGGCATGGTAAGGCAATGGCAGGAAAAACTGTTTGAAAAGCATTATTCTCAAACTCATATTTCTTCACCGGATTATGTAAAATTGGCAGAGGCGTATGGCGCACTGGGGTTAAGAATTACTAAAGAAGAAGAAATTAATGAGACTCTTGATAAAGCTATAGCTTTTGACGGCCCCGTTATTATGGACTTTATCGTAGAACCGTTTGAAATGGTTTATCCGTGGGTATTAGCAGGTCAGCCGTTAAATGAAGTCATTTTATCAAACAATGAAGCAGGATTGGGAGAGTAGTTATGAAACATACAATATCTATACTTGTTAAAAATGAAGCCGGTATTCTCTCATCTGTCTGTGACTTATTTTCAACCAGAGGTTATAATATCGAAAGTTTATCTGTTGCTTCAACTATTGATAATGTTTTTTCCAGAATTACAATAGTTACAACCGGCGACGATGTTGTTGTTGAGCAAATATGCAAACAGTTAAACCGATTGATAAATACGATTAAAGTTGTTGAACTGCCAAAATCAGCTGATAAATGTATTGATAGAGAACTTGTTTTGTGTAAAGTCAGCGCAAAAGATGATGTAAGAAGCGAAATTTTAAGAATTTCAGAAATCTTCGGAGCTAAAATAATTGATGTTTCCCCTGATACTTATACTCTTGAATATAGCGGTGATAACAGGCAGGTTATGGCTTTAATTGCGCTTTTACGTCCTATCGGTATTAAGGAAATAGTGCGCTCGGGCATGGTTGCCATTACAAGAGAAAATCAGTTTATCAATATAGGGAAAAAAGACTGATAGATTTTATTTCGATTTTATGATAAAAATTCCTTTATAAAGAAAGGGGAACTTATCATGAAAAAAATTTTAGCATTGTTTATGATTTTAGGCGCAATGGGATTTTTTACCTTAAATTATGCGGCTGAAAAAATTGTAACAAATAAGGCTGAAGCTGCTGCCGTTAAACAGGTGCAGGCTGCTCATATTCTTGTGCCTACGGAGCAGGAGGCTGTTAATATCAGAAAAGAAATTATGGACGGAAATTCTGATGACACATTTAACAGATTTATGGAAGCTGCAAAAAAATATTCAAAATGTCCATCGGGTAAATCAGGCGGAATATTGGGCTGGTTTGGAAAAGGTGATATGGTTCCCGAGTTTGAAACCGCAGCGTTTAATCTCCCTACCGGAATTGTTTCGGAGCCTGTTAAAACGCAATTCGGCTATCATTTAATTTATGTTATTTCTAAAAAATAGTTAAATTCTATCGGATTTTCCGATGCAGAAACTATACTTAATATAAAATTGTCGTTAAATTTCATAGTTTTTGAAGAACGGACACTTTCTTGAAGTTTTATTTCAGCTTCATAAAGTGTCCATTCTTTATAAAATTCTTCAAGAGTATTTTCTTTTAATTTAAAGTTCATTCGTTTTGCAACGGCTTGAAAATCACGGGGTTTAATTCTTTCTATATCAACACCTACTTGGTTTTTATCAAAACATACAAGTGCAATATTATCTGAATGAGTAACACTGAAGCATATATTTGAATATTTGTATTTTGGCTTTTTATAGATAACTTCTGTTTCGCTGTTTTCAATTTTATAAATGTTTTTTGCAACATATTCAACTATGTAACGCCCTGCGTTATGCTCTTTTTCTTTTTTGTTCGCTCCGTTAAATTTTGTGCAGTCGCAATAAAATAAATCCATATTATAAACTCAAATAGTAATCTTTTAACAGTTTGGTATCTTCTTCAATATTTGGGCTTTCACATACCAGTGCGCCTTTTACGTCATATTTTTTAAATACTTTCAATAAATCTTTATAATTCATGTCGCTTTCATTAAAGATAAGGTGCTGTTTTTCACCTTTTGTGCCGTATTCGATACCGGCAAGGTGTGCATGAAAATTGTTAAATATATCCTGACCGAGTTCATTTCCAAGGTATTCAAATATTTTTGAAAACTCGTCATAAGTATTATAAATTCCGTTATAGCGGGCATGAATGTGGGAAAAATCAATGCACGGAAGTACATATTTAAACTCTTTGGAAAGTTTGACGATTTCCTCTAAGGTTCCCCATTGAGTGCCTTTACCCGTAGTTTCGGGTCTTATCCAAACGGTGTTATTTTCTTTTTCAAGCTGTGTGCAAATTCTCTCCATTGATTTATAAACGGTTTTATAAACATCGTCAGGATTTTGTTTCATATAAAAAGCTGCATGAAAAGTAATGCTGTACGCGCCTATATTTTTGCCGACCCTTGCGGTTTCAAGTATTCTTTCAATGCTTGCTTCAATTTTTTCATCCTCTGTTGAATTTAAGTTGATATAAAACGGTCCATGGCAGGTAAGTGTAAGATTATTTTCTTGAATGAAAGACTTAACAAAATTTTGAGTATCCTCATTCATTCTTACACCGTGGACAAATTCAATTTCAAGCCCGTCTAAATCCATATTTTTAATTATATTAAGCCCTTCTTTATAGCCTTTATTTTGAGAGGCGGCGGGAAGTCCGGGAGTTAAGAAATTAAGTTTATTTATTGCCAAAATATTCTCCTTTTTTAAAGTCAACTCTGTTTACAATATCTTCTCCTGTTGAGATAAAATAAGCTCCGAATTGTACGGACTCTATTTCAAGAATATCTTTTCCGCAAGCAATTTTGAGTGATTTATTAGCATTATAAATACTGCCTGGCTTGAGTTTATGATGTTTTTTAATAATATTTGCCGAATTTATACGTACAATTGTATCTTTATAATGAGTAAAAGCCCCGATAAAAGGATTAAGCGCGCGGATAAATCGTTCAATTTCTTCTGCCGATTTATTCCAATCAATAAATACGTTATGATTTTCAAAAGACAGAGCGTATGCTTTCTTATATTTGCCGCCTTTAGGTTGGGGTTTCCTCGGCAGTCGGCGGGTTTCATAATAATCAAGTGCCTCAAAAAGCATAGCTGCACACATATCATTTGTCCTCATAAAAAGAGTTCCCATTGTTTCATCTTCGTCAATTTTAAATCTGTATTGAGAAATTATATCTCCCGTATCAAAATTTTCGTCCATAAAATGCAGGGTAATGGCAGATTCTTTTTCTCCGTTAATAATTACGTGAGAATAAGGGTTTGCACCTCTGTAATCAGGCAATAAAGACGGATGAAGATTTATAAATCCGTCCTTTGTTAATGTTAATAATTCTTTTGGTATTTTTTGATTAAAAGAAGCTACAACACCTATATCGGCATTTAAATTTTTTATTTTTTCCAAAAAATCAGTATCTTTAAGTGAATTGTTATATTGAATAACTTTAAGTCCTAATCTTTCTGCGGTTGAGGTTAATAATTTATTTGTCGGATCATTTTTAGGCGGAGGAATAACACCCACAACATTAATACCGTTTTTAATGAGCTTATTCAGGCATGATAACGCCATATCGGGCATTCCGATAAAAAGAATTTTTTTCGTGTATTTTTTCTTTTCCATAATTTCCTCATTTCAATTATATAACAAAAAATTGCTTTTATTTTAGGTTTGTTTTTACTAAAATTAATAACAAAGACTACGAGGAGAAAAGTTATGCTTGATATAAGACTTATAAGGGAAAATCCCGAAAAAATTAACGAATTGTTAAAAAGAAGAAATCCGGAATTATCAATAAATCCTATTCTAGATATTGATGCTGAAAGAAGAAAAGTTCAAACTCAAGCGGATGAGTTAAGGGCAAAAAGAAAAAACATGTCGCAGGAAATCGGTATATTAAAGAAACAAGGACAAAACACCGATGAAATTCAAGCACAAGTTAAAGAAATGGCTGATGAGATAAAATTACTGGAAGAAAAAGAGCAAGAGCTTGATAAAAAGCAAAGAAATTTATTGCTTTCGACCCCTAATATTCCCGATGAAACAACTCCAATCGGTTTATCCGACGCGGATAATGTTGAGATTAAAAGAGTGGGTGAAGTAAGAAAAGTAAATTTTGAACAAAAAGCTCACTGGGATATATGCACGGCAAAAGATATAGTTGATTTTGAACGAGGAGTTAAATTGTCACAGTCAAGATTTTCGCTGTACAGAGGTAAAGGCGCGCAATTAGAACGTGCTATAATTAACTTTTTCCTTGATATTCACACAAAAGAACACGGCTATGAAGAAATAATGCCTCCCGTTATGGTAAATGCGGCAGCAATGACAGGTACGGGGCAATTGCCTAAATTCGCGCAGGATATGTATAAATGCGAAGATGAAGATTTGTATTTAATCCCTACTGCAGAAGTTCCCGTTACTAATATATATTCGGGTGAAATATTAAATGAAGACGACCTGCCCAAATATATGACCGCATACACTCCATGTTTTAGACGTGAAGCGGGTTCTGCGGGTAAAGATACCAGAGGATTAATTCGTCAGCACCAGTTTAATAAGGTAGAACTTGTAAAATTGACGACACCTGAAACAAGCGTTGAAGAACACGAAAAATTAACTAGAAATGCGGAAAGAGTGCTTGAGATATTAGAGCTCCCGTACAGACGTGTTGCATTATCCACGGGTGATATAGGTTTTTCTGCAAGAAAATGCTACGATTTAGAAGTATGGCTCCCCTCTTATAATTCTTATAAAGAAATATCAAGCTGTTCAAACTTTGGTGATTTCCAAGCAAGACGCGCAAATATCAGATATCGTTCAAAAGAAACGGGCAAACCTGTATTTGTTCACACATTAAACGGTTCAGGGCTGGCTGTTGGCAGAACCTTTGCGGCAATTCTTGAAAATTTCCAGAATGAGGACGGCTCTGTTACTATACCTCAAGCCTTGAGAAAATATACGGGTTGGGATGTATTATAATGACAAAAGGCTTATTTATTACATTTGAAGGCGCAGACGGCTCGGGAAAAACTACTCAGCTTGAAAAAGTGAAAACTTTTTTGGAGCAAAAAGGGTATAATGTAGTTACAACCCGAGAACCGGGGGCGCTTGAAATGGGAAAAAAAATAAGAGAAATACTTCTTCATTCCGAAGAAAAAGTTGCTGATAAGTGTGAATTATTCTTATTTTTGGCTGATAGAGCCCAGCATATTGAAACTTTTATAAAACCCGCAATCAACCAAGGTAAAATAGTTTTATGCGACCGTCATACCGATTCAACCGTTGCATATCAAGGCTATGGGCGCGGAGGGGATATTAAACTTTTAAAAGAACTTAATAAAATAGCGGTTGCAGGATTAACTCCCGACTTAACTTTATTATTTGATGTTGATACTCAAACTGCTCAAAACCGTGTGGGAAGCGAAAAGGACAGAATGGAATCAGCCGGCATGCAATTTCATAAAAAGGTTAGAGATGGATATCTTGAACTTCAAAGAGAAGAACCTAAAAGGATAAAGTTAATAAATGCAAATAATTCAATAGAAAAAGTTTATGAAGATACAAAAGATATTATAATAAAATTAATACAAGAAAAGTTAGGAGATATAAATGCCTAAGGAATACAGACGCTGGTACGATAGTGACCCAATATTAAAAGAAGCGCTTGAACTTTTAAAATTGCAGACGGAAGATAATAAATCAGCTGCGGCGGAATTTATAATATCTTTACAGGAACAGGTTGCGCAGGATGTAATAGAGCGTATATATGAAATAACTCAGCAGTTCGCGGGGCGCGGAAACAGGTGGTATGACAGTGACCCTGTTATGTTGAAAGCTATTGAATTATTGCGTGCAGCACCGCCTAAAACCCAAAGACTTGCGGCATTAAAACTTCTTTTAGCTATGGAAAACAATAATATGGAAGAATTGGACTCCGAGGGAAATGATTAGCGAATTAAAAGATATACAAAGCCAGAATGATAAAAGAGGAATAGATATTCAAAAGGTGGGAGTTAACGGAGTTGAAGTTCCTCTTATTATTGAACGCAAAAATGCAGACAGTCAGATAGTTTCAGCTAAAGCCAGAGTCAGCGTGACTTTGCCGCATAATTATCGCGGGACTCACATGTCAAGATTTATTGAAATATTAAGTGAATACTCGCAAAAAAACTTGCTCGGCGTTGATATTAAAGGACTATTAACCGAAGTTCAGAAAAAACTTGAGTCAAAAAGTGCGCATGTTAAATTTGAATTTAAGTATTTTATTAATAAAAAAGCTCCCGTAAGCGAAATGGAATTTCCCGTAGGTTATGACTGTTCGTTCCAAGGCGACTTAACGGGCGATGATTATAAATTTATACTCGGAGTTAAAGTCCCCGTAACAACGCTTTGCCCTTGTTCCAAAGAAATATCAGAGTATTCTGCACATAATCAAAGAACAATGGTAAAAGTAAAAGTCAGTTACGATGAAAATGATATAATTTGGATAGAAGATTTAGTTGAAAAAATAGAAAAATGCGGTTCATCGCCCGTTTATTCAATATTAAAAAGGTGTGATGAAAAATATGTAACCGAAGCAGCTTATGACAATCCTAAATTTGTTGAAGATGTTTTAAGAGATGTTATAAGTATTTTAAGAGAAGATAAAAAAATAAAATTTTATGAAGCCGAAGTGGAAGCGCAGGAGAGTATTCACAATCATAATGCGTGGGCTTGGCAGTCTGAAGAGAAATAAATTGGAGATAAAGATGAAAGAATTATTTAACGATTACGTACAAACATTAGAAACATATATAATGATACAAATAAAAATGGATACGGCGAAACTGGCTCCCGAATTAACGGCAAAAGGCAGAGCGCCTATTTCACTTGCTATGGGAGCACCCGTTGAAAAACCGCCGCAATTGGTTACTGATAAAATAAGAGAGTATGCACTCTCTGACGGTATGCACACTTATACGATTGTTAAAGGCGAGTCATATTTGCTTGAATCTATTGCTAAAAATATGAAGAAACGTACTGGGGTTGATTTTGATGCTAAATCGGAAATTTGTGCCCTTATAGGCTCAAAAGAGGGTATAGCAAATATGATAAGGGCTTTGATAAATCCGACTACGGATATAAAAAATAAAGATATTGTATTAATACCGAACCCGGGCTATGCTTCATATAAAGAAATGGTCAAGGTTTCAGGCGGAATGAGCTACGGAATTCCTTTGACTCCCGAAAATAACTATATGCCCGATTTTGAAGAAGTAATGACTAATCTTGAAAAAGACGGGTTTGATAAAAAGAAAGTTAAGGCGCTTGTAATAAATTACCCGAATAATCCTTTGGGCGCTATATGTACTAAAGAGTATCTTCAAAAAGCAGTTGATTTTTGCAGAAAATATAAAATACTTTTAATTTCAGATGCGGCATATATTGATTTAACCTTTGAGGGTGCGCCAAAAGCTCACAGTGTATTTGAAATTGAAGGTGCAAAAGATGTTGCGGTTGAATTTTTCAGCTTTTCAAAACCATACTCTATGACAGGCTGGAGAATAGGTTGGGTTTGCGGTAACGCCGACGCTGTCGGGATATTGGGTAAACTTAAATCCACTATTGATACGGGTATATATAAGCCTATTCAAAAAGCAGCGTCCGAAATTTTAAACTCAAAAGAAGGCGATGAATATATAATAGAGGCTAACCGCAGATTTGAAAGGAAACAAAAGGTTATAACAGACGGATTTAAAGAGCTTGGTTGGCCTATGGATAAAATAAATCCGCCAAAAGCTACATTTTATTTATGGCTTCCCATTCCGCCAAGATATAAATCATCAAAAGAGTTTACGGATGATGTATTAAGAACATCGGGTATAGTACTGGTTCCGGGTAACGGATTCGGTGAAAACGGCGAGGGCTGGTTCAGAATGTCAATAGTAGCTTCGGAAGATGAAATGCAAGAAGTGGTTAGAAGATTAAAAGAAGATAAATTTTATTTTAATTAATTCGCGGAGTTCTAATGTTTGAAAAAATAAAAGCTCTTTTTAAAAAAGAAAATTTACCGAGTAAATATTTAAGCTGTGAGTACATACAGCACGGGTTTAACGTGGATTATGAAGACATAAAAATGTGCTGTTTTAACTGCCATGAAGGCGGAGGACGGCAAATCCTTATTGATAATTATAAGGGTGAACTGATTGATTGGAATAAATTCTTCAAAGAAAAACGCAAAATGCGTGAAATGAATAAAAAAGGAATTACGCTTGAACGCTGTAAGGGATGTTTTTTCTTGAAAGAGCGTGAATGGGATGATGAAGATTACATAAATTATATGGTGTTTAATCATTGGACTCAATGCAATTGCAAGTGTAAATACTGTTTTACTAATGAGCAATCTGATTATTTCAATCAGCGCAAGAATTATAATATGTATCCCGTTATAAAAAAACTTGCCGATATGGGTAAAATACGTGGAGGCGGAGAAATTGGATTTGGAGGCGGAGAACCCGCATTATTGCCCGAATTTGAGCCTATGGTTAATATGCTGTTAGATTGCGGATGTGATAATATAAGGGTGCATTCTTCGGGAGTTAAGTATTCAAACGCAATAGAGCGCGGAGTCCGCGAGGGAAAACTTACCGTTGTTGTATCAACAGATTCAGGATCACCTGAAACTTATGAAAATATAAAAAGAGTTAATCATTTTAAAAAAGTTTGGGAAAATCTTGCTAAATATGCGCAGGCGCAAGCTGAAAATAAGTATAAAGTTAAAACAAAGTATATCATTTATCCGGGGTTTAACGATAATAAAGAAGAATTGGATAAATGGTTTGATTATACCGTAAATTCGGGTATCCATAGTGTAGTGCTTGACGTTGAGGGAGGTTGGTATTTGAATAACAAATATAATATCCCCGATTATTTGTATGAACTGCTTGAGTATGCCGAAAATCGTACTAAAGAACTTAATATGCACAATGTTGAATTTTACGACCGCGCTAAGGATATGAAAATACATAAAGAAGAATATATTAAATTAAGAGATAATGCTCAGCCGAATTAAAAAACATTATTTTATTGAATTATTAATACTTGCCTATCCTATACTGATAGGAAATTTAGGTCATACTTTAATAGGTGCGACCGATGTTTTAGTTGTCGCTAAATATAATTTAAACTCGCTTGCAGCTATAAGTATTGCAAATGCCATTTTTTTTACAATTTTTATATTCGGACTCGGAATATTAACCGCAATTTCAATAATAATATCAAATATGCGCGGAGCGCGAATACCGTCAAAAAAATATTTGCTTTCAAGTTTAGTGTTTTCGTTTATTTTAGCTTTCGTTTTTACAATAATATGTTACAGCACAAAATATATAATTCCTTTTGTTGGCTTTGAAAAAGAATTAGTACCGTATATTTGCGAATATATTTCAATAGTATCATTTTCAATCTTCGGTATGTATTTTTATGAGGGAATAAAGCAGTTTTTACAGGCTTATGAAATAGTAAAGTTTCCAAACATGATACTTTTAGCCGCAGTAGCAGTCAATTTAGTATTGGATATAGTATTTGTATTCGGGTATGGCGTAATCCCGTCAATGGGAGTGAGAGGTGCTGCTTATGCAACCTCAACAGTCAGAATGCTTATGGGTTTAATAATGTTTTTATACATTTTTAAGAAGATTAACTTTAAGTCTAAAATTGATTTTTCTTTTATGAAAAATTTAATAAAGGTTGGATCTCCTATCGGGTTAGCACTATTACTTGAGTTTATGGCATTTAATATTATAACCGTCCTTGTAGGCAGGGAAGCCGGCATATTATCAGCTACTCATAATATATTAATAACAATATCATCGGCGACTTTTATGGTTCCATTATCAATATCCACGGCATTAGCGGTAAAAGTTTCATATTATTACGGTGCAAACAATGCAATAGAAATAAAAAATTATTCCTGCTCAGGACTTATTATGGGCGTAGGATTTATGGCTTTAGCCGGAATTATATTGGCATTATTTCCAAGTCAGTTAATAAGTTTATTTACTAAAAATCCTGAAGTTATTAATATTGCGCTTCCTATTGTATCAATAGCTGCTATGTATCAAATTTTTGACGGATTTCAAGTGGTTACCGGCGGTATATTAAAAGGATTTAAAATGACAAAGTTTGTATCAAACTCTGTACTAATAGGATATTGGGGAGTTGGAATGCCGACTGCAATAATATTTGCAGGTAAAATGAATATGTCATTAAAAGGCTATTGGATAGCGTTAGCTGTATCACTTTGTGTTATAGGCTTTGTTCAAGCAGCTTTTGCTAAATATAAATACACACAAATAAAAAATAACGTGCATGCCGCCTTAAATTAATGTATAATAGTTTTAAAATTTGAATAGTTATATAAATGGGGTTATATGTCTGAAAATTTAAAATATAACAGAATACTGCTTAAACTTAGCGGAGAGGCGCTTCTTGGGAAACAGGAATTTGGAATTGACCAAACTCCCTTGGAAATGATAGCACAGGAAGTAAAAGAAGCCTATGAAACAGGCGCGCAAATTGCCATAGTAGTCGGCGGAGGAAATATATTCCGCGGTATGAAAAATTCCGCTAAATACGGAATGGATCAGGCAACGGGTGATTATATAGGCATGCTCGCAACGGTTATGAATGCACTTGCCCTGCAAAGTGCTTTAAGAAAATTAAATGTAAGCTGCAGAGTTCAAAGTGCCATTGATATGAACAAAATCGCAGAACCTTATATCAGATTTAAAGCAATCAGGCACTTAGAAAAAGGAAGAGTTGTTATTTTTGCGGCGGGAACAGGTAATCCGTTCTTTACAACAGATACTGCTGCAGCTCTAAGGGCTTCTGAAATAGGCGCCGAGGCTATGCTTATGGCTAAAAACGGCGTGGACGGAGTATATTCCGATGACCCGAGAGTTAATCCGGAAGCTAAAAAATATAATAACATAAGCTACGATGACATAATCATAAAAGGTTTAAAAGTAATGGATACTTCATCGTGCGCATTATGTAAACAAAATTCCATACCCATTGTGGTATTTGATTTTGCGGCGAAAGGAAGCATTATTAAAATATTAAAAGGCGAAAATATAGGAACTTATGTAGGAGGTTAAAATGGCAGTTGATACAATATACAACTCAGGGACGGAAAAAATGGAAAAAGCAATAGCGCAAATGAAAAAAGAATTTGCGTCTATAAGAACGGGCAGAGCAAATCCGATGATTTTAGATAAAGTATTGGTTGAATATTACGGAACTCCTACTCCGTTAAGACAATTATCGCAGGTAAGCGTTCAAGACGGTACTACTCTGGTAATTGCACCTTATGATAAATCGATTTTAAAAGATGTTGAAAAAGCATTGGTTAAGGCTGATTTGGGTATTAATCCAAGCTCTGACGGTATTGTCGTAAGATTGGTATTCCCTCCGCTCACGACGGATAAAAGAAAAGAAATCTGCAAAGACGTAAAAAAAGTTTGCGAAGATACTAAAGTTGCAATCCGTAATATAAGACGTGATATGACGGATGATGTTAAAAAAGTAGAAAAATCCGAAAATTTATCTGAGGATATGGTAAAAGATGCTCAAGATAAAATACAAAAAATCACCGATAAATATATTAAAATGTCTGATGATTTATCAGCAGAAAAAGAAAAAGAGGTCTTAACGGTATAGTGGCTGTCGTCGGCAATATATTAAAAAACCGAATAATAACTGGATTTTTAGTCGGTGCGCTTGTTTTTGGCTGTATACTTGCGGGCGGTAAATTTCTGCTTGCGCTATTGTTGTTATTTATTATAACAGCGTCAAAAGAATATGCCGATATATTGCACAATAAAGGCTTTTTGCCGTTTTTTAAAGTTATATTGATAACTTCTGTATCAATGGTATTAATATCAGCAAGCGGGTATGATAATTTAATCCCGTTAGTAGTTCTTTTGTGCGGAACAATAGGTTCTTTTTTAGCCGTTTTATTCAGGGGACGCCAGCCGTATATTGCGAATGT
>CANPWQ010000003.1 GCA_947584965.1 Candidatus Gastranaerophilales bacterium | reverse complement strand
AAGCAGGCGATGAAGACCTTAACCCTGAAAAAACACCTACACTTCCGGGGGATAACACAGGCAATGGACAGCAAGGTCAAGATACCGATAAAGATCAATCAGAAGACAATGAAGATCTTGGCGGTGGTGAAAACAGACCCGGTTTACCAGAAGATGAGTCAGGCGTACCCGGTATAGGCTCACAAGATGATAAAAACCCTGCAGATCCTGAAGAAACAGGAAATATAAACTATAATTTGAATAATGATTCATACATTATCAAAATGGAAAAGAAAAAGATATAATAAACATTTCGCAAAAAGAGGGGTGAATTATATTCATTCCTCTTTTGCGTAAAATTTACGGAAAAACATGAAGGCAAGTGGAGAATAAGTCGTGAAAAGATTATTAATTTCAGCATTAGCGGTCAGTTTATTTACTACAATTTCAACTCCTGTTTTTGCGAGTATAGCGGACAATGTACTTCCTCAATTAAAGGAAAACGGAGCTAAAAACGGACTTGTAGAAAATTTAAAAGATGAACAGTATGGATTAAATGTAAAAGTTCAAGGAACAAAAGGAACGGTAGGTGAATTTGATTGGCAAAATTTTAATGTAGGCAGAAATGCACATGTTAACTTTGAATTTACCAATCATAACCAAACGGCACTCAACAGAGTTGATAAATTAGGCGGAGCTTCGGAAATATACGGAAGAATGACAAATTCGTGCGGAGCAAACTGCGGTTATGCAGGAACGAGCAAAGTTATTTTATTAAATCCAAACGGTGTAATATTTGGCTCGGGTGCAAATGTTGATTTAAATTCTTTTACGGTTTCAACATTTGACGGAAATTATGATTCTGTAAATAAAACACTTACATTAACAAAAGGAGCGGATTCAAAAGGAACAATAAGTGTTCTTGAGGGCGCTGAAATCAAAGGTGATGAGGGCGTAAATTTTGCAGCCGGAACCGTAAATTTATATAAAGGTTCCAAAATTTCAACGGGATTAGGTAAAAACTTTAATAACGGACAGGCTTCTGTCGGAAAAGTAAAACTTGTAACGGCTGACGGTGTAACGTTTAATTACTATGGAAGCGGTGCAGTAAGAGAGTTAAGTGATGTTCAGGTATCTGAAGACAAAATGACACTTCAGGTTAACGGCGAAATTACTGCCGGAAACATTGATTTAAGAAATTACTCCACAAACGCGGAAAGCCAAACTAACTTATATGGTGCTAAATTAAAAGCTGTAAAAGCAGAAGTCGGAAATGACGGTAACATTTGGTTAACCGCAACAAATAACGTAATAGTCGGAGACGCTGATATTTCAACCGAAAACGGCGGTGATGTTTATTTCCAATCAGGCAGAAAAATTACACTTGCAGATTCAAATGTAAATTCTTCGGGTAATGTTAATTTCTATTCATCAAATTATGATGTAGTTGTTGATAATGCAAAAGTTAATGCGCTTGGAAATGTAAAAGTTGACGCGGGCGGTATTGCTTCCGTTCAAAATAATTCGGTAATAGATACATCTAAAGCAGCTTTAAACCGCGGGAATGTTGATGTTGTTTCAAGAAATAACAGGTCGCAAGTGTTAAGTTCAAAAGTTAATGCTAACGGTAATATAACAGTTGACTCAAAACAAAATAACTCTTATGTTCAGCACTCACAAATCAGCGGAAGTGATGTTAATATTTACGCGGCAAACGGAAAAGTATCCATAACCGATAACGGAACAATACAGGTAAAAAATAACTTAAATGTTGACTCCAAAAATGAAATTAACGAATCAACTTTAAAAAATACATCTTTCATGGTTACAAATGACATTAATTTAACCTCTAAAGAAAATATTAAACTCGCAGGAATAGATAAATTACTTGCTGTAAGAGGAACTATTAATTTAAAAGCCGATAAAGATATTGAAATTGTTAATGACGGCAGTGTACAAGGTAAAGAAGATTTAAGTTTCTTCTTAAGAGATATTAATTTTGATGCCGGAGAAAATGTAAAACTTGCTGCTAAAAATGGTGATGTTTACATGAACGGTAATTATGTAAAATTTAAAAATGCTAAAAATATTGATATTGAAGCAGGTAACGATTTAACTTTAAAAAATGAAAGTTTCGGCGACGCTAAAGTATCTTTAAAAGCAGGCGAGAAATTGGATTATGTTAATGAAAAAGCTGCTGACAAAAGAGGAAATGATTTAGGTATTTTAGGCAATGACAATGTTAAATTATCCGCTAAAAAAGGTAAATTCTCTTATAAAAACGGTGATGTTAATATTGAAAGTACAGACAAAATCAATAGAAGTCTTAACGGTATAAAGGAAGAAATTGAATTTGACGCTCAAGGCGGAAACTTAACCGTTAAATATCTTGATTTTAGCGGTGCTAACACTGTAACAGACGGTGATGAAACATTTAACGATCAGTCAAATGCTTCTGCAAAACGAGCAGTATTCAATGCTAAAGATGATTTAACAGTTGAGGGATTAAAAGGTGTAACAGTCAGAGAAAAAGGTTTAATTGCTCATGCCGGAAAGAATATGTCTATCACAACCGCAGAGAATACTGATTTAGCAATATCAGAATTAGTATCGGGCGGAGAAATGAGATTAACTTTGAAAGAAGATGAAGCAGGTAATACAGGCAGCTTCCTCGCAGGACCTCAACCGAAAGGGGAAGACGGGCATGGACTGCATTACTTCACCAATCCGGGGGATGCTGATAACGATGCATATCTTGAAGCAGGCGGAAAAATTGTGTTAAAACTGGGCGAAAAAGGAAATAAAGGAACAATCTTACGTAATAACGGAGGTGAAACTTCTTCCGAGTTAAAGAGACAAGGAAATATACTGGGTGGTAAAAAAGACGATAAACATGATTTCTTGTATTCAATAAAACCCGAACTTATCGAAGACACTCCCGTAGAACCGCAACAGTGGCATGACGCTCCACAAGGCGGATTAGATTTCCAAGATTATGAAGACCACTATACCTGTAAAGACAGTCAAGGTAATACATATACTGTTTATGATGAACCAAAAACCGAAGAAGGGCGTGATTTTGATTATACAATAAAAAAAGAACAGCCAAACGGTGAGGTATATTATTACCAAGATGAAACATTAAGTGAAAAAGAATATGAAGTATATAAAAACGGTAAATGGTATATTGGTTTTCCTGATGAAGATTTAGCTGATGACGGCTGGCATGAAAACCCCGGTAAAGGTGAAAACTTCCAAGACTTTGAAGATCATTATACAGTAGATGACAGTAAAGGAAATACTTATACCGTATTTGATGAAGCAAAACAGGAAAGTGACTTTGAATATACTATTACTAAAGAAGATAAAGCAACAGGTGATACTTTCTATTACAAAGACGACTCTTTAACCGAATTTATTGTAAAAAGACAAGACGGAAAAATTCTGACACCTCCTGTTTGGGCGCAAAATTTTATTGATAATCCTGATGAAGGCTATTATCAATATGGTGATTCGTATGAAAATAAATATACTATCTATGATGAACCCCAACCAAACCAAGATGGACCTAAATTCGATTATAAAGCTAAAAAAGAACAAGCAAACGGTGATACATATTATTATACGGATGATAATATGAAAGAATACAGGGTTCATACAAGTGAAGATAAATGGCTTATAGGGTCGGAAGTTGAACTTGAAGATTAAAAATCAAATTTGAAAAATAGAGTAAAGACGCAGTATATACTGCGTCTTTACTTATTCTTTACAAAAGTTAATAAAACAATATAAAAAAGTCAATTTTTAAGATATAAAATTTTTATATATAGTATATAAAGGTTATATTACTTTTAAGAGAGATGAAAAAACAGTAAGAATGTAAAAAATAAAACAAATAAATGTAACAAATTATTTCGATTTAGCAATTTTTTTTTTTTAGAATACTTATTAGAGTATAACTTAGAAGTATAATTTACATGAATAATAAAAGGAAGAAGAACATGAAAAGAATTTTAAGCACAGCACTCACAGCAGGTTTATTAACACTATCATTAGTTCCGGCAGCATTCGCATCAATAGATGCAAATGTATTACCTCAATTAAAAGGTACTCCTGAAAACGGTGTTGTTACACAACAAGGTAATAACGGTTTGAATGTTAAAGTTAACGGAGCAGAAGGAACAGTTGGTAAATTTAATTGGCAAACATTCAATGTAGGTTCAGAAGCAAATGTTAACTTTGAGTTTTCAGCTCATAACCAGACCTCATTAAATATTGTAGACGCAAATGGCGGTATGTCTCAAATCTACGGTAAACTTACAAATTCAGGATGTTCAAATTGCGGTTATGACGGAACAGGTAAAGTAATTTTATTAAACCCTAACGGTATTTTGTTTGGTGAAACAGCTAACGTAAATTTAAACTCTTTCACGGCAGCCGGATTTAACGGAACTTATGATGAAAACAACAGAGTACTTTCATTGGCTAAAGGTGACAAAGCAGGTGATATTACTATATTATCAGGTGCAAAAATCCACGGTAATGAAGCTGTTAACTTAGCAGGTACAAATGTTAATATGTACAACGGTTCTAAAATTTCAACTAATACTTTAGAAAAGAACTTTAATAACGGTAAAGCATCCGTAGGTAAAGTAAAAATTGCAACGGGTGACGGCATGAACTTTACATACTATAAGAGCGGTGCAGTTGATAATTTAACAACAACAGCTTCTGCTGATAAAATGACTATACAAGTTAATGGTGAAATCGTATCAGGTAATATTGATATCAGAAACAGTTCAACAAATGCAGCAAGTGAACTTAACTTAAACGAAGCTACATTAAAAGCTGTTAAAGCTGAAGTAGGAAACGACGGTAATGTTTGGTTAACAGCAGGAAATAAAGCAATTGTCGGCGGTTCTAATATTACTGCTGATGGTGAAATAAGAATTCAAGCTAATAATAAAGTTACCGTTGCAAATAATGATAAAGTTACAAAAGGTTCCACTTTAAATGCAAAAGGTGATATAATCCTTGATTCTTTAAAAGGTGATGCAGTTGTTGAAAATTCATCTTTAACTGCCGGTAAAGATATTAATATTAAAGCAGCAAAAGTTGCTTCAATACAAAAGAGCGGTGCTTCTTCAGCTCTTAAAGCAGAAAATGTTACAATAGAAGCAGGAACTAATGCTCAAGTTGTTTCTTCAACAATCACTGCAAAAGATATTACAATAACAGCAGGCAATGACGCTTATGTAACAGGCGGTTCAATATTAACAGCAGATAACAATATAAAAGTTAACGCAAAAAATGGTAAAATCAAAGCTAACGCTACTATGGAAGCTAAAGAAGGTGCTTCAACCTTAGTTGCAGCAACTGATGTAACAGGTACAATAGACTTCAAAAACACTCTTGCAGATATTACAGCTACTAACGGTGATGCAAATCTTAAATTAGCCGGTGTAGGCAACAAAGAAAAGGGCTTGTCCGTTGTAGCAGGAAAAAGCGTTACAGTTGAAACGGATGATGTATTATCAGTATCAAAATTAGTTGCTAAAAATGGTGATATGAACATTAAAGCAAGAAAAGTTTTAGCAGGTAAACCTTATACTACTGAAGAAAAAGTTCAAAACGGTGATGAAAGCCCAAGATCTTACATCTACGTAGAAAACGGTAAATTCAATTCTCAAACTTCCGAAGATGAATATGTTATCTCTGCTTCTGATAAACCGATTAACGGCGGTAAAGAAAACTTAAGACACCATATTGAATACGGAAACGGTCAAGAAAAAATCTTATTAATCAATCCGCAACCGGCAAGTGCTCAACCGAGTGTAGAACCTCAAACAGCATCTGTTCCAAATGTAAATGATGATCAAGCAGCTATGAAAAATAAATTACCGGCTCAGCCTCAAACAATAACAGTTAACAATAACATCACAAACAATAAAACTCAATTAGTAGATGTATTCGCAGCAGCTAGCCAAATAGAAATCGCTGATGATGAAGATGAAGACTAATAAATAACTAAACAAATAAAAAAGAGAGCTTTGAAAAAGGCTCTCTTTTTTGTTTGACTTATTTCTCTCTATTACGTAACATGTTTATATGAAATATAAAATTTTATTTATCTTGTTAATTTTTTGTGCGGGAACTACTGCTTTTTCGGATTTAATTATTAATCAGCCGACGCAAAAGAAGCGTTCTGCAATTCAGTCTACAAATGCCGAATTTAAAGAGCGTAATTATGCTTCTCAGGCAGGTGCATATTTCGATGCAATCAATGAGATTGAAGCAAAAGTTTCTCAAGAAAGTGATAATTATACTTATTACGTTTCGCTTATTGATTTATATATAAAAACTTCTCAATTTGATAAAGCATATAAAGAACTTACCTTTTTAAATAATCTTGCAAAAACAAATAAATTAAATTCTCAAGTTTTACAAAGTATATCAGAACTGGAGTTTTCGATTGAAAAAAGCGGAAAATATAATTCTGATATTGCGATTGATTTAGCATTAATGAATTTAATTTTGCAAAATTATTCAAAAGCGCAGGACTATCTTGCTTCTGCGTCTGTTAATCCATTATTTTTGCAGGCGTTTAAAGAAGTTTTTGATACAACAGGGAATTATCAAGCAGGGGTTAATTTAGTTGACAGAGTCTTAAAAATTAATCCGTTAAATAAGAGCTTAAGAAAACTTAAAGCCGAATATCTTTTGCATTTAAATCAAAAAGATAATGCAATTATTGAATATACTGCACTTGCGGTTATAATGCCTGATGATTTGGAGGTTAAATATAATTTATATAATTTATTGGAAGAAAGAAATATAAGTGAAAAGGATATAATAGCGAAAGTCTGTCCTCAAATGACTGAAGAAAAGGCCTATTCCGTTATATCCGAAATGCTTTTAACGAATAAAAATTATTCATCTGCTAAAATATGGGCGGAAAAACTTATTAATAAATATCCCGAAAACGCAAACGGATATATAGTTATGTCTGAAATTTATAAATCTGAGGGAAATCTTAAAGAGTGTTATGATATGCTTAAAATGGTTCGTGATAAGGCAGATGATAAAGATACTATTTCAAAATATAATGTTGCACTGGCTAAATTGTCGGATGAACCCGTAAAGCAAGCTGACGGGCTTTTGAATAACGGACTTTATCAGCAGGCTTTAAGTGTTTTAGAGTCTGCAAACCAAGATGATTTGTATGTTATACTTTCCATGGCAAGGGCAAATTACTTTTTAAACAATAAACAAACGGCATTTGAACTTTTAAATAAAGCAATGACTTTATATCCTAATAATTCCGATGTGTTTTATTATTTTGCATTTATTTTCTATCAGGAAAAGGATTTAACAAGTGCAAGAGATTATATTAATAAATCTCTTGAAGTAAACAAGGAAAACCAATTTTCACTTAAATTACTTGATGTAATTAATAAGGCAGAAGCAGACACATACTTAAATAAAATATCATCAAATATAGACACTCAAAATTTTACGGAGGCTATGAAATTAACTGATGAAGCCTTAAAAATTGATAAAAAAAATTCTGCTCTATATTTTTACAAAGGTATGATTTTTATTGCTCAAAACAATTATGCAGCGGCTACTGCTCCTTTATATAAAGCGATAGAACTTAATAAAAACAATTTTGATGCATATTATTATCTGGGGGTTGCGTTTGATAACTTATCAGAGTCTAAACATGCGCTTGAATATTATAAGGAATTTATAAAAAGGCTTCCTTCCGATGATTTTGGTGAGAGTGAAAAGCGAGATTACGCTAATGCCAGAATTAAAAAACTTGAGGGATAAATAATTTTACAATTCGTTTAAAAATAAAATATATTTTGTTATTATTTAAGAATGGATATCTTAAAGACATTTGAAATATTTTTAACGGCTCCTCTTAGTATTATCAGAAAGCGAAGAATTAAAATAATGCATGTAGAAACTAATATTTTTTCGCCTAAATTGCCTATTGGAGTTACTTTTGACGATGATATCAATTTAACTGTTTATAACAATCAAAAAGTATATAATTTATTATCGGGAGTAATTTATAAAAAAAGATTAAAAGATGAAAATAACAAAAGCAAAATTCATAACGAGCGCTCCCACGATTAATGAGTGTCCTGTATTAAACTTGCCCGAAATCGCACTTATCGGGCGTTCTAATGTCGGTAAATCATCTTTTATTAATTCTATTGTAAATATTAAGGGGCTTGCCAAAACAAGTAATACTCCGGGTAAAACTCAGTTAATTAACTTGTTTAATGTGGATGATAAATTTATTTTTGCCGATTTACCGGGTTACGGATTTGCTAAAGTTTCGGGGAAAATGCAAAATCACTGGCAAAAAAGTCTTGAGCTGTATTTGTTAAAAAGAACTTCCATTGTTTCTTTAATTCAATTTATAGATTCAAGGCATGAAATTCAAACTAATGATTTGCAAATGGCGCAGTGGATTAAATTTAATAATCTGCCCTGTTTTATTGTTGCGTCTAAAGTTGATCAAATTTCTAAATCGCAGGTTTTAAATGTATGCAAAAAATTTGAGAAAGAATTAAATCTTCCCGTCTTTCCGTTTTCAAAAAATAATGCTTTTTATAATAATGATATCGTTGAAAAAATACAAGAGCTTATTTAATTCTGGTATTTTCTAAAAATGTTCTTATACATTTTTGTATTGTTTCTGAAGTTGCAAGACTTTTATATTGGTTGTTTTCTTCAATTTTTATATTGTCTGATTGTTTTTTACGGAACTTCTTTAATAAAACAAATATCAATATAGCGGCTAGGATTAATATTATTAATCCTGCACCGCCATATATTAAATTGTTATTAACCGCTGCAATATTTCCCGCAGGAGCAGTGGTACCTGCTTCCGTTGTTGCTTCTATATTCGGAAGCGCGGGTAACTCTTCAAATTGAGGTTCATTATTTGTTGTTTCGAGTAACTCGGTAGTCATTTAAAATATTATACCTCAACTGTTTCCTGTTTTTTTGCGGGTTTTCTTCCGCGTTTTTTCTTTTCGGGTTGTTTATCTTCCGTAAGTGTTAACTGCTCGGATTTATTTGCATCCGATTTTTTATTAAGTTTTCTTCCACGTTGTTTTTGTTTGGGTTGTTCTTTATTTTCCGTTTCTTGTTTTACTTCGTTGACTTGAGGAGCAGCAGCTTGTTGCCGTGTTTTTTCTTCCCTGTTATCAGCTTCTTGCGGTAGTGTATTTTGAGATGTTGTTGATGTTATTATGTTTGTTATTTCATCAAGCAATTGTTCTTTTGTTTCAATATCTTCAACGTGCTTATTTATGTTTTGTTTAAAGTTATTGTTATTTCTGTATTGATTTTGCCTGTTATTTTGTTCGTTATTGTCATTTAAAGGATTATTGTTCGGGTTATTAAACACCTTATTTTGTTTATAATTTGGTGTTCTGTTTTTTATTTGCTGAGCAGGAATTTTTAATTTTGCTGCTTTAGCTTTTATTTCGCCCTCAACGGTTGGAGCCGAGAAGTTTAAATCATCTGCAATATAACCTGTTCCCTGACAATGAGGACATTTTTTGCCGAATAATTCCGATAAACTTTGACCTTGTCTGTGGCGGGTTAATTCAACCAAGCCTAAATCGGAAAGTTGACCTACCTGCGGTTTTGCCTTGTCTTTTTCGAGCGCAATTTCAAGTTCTTCCATCATTGCAAGTTTATCTCTGCGGTTATTCATATCAATAAAATCTATAATTACCATACCGCCGATATTTCTTAGCCTTAATTGACGGGCAATTTCGTGTGCCGCCTCAAGATTTGTTTTTACAATGGTTTCATCCTGCGTGTTTGAGCTTACAAATTTCCCGCTGTTTACGTCTATTACTGTTAACGCTTCTGTTGTTTGTATAAATAAGTAGCCCCCGCTTGGTAAATTTACCTTTGTTTGCAGTGCTGATTTTATTTCTTTTACAATACCGGACGCAACAAGCAGATTTTCCGAACCCTTATATGCGTTTACTTCAATATTCTTATTCATATTCCAGTTTTGGAGTATCTGTTGAGTTCTGTGGACTCCGTATGAAGTATCTAATATTATTTCATCAACATCTTCGCTGCAGGCTTCTCTCATTACTCTGTATAATAAATCTTGGTCGCGATATAAAAGGCTTGGCGCTGGGCGTGTTTCTGCCGCCGTTACGATTGTATTCCATTTTTCTAAAAGTATTTCCATATCTTCTTGAATATCAGCGTCAGATTGCCCCTCTGCTTCGGTTCTTACGATTACTCCGACTCCTACGGGTTTTAGCAGGCTGATTATTGATTTTAATCTTGCTCTTTCTTTTTGTGAAGTTATTTTTCTTGATACGTTAATCCCCGTTTCTTGAGGCATTAATACCAAAAATCTTCCCGGCAGACTTAATAATGTTGAAACCCTTGGACCTTTATGACCAACAGGTTCTTTTACTACCTGTACAATTATTTTCTGTTTGGGCGACAGCTTTTCTTTTAATGTTCCTTTCCCTATTGCATCATCGGCATGTAAAAATCCCATTTTATCATATCCTACATTTACAAATGCCGCGTCAATACTTGGTAATATATTATCTACCGTTGCAAGATATACATCATTTAACAGCATATCACCTCTTTGAACGTAAAATTCACAAATTTTCCCGTCCTCTATTACTGCTGCTATGTTGTCACGTTCTGCTACCACTATCGCTTTTGACATGTTCTTTTCCTTTTCTAAATCCTTTATATCCTGTTCATATCCTTATCGTAAAATTCCTCTCGTATTATTCTAAAATCTACATCCTTTATGTATGATTTTATTACGTCCTCTGCTTTTACAGACGGAATTTCATCCGATTGCCCCGTCTTTAAAATCATATATATTCGTTTTTCGTCTGCGTCGATTGAATTTATTGACGGTCTGATATTAATTAGTTTTTTTACACCTTTTTTATTTATCTTCTCCAGTAAAATTTCTTCACTTGAAGATATCTTTTCTTTAATATACACCAAATCTTCTTTTTTTAAAATACCCTCTTTTAAAGGTTCAAATGAATATTTTGCCCACTGTGCGGTTATGTCAATTGCGGGCATGCTTTTTTCTATTTCTTTTGACTCCAATACTCTTATGTTATCGGGTAATACGGAATTTAATTTTTCCGTTAATTCATTTTCGGGGATTTTATTATATATTTCTATATCTATCATTTCGCATTTGCTTTCAACGAATATAGGCAATGCTATTCCGAGTGAAAATTTAGGAGTCGGGTTAAACCCTTGAGAAAAACACAGGTCTAATCCCGAACGGTAAAGCATTTTTATAATGGTATTTTGCCAATCAAGGTGTGAAATGTAGCGCATTTCATTTTCTTTTGTCAGTTTTAATCTGTATTTTACGGGAGTTCTTTCTTCCGAATTTTTTATATCATCTTTTGTTGCTGCCGTATATGGCTTATCCGTTACTTTATGAGTCTTTAAATTTTTGCACACTCCGCAGTTTACGCAGTTAAATTCGCACGGAGTTATATTTTTCGCATTTAATGCGTTATTGTATTGTTCTATAAACCAGCTTTTGTCAATTCCGACATCAATAATATCCCAAGGCAGTTCTTCGTTTAAATCGTATTGCCTTTGAGCTTCGTAATCCAAATCAATTCCGCATTCTTTTGCGGTATCTTCCCATAATTGCTTATCAACATTTTCATCCCAAGTGCTTAAATAAACCCCTTTTTTATGGAGTTCATAAATAAATTTATTAAATCTTTTATCTCCTCTTGTTAAGGCGCATTCAAGTTTTGATGTAAAACTGTTATGGTAATTGATTTTTACTCCTTTTAACGGCTTAACTTTATCTAAAAGATAACCTATTTTATTTTTTATTTCCTCTCTGCGGTTTTGCCCGAACCATTGAAACGGCGTAAATGGTTTTGGAACAAATATTGAAACGGTGCAAGTTAAATTTAAAGTATCTTTTAATTCAAGTTCTTTTTTTATTTCTTTGGATTTGTATTTTATTTTTCTGAATAATTCCACCATTTCATCAAGGTCTGATAAAGTTTCGGTCGGAAGTCCTATCATAAAATACAGTTTAATTCCGCTAAAGCCGTTTTTATAGCAGTTTAAAACGGTATTAATAATTTGTTCTTCCGTTAAATTTTTGTTTATTACATTTCTGAGCCTTTGGCTTCCCGCCTCGGGGGCAAGCGTTACGGTTGTTGCCCTTACAGTTCTTACCATTTGCGCTAACTTTTGGCTGTATCTGTCTATTCTCTGGCTTGGAAGTGATACTGATACTTTCCTTTTATTCATTTCGCAGGATAATTCTTCAATTACGCTTTCTATATTTGTGTAATCATTTGATGATAATGATAAAAGCGAGTATTCATCGTATCCGCTCTTTAAAGTTGAGTCTTTTACCATTTTTATTACATCTTGAGCTTTGCGCTCTCTAATCGGAAGCGTAACGTGTCCTGCCTGACAGAACCTGCACATTCTGCCGCAGCCTCGGCGTATTTCTATTATTGACCTGTCGTGAACTCCTGATGAATACGGTACAGGGCTTTGTACAATTGTGTTATCTTTTGATATATCGTAAATTCTTTTTTTCGCTTTATTGCGTAGTGATGGTGCGTATATGCCCTCTATTTTCGCAAGTTCTTTTATTATTTCCGCTCTGGATATATTTTTTTCTTTCAGTTTTTTATAGTTTTCAAGTATTTCAATAATTAATTCTTCACCGTCACCTATCATAAAAATATCAATAAAATCTTCAACAGGTGAGGGATTAAAACAGCAAGGCCCGCCTGCCGCAATTATGGGGTCAGTTTCTTTCCTGTTATTACGGTTTATTTCTATTCCGCTTAATTTAATCATTTCAAGCATTGCAGGGTATGCAAGCTCATATTGAAGCGAAAATCCTAATATATCAAATTCTTTTGCAGGCTTTTTTGTTTCAAGTGCGGAAAGTAACTCTTTTTTATCCGTTAATATCTGCCTGAAATCATTATCGGGCGCATAAATCCTGTCGGCAAGAAAACGCTCGTCACGATTTACTTTATCATATAATATTTTTTGCCCAAGATTACTTATAGCTATTTCATATTTATCGGGAAAAGCAAGTGCTAATTTTACCTGCGCGCTTTCAAAGTCTTTATTCCAGCTTAAATATTCCCCGCCTGTATATCGGTAGGGCTTCATTACTTTATAAAGACTGCATTGCATTTCTGTCGGAAGTTTATTCATTTATGCCGGTTCTTCGGGTATATACCGCTCTATATCTATTATTTTACCGTTTGTTTCGGTTTTAAAGTTATCAATAAATTCAAAAAGTAATTTATAAGGTACTTTATATTTATATAAAGCGGGACTTATACCGTTATTTTTTAAGACTGTTACTATATAAAAGCATTTATTGGCAAATTCCAATAAGTATTCTTCCTTAAAAGAATTACCGTTATCATCTTTTGTAATTTTTATATAAGGAAATTCTTTCAAAAACGAATTTTCGGAGCGGTTTTCCGCTTTGCTTGGCTTTTTTATAAAGTTAATTACTTTGTCTTTATTTTCTTCCATATTTTTATTTAAATAAACTTTATAAAATCGGTCAAATTATTTACAATTTAATTGATTTTATATGCAAGGTCGGGTTTTCTTGCCGCAAGTGTTTCATCTACTTTCTTAACGGGAGTATTTTTAGGGTGCGACAATACTTCCTGCGGATTTGTTTTTATTTCTTCAGATATTTCTATCATTGTTTCAATAAATTCATCCAGCCTTGCTTTTGTTTCCGACTCAGTAGGTTCTATCATTATTGCTTCATGAACTATCAACGGAAAATATACTGTTGGCGGATGAAAATTTGAATCCATTAATCTTTTTGCTATTCCTAATGTATTAACTCCTTGTTCTTTTTGCCAATCGCCTGATAATACAAATTCATGCATACATTTTCTGTCGTAGGGCAGTAAATAATGTTTTTTCAGTTTATTCATCATGTAATTTGCATTTAAAACAGCGTTTGAACTTACATCTTTTAATGAATTTCCCTGCATAAGTATGTATGCGTATGCCCTTACCAATACAGAAAAATTACCGTAAAATGCTTTCATTTTACCTATGCTGTTTTTTAGGTCATACCTTCTTATATATTTACTGCCGTCGAAATCAATATAAGGAACGGGCAAAAATTCTTTCAACTTATCAACAACTCCGACGGGGCCTGCACCGGGGCCTCCTCCGCCGTGCGGGGTTGAAAAGGTTTTGTGCAGATTTATATGTACGATGTCAAAACCCATTAACTTTGGATTTGTATGTCCCATAATTGCGTTCATGTTTGCGCCGTCGTAATACAAAAGCGCACCCGCTTCGTGGACAAGTTTTGATATTTCAAGTATATTTTCTTCAAAAAGTCCTAATGTATTAGGATTAGTTAACATTATTGCAGCGGTATTATCGTCCAGTACGGATTTTAATGCGTCAAGGTCAACAAGTCCTTTCTCGTTTGATTTCAGCTCGATTATATTAAACCCGCACATAGCTGCACTTGCGGGGTTCGTTCCGTGAGCGGAATCGGGAATGATTACGTTTTTTCTTTTTTGATTTATTGATTCAAAGTATTTTTTTACAATCATCATCCCGCATAATTCACCGTGAGCGCCTGCAGCAGGCTGCAGGGTTATTGCAGACATTCCCGTTATTTCTTTTAAAGCCTCCTGCAAGTTATACATTAATTTTAATGAGCCTTGCGCATCGTCATCTGACTGCTTCGGATGAAGAGAAGTAAATCCCTCAAGTGCTGCAAGCACTTCGTTTACTTTCGGATTATACTTCATTGTGCATGAGCCGAGCGGATAAAATCCTTTTTCAATGCAGAAATTTTTATCCGATAACTCTTTATAATGCCGCATTACTTCAAGTTCACTGATTTGTGGGAGTATTGTTTTATTTTCAGTATTCAAATACTTTTTATCTATAAAGTTAAAGTCTAAATTCTCATCGGTAAGGGTAACTCCCTCAGTTCCGCTTACGCTTTTTTCAAATATTAATTTTGTCATTTTATCCCTTTTAAATTCCTTGTGCTTTATTATATGCTAATTTTGCTCTTTTTGTTATTTCATTATAATCTGCGTCTTTATATATGGCTCTGCCGAGTCCTACGGCTTTAGCTCCTGCTTTTAAATATGCGGGAATATCATCTATTTTTATGCTTCCTGCCGCTATAATATTTAAAAATTTCATCGGTCGAAGTATATCTTCTATATATTCTGCTCCGCCCATAGGATTTACGGGAGAAATTTTTATTAACTGTGTATTTGCTTTCCACGCCGAATATGCCTCATTTGGAGTCGTTGCCGTCATAATAAGCGGTGTTTTTTCGCTTTTGCAAAGCCGTACTAAATTCATTTGAAAAACAGGTGATACAACGACATCGGCACCGGCGTCAATTACAATTTGAGCCTGCCTTTGAGTAATTATTCCGCCTGCCATAATCATTGGACGGTCTTCTCTTTTTGTTAATTTTTCCAACACCTTAACCATTTCGGGAGTTTCAATTACTATTTCAATTATTTTTATCCCGCCGTCAGTTATTGCATTTATTATCTTTTCCGTTTCTTCGGGGTTTTGATTTCTTAACAGTGCAAATATTTTTTCTTGTGATATTTTACTTATAGGGTTCATTAATCTTTCTTTCTCAACTTTATCAAATTAGCTAAAAATGCGTTTTCCATTTTTTCGGCAGTTTCATTTGATAATATCTTTTCCAAATCTTCCTTAAATGTTGTTATGTCTTCATATTTTCTGAGTATTCCGTCTATTGCAATTGAAATATCGCCTGTTTCTTCGGATACTACAATACAGGTTGAATCAGATACTTCGCTTGCACCTATTGCGGCTCTGTGGCGGGTGCCGTATCTCCAGCTTAATTTAGGGTCTTCCGTCAGAGGAAGTAAAACACCTGCTGCCAGAATTTTATTATCATTTATTACCATTGCTCCGTCATGAAGCGGTGTATTGGGGAAAAATATTGTTAATATCAGTTCTGCAGAAATATCTGCGTTGATTATTGTACCTACTTCATTATAAAAAGATTGATCTTTATTCTTTTGTATAACTATTAATGCGCCTCTTTTAACTCTGCTGCAATATTTTACCGCTTCGGTTATTTCTTTTACCACATTTGTTTTTTGTTCATTCCCGCCGGTTTTAAACCATAAGAAATTTTTTGCAACAAACTTTGTCTGCCCCAGATGAACCATAAGCCGTCTTAATTCGGGCTGAAATACAATCACCAAAGACAACAATAAACCTGTCAGCAGGTATTGAGCGATTTGTCCGAGGATTTGGAATTCCAAAGCAATTAATACTCCCGAAAATATCCAAGCTGAGATTATAAAAAATAATATTCCTCTTACAAGTTTTTCCGACTGTGTATTTTTAATAAATTTTACGTATAAATATACCGCAATTAAAACAACAATTAGCACTTGCACCGCATCTTTTACGGTTAAATTTACTGCGCTTGTTGCAAGTTCAGTTTTGTTAAAAAAATTGCCGTATAATTTTAATATGGTATCAAGCATTCATCAATCTTTCGGGAATTACATCCGTTTGTATTAATTCTTCATAAGTTTGTCTATTTATTATAATATCAGATTTTCCGTTATTTACAAGTACGGCGGCAGGTCTTAGAACTCTGTTGTAATTACTTGACATTGAATATCCGTATGCCCCCGTATCATAGAAACATATTACATCGCCTTCTTCAATTACGGGTAATGTAATGTCTTTGGCCAATATGTCGCCCGATTCGCAGTGTTTGCCTGCAATTGTAATCATTTCTGTTTCTTTTTCTTCAGGCTTGTTTGCTACTTCTACCGTATATTTTGCTTGATACAGACTTGGTCTGGCATTATCTGACATTCCTCCGTCAATAGCTTGATATCTTCTGCCGTTTGGAACTTGTTTTGAACTCCCTGCCGTGTATATAGTCACTCCTGATGTACCGATTATGCTTCGCCCCGGTTCTATATATACATAAGGCGGTTCTATATTGTATTCTTTTGAGTGTTTTTCTATTGAATCAATAATTGTTTGTGCAATTTCATATACAGATATGGGTTTATCCTCTTCCGTATATTTTATTCCCAAGCCTCCGCCTATGTTTATTTCATTTAATTCTATATTATATTTATCTTTTATTCTTTTTATTTCTTTAAAAATTACTCTGATTTCATCGTAATAAACCTGCTTTTCAAAGATTTGAGAACCGATATGAGCGTGCAAACCGCTTAATTTTAAATTTTTATATTCATTTATAATTAAATCAATTGCTTCATCTAAGGTTGTTAAATCAAATCCGAATTTTGAGTCAAGATGCCCCGTTTGGATATATTCATGTGTATGGCATTCAATTCCGGGGGTAATTCTTAACAGAATTTTGACTTCTTTTTTTAATTCTGAAGCTATATCGTTTAACAGCATAAGCTCATAAAAATTATCGACGGAAATTGTGCCGATTTCGTAATCTGCGGCCATTTTTAATTCTTTGTAGGATTTATTATTACCGTTAAACAAAGTCTTTTTCATATCAAATCCTGCTGATTTTGCGGTATATATTTCTCCGCCCGAGCATAAATCAAGCCCAAAACCCTCTTGCTCCATTATTTTACATATTGACGCGGTCATAAATGCTTTTGAAGCATACATCATTCTCATTTTCGGATATGATTTAAAAGCGTCTTTGTAACTTCTTGTCATTGAGCGAATTGTAGCTTCATCAAATATATAAAGCGGGGTTCCGTATTTATTTGCAAGCTCTGTCAAGTCGCAGCCGCCTATTTCTACGTTGCCTGCTTCATTTATTTTCCTTGTAATCGGCATTATTTCTTGATTTGCTGTTTTCATTTTTTTATTCCTTTTCCATTCCTATCGTATCATAAACATTTTGCTTGATTAATAAAAAAAAAGTATTAATATAAGACTATGAAGAAATTACTTTTGGCGGTATTAATATTAGCAAGTTCTCAAATGCAATTTGCATATTGTGCTGATAATGACTCTTTATATGAGGCGGCTCAGCCCTTTGAGTCTAAATTATATAACGATGTTGACCCCTATCAGGATGAAGATACCATTAAATACTCTTGGTCGCCTTATCCGCTTTTTCGAACAAGTACTGATTTATATTTTAAGGATATTACAATTCCGCCGGGGTACTACCTTTTGACTCCGAGAAATTTAAAAGGACGTGATTTCGTTCTTTTTAAACAAAACGGAAAAGTGGAATTTATTATTCCCGCAGTGAAAAAAGAAGCTACTCCGATAAATTTTTATGACGCGAATGTACCTAAAATTAAACTAAACGGCTGGCAGAAATTTACCTCAGGCGTTAGAAAGAAATTTTATGATACAGCTAAAGACTCGGGACGTGTTACCCCTCCGTCATCTTATGTAAATGTGGAAGTTGAAGTTAAGTATATTATAATTACCTTATATTACGGTGAAGATAAATACACGTTATTGTTCAAACGGAGTCCCTATTGATTTTTAGTCTGTCTTTTGTGACTAAATATCCGCATTTTGTACACGCAAGAACTTCTCCCGTTGAATCTACGGGCAGAAATGTATGTTTACAGGTTAATATATCCTCAAGCTCGGGTTCGTTTTCTTCGTTTGGAATAATTATATTATTTTCCCGTTTTTTTAATTTACTAAATATTCTGATAATTTTTTCAATGATATACATGTTTTATAACGCTGTCCGAAATTATTGCTATACAAAGTAATACGGTAAAAAATGTAAGCAGATTTTGCATAATTAAAAACTTTCTTATAAAATTTTTCTGCTCTTTTGGTGCTTGATTTTCACCTCTCATACTTCCCATTAATATATTATATTTTATTTCTTCATCGGGATTTTTTATATGAGTATTCATTGTGTTAATTAATATAATTGCAGTCGGAATTGATAATAACGTCAATAAATAAATTGGAGGTAATGTTTTTAATATTACTCTTATTAATATGTTTAAATATGCAGAAATAATGAATATTACAAGCAAAATAAGGGCATTTCTTTCATTTCCGCAAAGTCTTGAAAGTGTCATTTTTCTGTTTGTTTTGTCATATTTGTAATCTAACAGCATGTGATTATGTAAAACAGCAACAACGAATAATCCCGTGGAAATTGAAATCGCTAAAATATCATAAGAAAATCCGCCTGTCATTACAAAATACACACCGGAATATAAAAGCGGAGAAAATGCAATGGCAACAAGAACTTCACCAAACCCTATTGAGCCTAATATGGGATAAAGCAAAAATATAAATGCCGACGGAATTATGATATATAAGAGCTTAACTCCGTAAATGCCGATAAAATACAAACCTATTAATCCCGCAATCAGAAATAATAAAGCTGAAACCGCAAAAGCCTTTTTAAGTGAAACCTCTTTATTTATTATTAAAGAACACTTTCCCTTTTGAAAATTAAAATCGTTTTTTAATCCTTTTTTTATTTTGTTATATTCAATAACATAATCAATAACATCATCAAATAAATTAGTTGCGAGGTGCAGAATAACTATACCAAAAAGTGCAATAAATCCGTATAATACATTGCCTCCTTTTAAAGAAGCAAATAAAAAAGGAACAATCCAAGACATAATCGATATGGGCAGAGAATAGCCTCGACATAAAGTAAAAAACAAATTAACCCTATCTCTAAACCCCATAAAATCACAAACCTCACCAATATATTATAAGCATAGCGCAAAAATATTAATTTTTTGTAAAAAAATGTTACAAAAACTTTCAATTTATAACTAAATAAGACATAATATTAAAAAAACAATAAATAAAAATTATTTTAAAAATTAAAAGAAATATTTAAAATTTAAAAAAACATGCTATAATATAAAAACAAAAGTTGATAAAGTGTTCTAAGTACATTTTATCTTCTCCCCCAAAAAATAAAAAAATTTTATGTTAATAATTCGTAAAATTTTTGAGTAAAAATATCAATTATTATAAATAAAATTTTTTTATATATTAGTGTAGGTAAGTAAGTATATTTTTGTCGGAGGAAGAATGACAATAAGTGTGAACTCTAGGAAAAAACAGGCAAAAAAATCTTTTGATGAACTGTTAAACGATTTAAGAACTAGTAATTCGGAAAAAGTAAGATATAATGCCGCAAGAGTGCTTGGAGAAATGGGTGATTCAAGTGCTGTTGAACCGTTAATTGATGTACTGAAAAATGACAGAAACGGCTCTGTTCGTTTATATGCCGCAAGAGCACTGGGCGAACTCGGCGAAGTATCTGCTACTATTCCGTTAATTGAATCTTTACGCGAAGACAGAAATGTTGATGTTCGCGTTCGTGCAGCCAGAGCATTAGGACGTTTGGGCGGTAGAGAAGTTGTTGAACCGCTCGTTGAAGCATTAAATGATGAAAATCCTCAAGTTTGTATTACGGCTACCGATGCTTTAATTGAAATCGGTGATGTTGCTACCGATGCTTTAATTGAATCTTTGGATAGCGAAAAAGTTAATGTAAGATGCGATGCTACTCGCGCTCTTGGTGAAATCGGTAACCCTAAAGCAGTTGACCACGTTATTAAAATGTTAAAGGACGAATGGGTTAACGTTCGTATTTATGCGGTTACTTCTTTAGGTAAACTTAATGATACAAAAGCTGTTCCGTCTTTAATTGAAGTTATGAAAAATGAAAAAGAAAATGACCTCGTTAGAGCAGGCGCAGCTGCCGCATTAGGTGTTCTTCGTGATCAAAGAGCTTTACTTCCTTTAAGAGAATTAATTGTTAAAGCTGAAGAACTCGGTGAACTCGAAGATACAGCTTTAAAATCATTTAAGAAAATTATGGCAGCTAACTGGAAACCTGTTAATGATATGCAGGGTAAAAAAGTTTCTGCTTAGTTTAAAAAAAATTATAAAAAGGACTCTTAAAAAGAGTCTTTTTTTTGTTAATTTTTGTTCCCGTTTTTGACATTAACCCTTGTTTTATTTAAAGTATATATTGGATAAAGGGTTATTTTTTTATGAAAATTAAGACGGAAAATCTTGTTAAAATATATAATGACAGAACTGTTGTTAATAATATTTCTTTAGAGGTTAATAAGGGAGAAGTTGTCGGGTTGTTAGGGCCTAATGGGGCGGGCAAAACAACTACGTTTTACATGGTTGTCGGTTTAATCCGCCCGAATTCGGGAAAAATTTTTATTGATGATACCGATTTAACTGAAATGACTATGAATTTAAGGGCTAAGCAGGGTATCGGCTATTTGCCTCAAGAGGCTTCAATTTTCAGAAAACTCTCTGTTGAAGATAATATCAAACTTGTCTTGGAACTTAATGATAAACTTACTAATGATGAGAAAGCAAAGAAACTTGAAGAACTGCTTGATGAGTTTAGAATTAAAAGGTTGAGAGATACAATGGCGGTATCTTTATCCGGCGGTGAGAGAAGACGTGTTGAAATCGCACGCGCACTTGCTGCAAGCCCCGAATTTATTCTGCTTGATGAGCCTTTTGCAGGAATTGATCCTATTGCAATCGGAGAAATTAAAGAAAATATTAAACTCCTCTCGGATAGAGGGCTTGGTGTTTTAATTACGGACCATAATCCAAAGGCTACTTTATCAATCACCGATAGAGCCTACGTTATATTTGACGGTAAAATTCAAATAGAAGGCTCGCGGGATAAAATAGCTAATGATGAAGTTGCAAAACAATTCTACCTCGGAAAGGATTTCTCGCTTTAATGAAAATTAAAAGACTTGACGGATATATTTTTTCACAGGTTTTTCTTGCTTGTTTTGCATGCATATTTATCTTTATGATTGTTTGGATTATGCCCGAAATATTTTTAAAAACCGTACAAAGAATAATTAGCGGGGTTTATACTATTGAAAAAGGAATTTCAATAATAGTATATGAACTTCCGAAAGTATTAAACATAGCTTTGCCTGTTGGTATGCTTTTAGGCACCCTCCTTACTTTTGATAAATTAAGCAAAGATTTTGAAATTACAGTGCTTAGAGGTTCGGGAATTTCATTTTTTCGTATTATTGCTTCTGTAATAATATTAAGTGTTTTTGCAATGGGATTTACTTTTATAGTTGGCTCTAAACTTTTACCTGTTTCTGCTTCTAAATTAAGTGATATTAAAGGAGAAAACAGAACTTCACAATTCGTTTTCCCCGTAAAAAATGCAGATGACTCTATGAATAAAATTATTATTGTTTCAAATTTTGATGATAATAATATACGAGATGTTATAGTTTTAAATTTTTATAATCAGGCAGATGAGGGGGCTAGTCTTTTATCAAGCGTTATTGTTTCAGATTTTGTTAAGTATGATTATAAAAGCTGGATTATTAACAGCGGTAAAAAATATTTGATTTCTCAGGACGGAATTTTTCATAAAATTGATGAGGTTAATAATTTACCGATATTAGAAAATCAAAGTGCAATAAATGCTTATAAATTAATGAGATACTCTACTAATCGTGACAGAGAACTTACAAATGCTCAAATTTCAGAATATATAAAACTTTTAAAACAGGAAAAAATGGATGATGAATATAGGTTTATGCTTAATAAATATATTCAAAGATTTATACATTCATTTATGTGTGTTCTGTTTACCATTTTGGGTTGTTTGCTTGGTTTTTCAAAACCGAGAGAACAAAAGTTTATCGGAATGCTTGTTGCTGTTGGTATTATATTTTCGTATTATATAACAATTCCGTTCTTTGATTTATTGGCGGAAAAGGCAATATTATCCCCATGGGTTACTTCTATGATAGCTCCTGTTTGTGCTGTTGCCTTAATTATTGTACTTAAAAAAGTTAAGGATTTATAATGATTAAAAAGATTTTTGCTTTTATTGTTTTAAGTTTAATTTGTTTTAGTTGTGCTCCTGTTTTTGCAAAAGAAAAAATGCCGTACAGAATTGTTCAAGACCCTGTCGGTGTTTATGTTATAGAGGTTAATACAGCAAAAACAAAAGGGAAATTAATGCCGTTTTATGTGGATGATTTAGCTGAAAATAAAGAAGTTTACGATTTAACTTTTTCAAAGTTTGTAGTTAACGCAGGCTTTTTTGATCCTAAAAATCAAAAAACGGTTTCTTATGTTGTCATTGACAGTGATACGGTGCTTGATCCGACGCAAAATGAAAATTTAATGAATAATAAAACTTTAGAACCGTATATTGATAAAATTTTAAACCGTTCTGAATTCAGAATTTTAGAGGACAATAAAAAACACTTGGTTTATGATATTGCAAGGCACAATGATAAGCCTAAAGAAGGTTATGTTATAAAACATTCCATTCAAGCAGGTCCTATGCTGTTTCCCGATTTGAATTTGGAAGAAGAATTTTTTGTTATTGTTAAAGACGGTAAGATTGTCAGCGAGTCTGCTTCCGCTTTGCATAAATATGCAAGAACTGCCATAGGAATTAGAGAAAATAATATATATCTTTTTATTGTTACGACTAATCATACTATGACACTTGAAGAACTTGCAAATCTTACAAGAAAATGGGGAATGGAAAAAGCTATGGCGTTTGACGGGGGCGGTTCTACTTCTTTTGATTCCAATGAACTGCACATTATCTCCGATAAAGATAATACTGCAAGAAAATTAAAATCTTTCTTAATCTTAAAGTGATTTTAAATAATCTGTTATTGCTATCAGTCCGAGCTTATAACTGTTTGCGCCAAACCCCGTTATTTGTCCTATGCAGGCAGGTGCTGTAAGTGATATTTTTCTAAATTCTTCGCGTTTATGTATGTTTGATAAATGAATTTCAACGGCGGGGATGTTAACGGCTAAAAGTGCATCTCGGATTGCTACGCTGGTATGGGTATATGCCGCGGGGTTTATTACAAGTCCGTCATATTCATTTTTTGCTGATTGAATTTTATCTACAAGCTCGCCTTCTATATTGCTTTGATAAAAATTAACTTCAACATTTAATAATTCGGCTTCTTTTTTTATGTATTCTTCTATATCATTAAGTGTTTGATTTCCGTATTTATCAGGCTCACGAGTTCCGAGCAGGTTTAAATTCGGTCCGTTTAAAAATAATATTTTCATAAATTCCTCATTTTATTAATTAATTCTTTTGTCTGTGTTCTTACTTTTTCATCTTCCGATAAAATTTCATCAATTGACGGATTTTGAATACCCGTGTAGCTGTCATATATTTTTTTCGTTATTTCATAAATTTGTAAAAATTTTATTTTATTTTCAAGAAATGCAAAAACCGCTTCTTCATTAGCTGCATTCATGCAGACAGGGTATGTTCCGCCTTTTTTCCCTGCATCTATGGCAAGTGCTAAAGCAGGAAATTTATCTAAATCAGGTTTATAAAACTCGAATTTTGACGCCTTTATAAAATTAAAACTTTCTGTTTCTACTCCCTCGCAACGCTCGGGGTATGTTAGGGCATATTGAATGGGGATGTGCATACTGGGATTCCCGATTTGTGCAATTATGCTTCCGTCATTGTATTCTACTGCACTATGTATATAGCTTTGAGGGTGGACTATAACTTTTATGTCCTCATATTTGAAGTTAAATAAATGATGTGCTTCTATAACCTCAAGTCCTTTATTCATTAATGTTGCGGAATCAACCGTTATTTTTTTACCCATTTTCCACCTTGGATGAGCCAGCGCTTCCGATAAATCAGCTTTTTCCATTTCTTCTCTGCTTGAGGTTCTGAAAGGCCCGCCTGATGAAGTTATAATTAAATGTTTTACGGCTTCTCTATTCGTAATACATTGGAATATTGCACTATGCTCACTGTCTACGGGCAGTATTTTAACATTATTTTCTTTTGCAAGCCTCATTACAATATCGCCTGCCATAACCAGTGTTTCCTTATTCGCAAGCGCTATATCTTTTTTATTTTGTATCGCGGTTATTGTCGGTTTTAGCCCTGTTTTCCCCGATAATGCAACAAGAACTAAATCAATTTCATTCAATGAGGCTATTACATTTAGTCCCTCATCTCCAAACAAAACTTTTGTGCCCGACAATTTATTTTGCAGAATTTGTGCGTCATCTTTTGATTGAACACATACATATTTCGGATTATATTTTTTTGCCTGTTCAAGAAGTAAATTTGTATTTTTCCCTCCGCTTATTGCTGTTACTTTTATTTTTCCGTTTAATTTATCCGTAACTTCTAAAGCCTGAGTTCCTATTGAACCTGTGGATCCTAATATTGCTATATTTTTTGCCATTTTAAACTCTGCCGTATATATCTTTTAGCCGTTCTATGTCATTTTCATCCAAAATATCGCCCTGCTGTACTTCAATTATTTTTAATTGTTCATCTGCTTCATTTTGAAGCGAGTGTATTTCTTCAATTCCTATATCAATGCTGTTCCCGGGATTTAATTTATATGTTTTATCCCCTTTTATAACGGTTGCTTCGCCTTCCAGTATAATCCAATGCTCGCTTCTGTGATGATGAAGTTGAAGACTTAATTTTGCTTTCGGATTTACTATTATACATTTTGTTAAAAATCCGTTTCCCTCTTCTAATACGCTGTAACAGCCCCACGGTCTGTATACTGTTTTATGTATTTCTTTTGCGGTCGTGTTTTTTCCGTTTAGCTTTTTATATATTTTTTTTATTCCGTTTTCCGCTTTTGTTCCGCAGACCAGTATTGCGTCTTCGGTTTCAATTACTGCGGTATCTTTTAAACCCATTGTTGCAACAAGTTTTGATGTTGAATATATTAAAGAATTTTTTGAGTTAACGTCAATTGCGTTGCCTGCTATATAATTGCCGTTTTTGTCTTTGTCTGATATTTCATATATTGCATCCCATGAGCCTATATCTTTCCAATTCGTTTCAAAGGGGATTACTGCCATTTTTTTTGTCTTTTCCATTAAAGCATAATCTATGGAAATTTCAGGCATTTTTTCATATTGATTTAATGATATGGATGGGATTGCGGTTGTTATTTTTTCACTTCCCGCTGTTTTTAATATATCTTTAGCATGGTGTTTCATTTCTTCAAGATATGTTTCAATGCTAAACATATATATTCCTGTATTTATGTATAATTTCCCTTTTAATTTTTCTTTATCCGATTTTGTATCAGGCTTTTCTGTAAAAGCTGTTGCTTTTAGTGCATCAGGTACTATCTCGGTTATTTTAGGATTTTTTCTGGCTTTTATATATCCGAAATTTTCATCAATTTTATTTGTTTGCTGAGAAAAGGCAACTATATAACCTGCTTGTGCAAGTTTTATTCCTTTTTCCATGATTTTTGCAAATTCTATTCTGTCAGGTATTACGTGGTCTGCGGGTACGGATAAAATTATTGCGGAATTATTTTTTATCAAACCCGTATTCTCTTCAATATATTTTACGGCAATAGTTAAAGCCGGTGCCGTGTTTTTGATTACAGGCTCAGTTATTAATTTATAGTCTGATTTTCTGCAAAACTTTTCTTTTAATGTTTTTAACTGCTCTTTTATTGCGCTTGCATGTTTTACGTTTGTTGAAGTTATTATATTTTTATCATCACATATTGTTGCAAGCCGTAAAAAAGTCTTTTGAAAAAGAGTATATTCATCATTTATTTTAAAAAGCTGTTTGGGGTATGTTGCTCTTGATAGAGGCCATAATCTGCTTCCCGAGCCTCCTGCTAATATTACCGAATATAATTCTGCCATAACTATCCTCTTTTAAGTTATTATACAATAAACTTTTATATTGTTGAAATTCTTTTCCAATCTTAATGTATAATTATTTTATGAAAAATTATAAAAATATAATTTCTTTAATGTCGGGAACATCTTTAGATGCAGTAGACGCTTGTTTTGTCAGAATTTTTGATGATTTATCTTTTAAGGTTATTGACTCATACTCTCTTGAATATAGTGAAAATATAAGAAAAAAACTTTTAGAACTTGCAAACGGAGCGGGAAGCATAGCTGATATTTGCTATATGAATTTTGTTGTCGGTGATTTATTTGCAAGTGCGGTAAATTTATTAATTAAAAAGGCGGGAATAAAAAAAGAAGATATTGATTTTATATCTTCGCACGGACAAACTGTTTGTCATTTACCTCAAAAGCAAAAAATTGATAATGTTTGCATAGGTTCTACTTTGCAAATAGGTGATATTTCGGTTATTTCTCAAAAAACGGGAATTTTAACAATAGGAGATTTCAGACCCAAAGATATTGCCGCGGGCGGGCAGGGCGCTCCTTTAGTCCCGTTTGCGGACAGAATTATTTTTCCGCGGGGAAAAAATAGGTTAATTCAAAATATCGGCGGAATATCTAATGTTACGGTTTTATCCGATGATGTTGAAATTTTTGCATTTGATAACGGACCGGGGAATATGCTTATTGATTACTATATGCAAAAACTGTTTAATCAGCCTTATGATAAAAACGGACAAACCGCGATGAGGGGAAATATTGATTTTAATTGGTTAAGTAAAATTTTAAAAGAGCCGTATTATAAACTTAATCCTCCAAAATCTACGGGCAGAGAACTGTTTAATTCGGGTTATGCGGAAAATATCTTTCTTTGTGCGCCTGCTTCAGAGTATGATGTTATTGCTACAATCACATACTTAACCGCAAAGGTGATTGCTCAATCTTATGAGGATTTTATTTTTCCAAAAACAAACATTGATGAAGTTGTACTTGGCGGCGGCGGTGCATATAATCAAGCAATAATAAAATATTTAAAGGAGCTTTTACCCGCTGTGTCAATTAAAACTCATGAGGATTATTCCATACCGAATAAACTCAAAGAGTGTATTGCATTTGCATATTTAGGCTATTTCGCATTTAATAAACAAACAAATAACATTCCCTCCTGCACGGGTGCGGATGAGAATGTTATTATGGGTAAATTTTCTTATTAACTATAAAATATTATCAAGCCCGTAAATAAAGTCATTATTTTTATAAACGTGTCTTACCGCAAGCAAAACTCCCGCCATATAGCAGGATCTGTCCATGGTATCGTGTTTTATTTTAAAAATTTGACCGTCAGCGCCGAATATTACCTCTTGAGAAGCAATGTACCCGGGCATTCTGACCGAGTGAATATGTATATTTGCGCTTCCCGTTCCGCCTCTTGAGCCTTTTATTAACTCTGTTTCAGGACAATTACCCGTTGTAAAATTACTGTTAACTTCCGCCATTAGTTGCGCTGTTTTTACGGCGGTTCCTGACGGCGCGTCTTTCTTTTGATTATGGTGAAGCTCTATTATTTCCGCATTATTAAAATATTTTGCAGCTTGTCTTGCAAACATCATTAATAATACCGCCCCCGTTGAAAAGTTCGGAGCTATTAAACAACCTGTTTTTGTTCTCTCCGATAAGTTTCTTAAGTCTTTTATATTCTCTTCATTTAACCCTGTTGTGCCTATTACCGATTTTACATTTAATTCCATATATGTTTTTACATGTTCAAATATTCCGTTTGGCTGTGTGAAATCAATTATTACATCAGGTTTTGAAGTGCTTATTGCATTTTTAATATCTGTTTGTATTAAAACGCCGCATTCTTTGCCTGCTGCAGCATAACCTGCGTCCGTTCCCGCTCCTAAAACATCTATTGCACAAACAAACTCCATATCATCGGCTTCAAGAACAGATTTTACAACCTGTTTGCCCATTTTCCCGAGTGCCCCGACAACTCCTATTTTTATCATTTTTCTACCTCGTTAATTATCTTTGACTCTTGTTATAATAACCGAAAAATAGCTTAGAGTGCCGTGATTGTAAATAAATATTTAAAATATTAATATAATATTTGCAGTAAATAGGAAAATATGTTAGTATAAAATCAAAATAAAAAATAAAAGGAGAACAAAATATGCCAAATAACTTAAAAATTGATTTTGAAAAATTGGAAAATGATATCCACTCAATCGGGAATGAACTTACTTTAGCTCTGACTTTGAGTAATTTTCTTGAATGTTCGCTAAACGGTGACTTTGACCTTGAAAATGCCGATAACGCAAACTTGGCTATTATTCAAAGAAGAATTTTGGAAAGAATAATCGGTAAGTATGATGAATTGGAAAATAGCCTTAATTTTTAGTTAAATTGTTGATTTTTTTATTAAAATTTATTAATATTTAACTATATTGGAGGTTAATTTATGGCACAGCCGTTTGCTCAAGGGACTCAATTAAAAAAAAGAACTTCGGTTTTAGTATTTTTAAAAGGCACTACAGCGCCTCTTGTTTTATACGTTGAAAATCCGTTAGAGCTTTATGATGAGCTTTTGCAGGTGCTTAAATTAAATTCACCTACTACTAAGTTAATTGAAAAAAATACTCTTGGGCCTGTTAAAAGAGTCTGCATTCAATCAACTTCAATATGCGCAGTCGCGCTGCAAGATGAACAGTATATGTAATTTATTTCATATCAATTAAAATTTTTATTGTACTCTTTAACAGCCCTATTGACCACCTTATTATTAATAATCCGCCTAATATTCCAATAATGGGATCCAGACTCGTAAAATTAAAGTATTTTCCCGCAATTAGCGCAATAATTGCTAAAACCGATGTCAGAACATCTGCTAATATGTGATAGTATGCCGATTTAAAATTGTAATCTTTACAGGTATTATCTTTTTGATGTTCGCAATTTTTGCAATGATGATGTTCATGCCCGTTATCTTTGCAGTGCTTGTATTCCATTATAAATATACAAACGGAATTAACAAGTAATCCTATTATAGCAACCATAATAGCTTCATTAAATTTTATGCCGAGCGGATGAAAAAACCTTGATATTGCTTCAAAAATTATCCAAAAGCCTGTTAAACCTAAAAAAACAGAGCTTGTATAAGCCGCAAGCGTGCCTATTTTATCGGTTCCGTTTTTAAACAGTTCCGAATTTTTATATTTTCTTGTCAGCACGTAAGCTATATAAGTTAATCCGAGCGCAAGAGCGTGTGTCCCCATGTGATATCCGTCCGCTAACAGCGCCATGGAATTTGTTATGTAACCGCAACTTACCTCTGCAATCATTGTTATCACGGTTAAAATAATAACAATTAAAGTCTTACTTTCATTATCACTGCTTATTTCGTGATTATGCGGCATGTTTTATCCCTGCTTCATATCGATTAATATTTTAACTGTATTTTTCAATAAATTTACAGCCCAAACCAAAATAAATACGGCACCTAAAATACCTGTCAGCGCATCTAAATGTATGCAGTTAAAGTATTTACCCAAAACAAGCGCGATTATTGTTAATATTGATATTAAAACATCGGATAATATATGATAATAAGCTGCTTTATAGTTGTAGTCTTTTGATTCTTTTATATTTCCGTCATGGTGGTGATGATGATGTATGTGAAGTTTACCCTCCATTACCGCAATGCAAATGTAGTTTATTACCAATGCAAAAATGGACGCATATATTGCTTGAGTGAATTGGATTTGCTCGGGATTAAAAAATCTTGCGGCAGATTCATACATTATTCCGAGTGCGGTTATTCCTAAAAATAATGCCGATGTATATCCTGCAAGGACTCCGATTTTATACGTTCCGTTAATAAATAATGTTGAGTCTTTAAATTTCCTTGCGACGATATATGCGGCATAAGTTAATCCCAATGTAAGAACATGAACGCTCATGTGATAGCCCTCTGCAAGCAGGGACATTGATTTTGTTATATACCCAAAGGCTATTTCTCCAATCATTGCAAATATTGTGAATATTATCACAATAAGCATTCGTCTTTCGTTTTGTATTTGTGTGTTTTCTTCCATACTACCTTATTTCAACCAATTTTTTAAACGAATTCAAATCTTCTATTGTATCAATACCTATTGAATTATATTCTACCACAGCTGTTTTAATTTTCATCCCGTTATATAAAGCTCTTAACTGCTCTAAACTTTCGGCGCGTTCAATTTCCGGCTGTGGAAATTTTGTCATTTTAAATAATGACTCGCGTTTATAGCCGTATATCCCTATATGTTTATAAAATTCAGCTATTCCAAAGTTTCTTTCATAAGGAATTTTTGACCTTGAAAAGTAAAGCGCATAACCGTTTTTATCCGTAACGCATTTAACCATATTCGGGTCATCCAAATCTTCATTTTCTCCGATTTTTGACAATAGTGTTGATATATCGGCTTCATTATCATCTTTAATTAATTTAATAACCGTTTCAACGCATTCGGGGTTTATCATGGGTTCATCGCCCTGCAAATTTATAATGTATGAAATATCGGGGCATTTTTCCGCTACTTCAACAATTCTGTCGCTTCCGCATTTGTGTTCGGTTGATGTCATTTCAACTTCAGCTCCGAAACCTTTTGCACATTCGTATATTTCTTCATTATCGGTAGCTATAATAACTCTGTCAGCCGATTTTACTTCTTTTGCGCGTTCCCATACCCACTGAATTATGGGTTTATCACATACTTTAATTAATGGCTTTCCCTGCAGTCTTTTTGAATTATATCTCGCAGGTATAATTATTGCGGTTTTACTCATTTAATCCTCCTTTTGAACAACATAAGCAAGCCATTCTTTTTGCTTCATTTCCTCGATTTGCTTTAAGCCGTTTAATTTTACGGCGTTTATTACTACTTCTTCCTTACCCTCTAATATTCCGCTTAAAACTATTTTTCCGCCCGTTTTTGTTATGCGTTTTAAATCTCCCATTATTTCGGCTAAGACATTATGAAGTATATTTGCAAATACAAAATCATATTTACTGCTGTCAAGCGCGTCAGAAGATGCGGTTTTAAAACTTATATTTTCTTTGTTTATTTGTGCATTTATTTTTGCCGTTTCAACTGCCGTTTCATCCGTATCTACGCTGTCAACTGTAATTGCCCCCAGTTTTTTAGCGCAAATGCCAAGTATTCCCGAACCGCACCCGATATCAGCAACTACTGCATTTTTAGGCATATATTTTTCGCAAGCCGATACACATAACTGCGTTGTTGCATGAGTGCCCGTTCCAAATGCGTTACCGGGGTCAAGTGTTACTTTTATTTCATTTTGTTTTGGTTCATAGCTTTCCCAGCTGGGGCATATTACTATCTTATTTGATATTTTTGACGGCTTCCAGTGTTCTTTCCACTTTTTTGACCAGTCTGTTATCTCTTGTTTTTTTAAGCTGACTTCCCAGCTTCCTATGTCGGAATTAAATATTTTTTTATCAATGATATCTTGTCTTTTAACCTTAAAGAACTGCTTTAATTCTTCTAAATCCAGTACATCGGCAACAATGTATGCTTTTATTGTGCCCTCTGTCGTGTTTACAAGTTCAAGGTTTTTGTATGTTTCTTCTGCCGTAACAATTCCCTCACAGTCAAACTCTGACTGCACTATGTCACAGACTATATCCGTGCATATAGGATTAATTTGTATACATACTTCCCAATAAGTTTTATCAATTACTGACAAAATACACCCATTCTTCTGAATTTATTATATCTTTCTTCTCTTAGCTTATCTGAATTTAGCGGTTTTAATTCATTTATTGCATTCATAACGGTTTCTTTTAATGCTTTTGCAGATGCTTCATAGTCGCAGTGCGCACCGCCTAAAGGTTCTTTAATTATTCCGTCAATTATTTCCAGTTTTAATAAATCTTCACTTGTTATTTTAAGCGCTTCAGCCGCAACATCCGCTTTTGACGCGTCACGCCATAATATGGAAGCGCAGCCCTCGGGTGATATTACGGTATAGTAAGAATGTTCAAGCATATAAACTCTGTCTGAAACGGCTAAACCTAATGCGCCTCCCGAACAGCCCTCGCCTGTAATTACGGCAACAATCGGAACATTTAATTTTGCCATTTCTCTTAAATTAACCGCAATTGCAGTTCCCTGCGCCGTTTCTTCGGCTTTCATGCCGGGGTATGCCCCCGGGGTATCTATTAAAGTAATTATCGGCATATTAAATTTATTTGCGTGGTTAAATAATCTTAGCGCCTTTCTGTATCCTTGAGGCTGAGGCATTCCGAAGTTATATACAAGATTTTCCTTTGTTGTTTTACCTTTTTGTGTACCTATTAACATTACGCTTTGGTTGTCAATTTTAGCTATTCCGCCTATTATAGCTCTGTCGTCGGTGCCTTCTCTGTCGCCATGCATTTCTATAAAATCGGTCGTTATCAGTTTTACGTAATCCAAAAAGGTGGGTCTATCCGCATGACGTGCTATCTGCAATCTTTGTGCGGGAGTTAAATTTGCGTATAATTCCTTTTTATATTCCATTGCCTGCTGTTCAAATGTATTTATTTGTTCTGATACGTCCATACCTGATGACTCACTTATTTCTTTTAATTCTTTTATCTTTTCTTCTATTTCATATAAGGGTTTTTCAAATTCTAAAATAGCCATTAATCTTCTCCTACTTCTTATGCAGATTTATGAGTTTTGCTATTGTCTGCTTTAATTCGGCTCTTGATGAAATCATATCAATTTGACCGTATTTCATAAGATAATTTGCCGTTTGGAAATCTGCAGGGAGGCTTTGTCTTATTGTCTGTTCTATTACTCGGCGTCCCGCAAATCCTATTCTTGCGTCTTGTTCCGCAATGATAATATCACCTAAAGTCGCAAAACTTGCCGTTACTCCGCCAAAAGTAGGTTCGGTTAAGACCGTAATATATAATAACCCCGCTTCATTTAGTTTTGCAACTGCACAACTTGTCTTAGCCATTTGCATTAGGCTTAATATACTCTCCTGCATTCTTGCTCCGCCTGACGCGGTTACGGCAAGCATCGGAATTTTCCGTTTTAATGCTTCTTCCATTGCAAGAGTAACTTTTTCGCCGACTACACTGCCCATAGAGCCGCCCATAAAGTCAAAATCCATTATGGCTGCCGATACAAGATTGCCTTCGATTTTACCTACACCTGCTATTACAGCTTCATTCATATTGGTTTTTGCTTTCGCAAGTGATATTCTCTTTTTGTAAGATTCTGTATCGGTAAATTCTAACGGATCTGCTGTTGTTATATTTCCGAATAATTCTTCAAAACTTCCCTCATCAAAAAGCTGATTTATCCTTGTTCTTGCATTTATTCTGAAATGATATCCGCATTTTGGGCAGACATCCAAATTTTCTTCCACTTCTTTTTTAAGTAATTGTGAATTGCAGTTATAACATTTAACCCATAATTTACCTATGCTGTCATCAATTTGAGTTTCTTTTGCACGGCGGGCAATTTGCATTTCTTTTCTTTGCTCGAACCAATCCTTTACTGTCATAAAAGACTTCCTCCGCTAATCTACTTATTTATTATACATCAAATTTTCTATTGGAATATATTATACAACCGATTATGTTTCATTTTTTACATTCTCTCGGGAGCGCTTACGGCTATTATGTCCATTGCCGATTTTAATATTATTGTTACCGTCTTTACTATTGCAAGTCTTGCTGTCATTAATGATTTATCATCAACCAGCACTTTTGAAAATGTGTAAAATTGATGAAAACTTGAAGCAAGCTCTTGTAAATATTTTGTAAGTAAATATGGACTTCTGTGTTTTGCGGCATTTTGAACAACCGATTTATATTCTTCCAGTTTTAATATTAATTTTTTTGTTGTTTCTTTTGATTTTTCGTCACTTTCATTCCAAATTATATTAAAATCTTCGCTTTTTAAGTTGTTAAATTCTGTTTCAATATTTTGTGCTGATTGAACTTCATTATTTACAATGTCATATTTCTCGCTTATTGCGTGTCTTAAAATTGAGCAGGCACGGGCATGTGCGTATTGAACATAGAAAACGGGATTTTCATCCGTCTTGGATTTCGCTAAATCAATATCAAAATCCAAAGTAGTGTCAATGCTTCTCATTATCATCCAATATCTTGTAGCGTCAACACCTACATCTTCAATTAATTCATCAAGAGTAATCATTTTGGTGCGTTTGCCCATTCTGACCTGTTCGCCGTTCATAACAAGATTAACAAGCTGCCCGAGCAAAACCTCCAATGAGTTTGGATTATACCCCAATACTTCAATAGAAGCACGCATTCTCGGTATATAGCCGTGGTGGTCTGCTCCCCAGATGTTTAATAATGTATCAAACCCTCTTTGCAGTTTATTATAGTGATATGCAATATCTGCCGTTAAATATGTATATGCCCCGTCTGATTTTTTTATTACTCTATCCTGATCATCCCCGTATTTAGATGATGCAAACCATAATGCACCGTCTTTTTCGTATAAGAAGCCTAATTTATCAAGTTTTTCAATACACTCTTTTACTTGTCCGCTTTCATGCAAAGTTAATTCGCTGAAATAATTGTCAAAATGAGTGTGGAAATTTTCAAGCAGTGCTTTTTGCAGGCTTAACATTTTTAATCTTGCATATTTTGATAAATATTTTAAATTCTCGCCGTCAAAACTTCCGTTGTAGTCTGCTTTTATATTGTCCGCTTTTTCTTTTTCTGTTTGTATAAATTCTTTTGCAACGGGAATTAAATATTCTCCCGTATAATAATTTTTTACTTCTTCTTCATCAGAGGGAAAATCAATATTAACTCCAAGTTCTTTTAATATTCTTATATATAAAGATTTTCCGAGCTTTTGTATCTGGCTTCCCGCGTCATTTATGTAAAATTCCTGATATACATCATAACCCGAATACTTCATAACATTAGCTAAGGCGCTGCCCATAGCAGCCCATCTTCCATGCCCGATATGAAACGGACCTGTCGGGTTTGCGCTTACGTATTCGAGAATAACCTTTTTTCCGTTGCCTTGATTATTTTTTGCGTAATCGGATTTTTTATCCAATATTTCTGTTAATATACTGTTTAATAAATTATTATGCAGTTTAAAATTGATAAATCCTGCAGTAACATTTATCTCAAAATCTTTTTTATTAATATTATCGGCCAGTGTTTGAGCTGTTTGAGCAGGGGAAAGCCTTGCAAATCTTGCAAGGGATGACACATTTACCGCAAAATCTCCAAACTCGGTATTCTTTGGAACTTCACCTTGCAATGCCAACTCTTCACTGCCGTTCATCTGCCCGAGCAGTCCTTTTTTTGCGGTTTCTCTCACTGCTTGTTCTACAATTTCCAAAAAATACTCTTTTAACATGTCTTTGCCTGCCTAATGTCTTTTACCTCATTAAATCATAACAAAAACATGTTAATTTGTTTGGATTAATTAATTTCTTTATTTGCCATTTGTTCTTCTACTGCTATTTCATAGAGATCTACATCGGCTTTAATTGACTCAATGTTGTTAAGCATTTTTTTTAGCTCAACGTCAAAATTTTCTTCGGTAAGATTTAGTTTCATATTATTCTCCAAGAAAAACTAACATGTTTTTTATCGGCAGAGTATATATAAAACTTTAGTAAATATATACTTTTTGTTACAAAAGTTTATATTCTACATTATTTCGTAAAATATTATTGAGGCGCTAATGGCTATATTTAATGACTCTACATTGTTTTCCATTTTTAATTTAATATTTTTATCCGCAATATTTAATAAATCTTTTGAAAGTCCTTTTGCCTCAGAACCGAACATTATTATTTTCTTTTTTAATTTACTGCACTCCACAATGGAGATGTTCTTTTCTTCTGACAGCGAGGTTGCTATCAATTTGTGGTTTGGAAATAATTTTTTGATATCATCTTTGTTTTTTAGTTCTGCTACACTTACTTTAAAGAAATTACCCGCGCAAGAGCGTATGACCTTGGGGGAGTATAATTCCGTGCAATCCGAAAATAAAATAATGCCCTCTATTCCGAATGCTGCCGCGCTTCTTATGATTGTTCCCAAGTTTCCGGGGTCTGATATTTTATCTAAAAGTGCTATTTTTTTATAGTTTTTGAATGAATTTATTTCTTGCTTTTTCTTTTTTGCAATTGCAAGTATTTCGCAAGGTGTGCTTGTTGTTGAGATTTTTTTCATTGAATATTCGTCAATATAATTAATTTTAAAATTAATATTCTCAAACTCTTTAGCTGCGTATATATTAATAATTTCAATATTTTCGTTAATTAATTCAGATACGGCTTTTTCTCCCTCTGCAATAAATAAACCCGCCTCATCCCTGTATTTTTTTTGATGAAGTTTGGTTATTTGCTTAATTTTATTTGCTGAGAGCTTTTCTATTGAACACATGCAGCTGCCTGCCATTTCATATAATAATATTTTTCGTAATCGTTCATCATAGAAAGGTCAACGAGCTTTATTTCAAACGGGAAATGTGAAAATGTATTCATTATTATTTTATCTTCTTCGTAAGAAGCATAAACCGTATTTTCAAGCCTTATTCCGCCCCAGTTTTCTTTATAAACTCCGGGTTCTATGGAAAACACCGTATTTTCAAGTATTTTAGTTTTCCCAGCGTCTGATGAAGATACTCTTGGCGGATTTTCATGCACGCTTATTCCTACTCCGTGTCCTGTCGAGTGTGCAAATACGTATTCTTCGGGCAGTGCTTTTTCAATTGTTTCCCGTGCAATTTTGTCAATATTAAAATATGAAGATTTTTTGTTGTATTTATTGTAATAAGCATTTAAATATGCTTTTAATACTGCGGTGTAGGCTTTTTTTTGTTCATCGGACGGATTACCTTTTATGAATGTTCTTGTTGTATCTGTTGCAAGCCCGCCCTCATAGTATCCGCCGTAATCTACCAATAAAAAGTCACCGTCTTTCAAAAATTTATCTTTTGACGGATTTGTATAATGAATTATTGAGGTGTTTGCACCAACGGCTACTATAGGTTTAAAACTTAAAGACAGTGCGCCGTTTTCTTTCATTGCCTTGATAAGTGCTTCATAGTAATCATATTCGGAATATATTTTATCGGAGTCTATCATTTCATATATTACTTTTAATGCATTATCCGCACGCTCAAAGCATTTTTTTAAATGGTTTATTTCATTTACATTTTTTATTGTTTTAAATAATTTTAGGTGGCTTTCTCTTATTTTATTACTCTGATTAATTAATTTATAATCTTGTAATGTAAGTTTTTCTTCATCAATGTAAATTATATCTTTTTCTATCTTTTTTAAATCAAATTCAAAATTTTTAAGCGGAAATAAATTATAATAACTCCCGATTTGTCCTAACTTGCAGTCAGAATATATATTAACTTCGTTTTCGGTAATTATTGCTTTTGCGGGGAATGTTGAGCTGTAGTCAAAATCGTAAGAGCGCATATTAGTTAAATATGCAATGTCTTCTAAAGATGTTACGATAATATTAAATTTCTCACCTGCATATTCTTTTAATATCTCAAATTTTTTATCGGCATTAACTCCTGTTATAGCTTCTCCCACTTTAAATACATTATATTGTTTACGGGATAAATTCTCTGCTTCGTATTCTATTACAGGGTCAGTTGTGATTAGTTTTATTGTTGAATTTTTTGCTTGCAGATTTTTTGAAAGTTTTTCATAAAATCTTTTGGATGTTTTTGTTGAGATTATTCCAAGTTTAAAATAGGCTGGAATATACTCTGTTAATGCTTCAAAATAGGATTTATTTAACGGGAATTTTACTACTTCAATATAGTCATGATTTACTTCGTTATCAGCCTGTTCATGATATCTTGTATCAACAAATAAATATATTTTATTGTTTGTAAATAAAACATCACCTGTTGAACCCGTAAAATCCGTTACATAATATCTTGAATTGAGGCTTAACATATTATATTCAACAAGAAATTCGTTAGTTGAATTAATAACAAGCCCGTCTATATCATTTTTTGACAGGTATTCTTTTAAATATTCTATTAATTTTGTGTCCATTAGTCTTTTTTATCTGTAAGCTGAATTAAATGATAACCGAATTGAGTTTGTACGGGGTTTGAAATTTCGCCGGTTTTCATTGAAAAAACTGCATCTTCAAAAGGTTTTACCATTTGTCCTTTTGTAAAGTAGCCCAAATCACCGCCGTTTTGTCCCGACGGACAAAGTGAAACTTCTTTTGCTATTTGTGCAAATGATTTTCCGTTTTCTATTTCTTTTTTTAATTTTAATGCTTCTTCTTCGGTTCTAACAAGAATATGGCTTGCTCTTACCTGTGTTGTCATAATTTCTCCTTTTTTTGCAGTATAACACGTAATTTTTTGGTAAGCAAAAAATTTATTTACGTGATTTAAAAAAATTATGCAAATATCTCAAATTAATCCTATAAATTATGCCAAGTTTGGAAAAGGTTCTTCAATTGTAAATAATAGTCCGCTGCTGAAACCTTTAATATTTAATGCTCATTTTACTGATACTTTTGTTTCACAAAGCAGTAAAGAAAAAGAATTAATCAAAAAAGTATTTGCTTCAACAAAAAAATTTTCTATAAGAAATTATAAAAAACTTAATGATAGAGAAATTGAAGCCTTAAGAAATATATGTGAAAAAGATGCAGATCTGTATTTAACTGCGCAAGATAACATAAATAATGCTTTAATATTGAAGTCTTACTTAGATAATAAATACGGGAAAGATAAGTATGTTTTTTGTTCAATAGGGCGTTCTCCTTCCGGAATAGCCAGAGTATTTGAATTTATGGGAATAGAAACAAAATATTTGCCGATTAGCGGATTAAGAAACTACCCTGACATTGACTGTGTTCTCGGCGGGGCAGAAGGACTTAAAGAGTATGGTAAACTCTTAAAAAAACAAGGTATTTCCAATGAAGAAATTTCAAAATCCGATAAATCATATTTGTTTTATGATTTCACCTCAACCGGCAGAACGCTTTGTTATTTTAAAGATTTGCTTTCCAAATATTACAAAGTTAAACAGCCCAATATGCAATTTTTAAGTCTTAATGGTGACTTATCCAAGGCTTCTGAAAATGATAATAAATTATTAAAACAAGCTGAAAAATATATAAACTTTTATCTTCGCTGCTCCAATATTGAAACATATAGCGGAATATGTGAACTTCCCGTTAACAGGTTATTTGATGCAGATAAATGCAAAAAATTTGAAAGTGAGAAAGCAAAACAATTTAATTTTTTAGTTATTGATATATTAAATGAAGAAGGTTTATTAAAAGAAAATTCTAAAAATAAAAAATCGCTGTAATTTGTTTAAAGTATAATAATATTATGAAAAAGTTATATATAGAAACTCTGGGCTGCCAGATGAATAAATCAGACAGTGAAAGAATAGCGGGTATTCTTTCGCATTTCGGTTATGAAAATACAAGTAATGAAAAAGAGGCTGATTTATTAATAATAAATACATGTTCAATAAGGCAATTATCTGCTGATAAAGCATACAGCCAATTAGGTGTTTGGGGTAAGCGCAAAAAAGATAAACCTAATCTTAAAATAGCAATATGCGGATGTGTTGCTCAGCAGGATAAAGAAAAAGTCAGGAAACGCGCGCCTTATGTTGATTTGGTTTTTGGTACTCATAATATATATGAATTGCCTGAGCTTATAAAACGTATTGAGAATAATGAAAAAGTTTGTGCCATTACAACAACGCCTGTTGTTAAAGACCAAAATGATTTTAAAATAATAAGAAATGCCTCTGTTAATGCATGGATTCCGATAATAGAGGGTTGTAATAATTTTTGTACATATTGCGTTGTCCCTTTTACGCGAGGACGTGAGCGCTCACGCAGTCCCGAAGAAATATTAACTGAAGCTGAAAATATTTTAAAACAAGGCTTTAAAGAAATTACTCTTTTAGGGCAAAATGTGGATAGCTACGGGAAAGATTTAAATAATCCCGATATTACTCTTGCAAATTTATTAAGAGCATTAAATAAATTGGAGGGAAATTTTAGAATACGTTTTGTTACTTCGTATCCGTCTGATATTACAGATGACCTTATAAATGCGGTTGATGAGTGCGAAAAAGTATGTAAATACTTCCATATCCCCATGCAATCAGGGAATTCACGTATATTAAAAGAAATGAACAGGCGCTATACAAAAGAAGAATACTACAATATTGTTTCTAAAATAAGAAATAGGTTTAAAGATGTTACAATAACAAGCGATTTTATAGCAGGGTTTCCCTCTGAAACCGAAGAAGAATTTACGGATACCTTAAAAGCAATGGAAGAACTTGAGCTTGATTACAGCAATACTGCCGCATACTCCCCGAGAGAGTATACAAAAGCAGGAAAAATGACTGATAAATTTATAGCGGAAGATGTAAAATACGAAAGATTAGAAAGGTTAAATGCTAAAAATCGTGATTTATCATTGCTATCAAATAAAAAGTTTTTAGATAAGGTCTTAAATGTTCTTGTCGAAGCTCAAACGCAAAAGAATAATCAAACTATTTTGAACGGACGCGCGGGAAATAATAAAATTGTGCATTTTAAATCCGATAAATATAAAATAGGGGATTTCGTTAATGTAAAGATAAACAAAGCTCAAACCTGGTGTCTTTATGGCGAGCCTGTCGAGTAATTTTATTTTTTACACATGCCGTGATAATCTGAAAATATGAAAATTATTGGGAAAATATTTATATCGTTAATTCTTATATCGCTTGTGCTTGTATCCTGCTTTAGAATAGATAAAGGGGCGGACGAGAATATAAATGTTTTGCGTGACGGTCAAAGTCAAGAAGGTGCAAAAGGCGAATATAAAGAGCCTCATACCGTAACAATAAATAATACGGATTATAAAATGTCACGCTCTCAAGTCGGGAAATTTGGCGGTCAAATAATTATTTCAACTATCGGAGAAGGCCCCAAAACATTTAATCCGTGGGTATCAAAGGACGCGACATCTTCCGAAATAGGCGATTTACTTTATGACTCTTTGCTTACAACAGACCCCCTAACGGGAGAGGTTATACCAAATCTGGCAAAAGAATATAAAGTTTCTAAGGATCAAAAAACTTATACAATTACTTTAAGACAAGGTTTAAAGTGGACTGACGGAACAGAAATTACGTCAGATGATGTTGTATTTACTTGGAATGACATAATTTTAGCAGGCTTCGGAAATACCTCTTTGCGCGATTCAGTTTTAATTGACGGCGAATATCCTAAAGTAAAAAAAATTGATAAATATACTGTTGAATTTAAAATTAAAAAGCCGTTTGCTCCGTTTTTAAGATTTGTAGGTGCCGAAATAGCGCCCAAACATGTATTCCAAAGTGCGGTAAAGGAGGGGAAACGATATTTTGACTCTTACCTTGGAACAACAACAAACCCTAAAGATATAGTATCTTCAGGCGCATTCATGCTTGAAGAATATATCCCGGCTCAGCGAGTTGTATTTAAGCGCAATCCTGATTATTACGTAATTGATGAAAATAAAAATAAACTCCCTTATATAGATAAGTATGTAATATTAATAGTCGGTGACTTAAATAATGAATTGTTAAAGTTTGAGGCGGGAGAATTGGATGTTATATCCGTCAGAGGTAAAGATTTGCCCGGATTTAAAGCAAAAGAAAAAAATTCCGATTTCAAAATATATAATCTCGGCCCGAATACGGGTACAATGTTTATTGCATTTAATTTGAAAACCGGAAAAAATAAAGACGGTCAATATTATGTAAATCCAATAAAACAAAAATGGTTTAATGATGTTAAATTCAGAACTGCAATTGATTACGCCATAGACAGGAATGCAATGGTTTATAATGTTGCAAACGGTGTGGCTCAGCCGTTATTTACCGCCGAGTCACTATCTTCAATTTATTTAAATGAATCGTTGGCAAGCGGGCATGAGCGTGATTTGGAATACGCGAAAACATTGTTAAAAGAGTCGGGGTTTTATTTTGATAAAAACGGATATTTGCACGATAAAGACGGAAATGCAGTGGAATTTGATTTGTATACAAATGCAGGACAGACTGAGCGCGAAGCCTGCGGTGTTATGATAAAAGATGACCTGAAGGAACTCGGAATAAAAATTAATTTTAAACCGATTGAATTTAACACATTAGTCAGTAAAATGATGACCACTGCTGATTGGGATATGGTTTTAATGGGATTGACGGGAAGTCCGCTTGAGCCTCACAGCGGAAAAAATGTTTGGTATTCAAAAGGGCATTTGCATTTATTTAATATGAGATTTCAGGGCGATAAGGAAGATAATCTGCTGCCATGGGAAAAGGAACTTGACGAAATAATAGAACAAGGTGCGCTGGAGCTTGATTATAAAAAAAGAAAAGTAATATATGACCGTTATCAGCAGATAATATATGATGAACGTCCGATAATTTATTTATATTCACCTCTTACAATAACTGCCGTCAGGAAAAAAATAAAAAATCTGTATCCGACGGCGCTTGGCGGAACTATGCACAATTTGTATGAACTATATATTGATGAATAATACAAAAAAATATAATCTTTTAAAACTTAATACGGCACGAAATTGCTTAAGGCTGTTAATTCGCACCTATAAAATAAAAGAACTTTATATGCCTTATTATATTTGTCCCGCACTTAGAAATGCCGTTTTCAAAGAGGATTGTAAAATTAAATATTACCATATAGATAAAGATTTCAGACCTCAGAAATTATCAAATAAAAATGTTTTTATTATGTATCCGAATTATTTTGGAATTTGCGAAAATATTGTTGATGAACTTGCAAGTGAATATAAAAATTTAATCGTTGATAATGCGCATTCTTTTTATTCTTTGCCTAAAGGGTTGGCTTCTTTTAATTCATTAAGAAAATTTTTCCCCATTCTTAAAAGCGGGGCTTTTTTGTATTCACGGGAAAATGTATTAAATAACCTGCCTTTTGATGATTATTTATATGAATTTATCCCTTTAAATTATGAAGAATTTTGTAAAAATGAAAACAGGCTTGATTATGAAGATATAAAACATATTTCACCTGCCGCATCAGAAAAATATTCATTTATAAACCTTGAAGAAGAGCAAAAAAACAGAATGCTGAATTTTTATTTTTATCATTCAAAATTAAAAAAATCTAATTGCTTAAATTTGAATAATAAAAATATAATTGCACCGTTTTGCTATCCGTATCTTGCAAAATCACAATATGAGGCTGATAAATTAGTAAAAAAACTGAAATCACAGGATATAAATATATTCAGATATTGGAATAATCTCCCTGACAGTTATGAAGAAAAAATATTTTATACTAATTTAGTTGCAATTCCCTTAGATAAAGTCGCTGAATATCTTTGAATTTCCTTGAAGGCTTTGAGTATAATCAATATTATCGTGTTTGTTAAAATCCGCAAATTGTTTTGCATTATTAAAATCTTTAATTGCAAGCATAACTGCTATTTTCTCAGAAAGTTTTTGTTGCTTTGTTAATTTTGCTTCTGCTATTGCCGCGGGAATAAATGCAACAACGGCTCCTAAGCCTGTCATTATTCCTGCCAGTTTCGGATTTTTAATTTTTTTTGAGAGCGAATGCCCTATAAATCCGCCTACAGCTGTCGCTAAAATATCCAATGGGCCTAAAATCGTTTCAGATAATGATTTAATACCAACAGACTGTTCATATAAATGTTCCCTCTGATTATTTATGACCATAGAGGTATTTTTTTGCAGTAATTTCGCTTCACGCTCTTGAGCAGGACTTAAATTGATAAGTTTTTTTGCTTCAGCCCTTTCTTTGAGTTTAGGCAGTTCATTTTGTGCGAATTTTTCGTATTCTTGTAAATCCTGATATACCATCTTTAGAAATTCTGACGGTTTTTGCTTTTGTTTATTGTTTTCATTTTCCTGTGAATATAATTCAGGGTGTTCCATGAATTTTTTTAAGTGTTTGTATTTTGTTGCACAAATTACTTTATTTTCCAGATTGGAAATATTTTTGTTTAAAATCAAATAAGTAAATAGCGGAACTGCAATTTTTATAAGCATTCTTAATGCTTTATTTTGAATTTTAAGAACATCTGCAAGTTTATCCGTTATAAGATATTCTAAAAAACCGCCCGTAAATAATGAAGAATATGAGATATTAGAAATTGTTTCAACTTTTCTTAAGTCTTCAAGAACATCATGTTCAACGTTTTTTAGGAAATTATTAAAAAACAATTTATCAAGTTCTGCTTTATCCGCTTGTTCTTTTGACAAATTAAGATCATTTTTTTTATTTACGGAGTCAAAATATTCTTTTTTCTTTTTTTCATAATCAGCGAGAGTAGTGCGATAATCTTTTACTTCTTGAAAAGAAGATTTAACATTAATTCTTTCTGCCAGTTTATTTACGGCTGATTTTGTTTTTTCTTCATAATTAACAATTGAATTAACTTCGGTTTCCTGTTCATTAGTTAATTGTGCAAATAATTTCGGGTTATTAATAATGTTTTGAGTTGCGTCAAAACCTGCTTTTCTGATTATTCCCAATTGCGATTTCATGGAATGTTTAATTCCGCATATAAAAAACAGTGCGCCAATAACAGTACCGATACCCGTTAGTACTTTTGGAAGCGGAATATTTTTACCCGATAAAGCAATTGAAGCTGAGGAATATTTTTTTAATCCTGCTGAAAGATTCTTTAGTAATGAAGATTTACCTGAGTGCTTATCAATAAAGGGAATTAATTTAACAACTCCTGCGGGCAAGGAAGTTAAAAGCCCCGCAAAGGACATTAATTCAATATTTAAAGTTTGAAAGAAAGTTTCAGAATCCTCTGCTTTTTCATGCTCGTAGCTGTCCAGTAATAATATGGGTTCAGATATTGCTTTAGCTTTTTTCTTAAGCAGTTCAATATCTTTAGGTTGTATGTTTGCAGACGTATTTAACTGCCCTAATGAAGCATTTTTGTATTCGTCAATATGTTCAAAGTATTTAGTATAATAGGAAAAAATACCTTTCATTTAAACATAAAAACCCTTTCCTTTTCGTTTATTTAAAGTTTAAAATACTTTAAAGTTGTTATTTATTCCATAAATTATTTATTAATATTTACATTTTTTTAGTAAAATGTTATAAGAGAGGGAAATTTAATGTCAGTAAATTCATATTTAGGGATAGATGTCGGCTCTGTTACGACAAAAGCTGCTATAATAGATGAGCAGGGAAAATTTATAGACGGCTATATGACAAGAACTTCGGGGAAACCCGTAAATGCCGTGCAAAAGTCATTAAAAAATCTGATAGAGCAAGCAAAAGAAGAATATAATATATTGGGCGTCGGAACAACAGGTTCCGGAAGAAATCTGGCGGGCGCATTGGTTGGTGCGGATGTGATAAAAAATGAAATAACCGCACATGCTGTTGCAGCCAGCACTTATGTTCCGGGAGTTCAAACAATACTTGAAATTGGCGGACAGGACAGTAAAATAATAATACTGCGTGACGGAATAGTTACTGATTTCGCCATGAATACTGTTTGCGCCGCAGGGACAGGCAGTTTCTTAGATCAGCAGGCGTCAAGATTAAATGTTCCCATTCAGGATTTCGGTAAAATAGCACTCTTGTCAAAATCACCTGCGAGAATAGCGGGCAGGTGCGGAGTATTTGCCGAAAGCGATTTGATACACAAACAACAGCTCGGTTATCCTGTTGAAGATTTACTTTACGGATTGTGTCAGGCTCTTGTAAGAAATTATTTGAGCAATTTGGCACTTGGAAAAGAAATCTTGCCGACAGTTACATTCCAAGGCGGGGTTGCTACAAATACAGGCATGGTAAAGGCTTTTGAGGAGGCGTTGAATACGCAAATCGTAGTACCTGATAATCATCAAACAATGGGAGCAATAGGTGCCGCACTGTTAGCAATGGAAAATCATCAGTTTAATAATACGGAAACAAAATTTAAAGGCTTTTGTGTCGGCGATATGTCGTTTAATTCATACACAAATCAATGCAGCGGATGCTCTAATAACTGTGAAATTATAACTATTGTTGAGGGTGAAGTTACATCTAATCAATTGAATAATAAAACAGATAAAATAATAGCCCGATGGGGCGGAACCTGCGGAAGATGGGATATTTGCTAGAAATTTAAAATGTAAACTTTTGTAAAAATATTGTATAAACTCCTTAAGATTATAGAAAAATAAGCCGATATATTTAATATAAAAACAAGGAGTACCATACAAATGGGATTAGCAGCATCACAGGGACGATATTTATGTTTGACGGCAAGAATGAATGACCTTGTATATGAGGGACAGCAAATTTCACAGCAAAGATTGGCGTTGGCCAGCGAGCAACAAACTGTTGCAGAAAAATACAATGATGCGATGAATAATAAAATTATTCAAGCTAAAATTATAGGTGAAGATGGTAATGTTCAGTCTCAGCAGTTAACCTATGATGTTATTACAAGTAAGGATCCGTTTTCGGGACTGGGAATGCGAATAGTGGATCTTGACGGTAATGTTGTTGTACCCAAAAAAGAGTCAATGGAAGTTACATCTAAGGATGAAAACGGTAATGAAGTAAAAGAAACTTTTACAAATGCCGCTGGATTTATTACAAAATATATGACCGATTTGGAGCCTGATAAAGCTAATGAAATGGGCGGATGGAATTTAGCAAAAATTATAGAATATTATCAGGAAAATTATAAAGATAGCGGTGTTACGTTAAATTTAACAAATTCTATAGATGAATCATTAAAAATGGAAGATGAACACTTTTTATTTGATGAAAATTGTACGGATCCCGAATATTTACAAAAAATGTTATCAAGCGGCCAGTGGCTGCTTCAACAGTCTTCTCCAACGGGAGAAAATGGTGGCGGAAAAGAATGGAATGAAATTACTTGGCAAGGCTCCAGCCAGATAGTTGAAATATATGATACATCAGATGATGCTGCGGCAGAATCCGAGTACGAAGCTGCAATGGCTGATATTCAGAAAAAAGATAAAATCTTGGAATTAAGACTTGAGCAGGTTGAAACTGAAGAAAAAGCTGTGGAAAAAGAGATAGATTCGGTAAAAGATGTTATTAAACAAAATATAGATGATTCTTATAAAACTTTTGCATAATTAACAGATATTAAAGTAAGGCAGAATTTCACCAATGATTTCTGCCTTTTGGGTTTTTATAACAAGCGGATAAAGATTATTTATTTCTTCTTCATTAAAATCCCATTTTAATTGTTTCATTGCTGAAATTAATGCATAAGCTCTTGCTGTTGTATTAGAATCGGCAACTTTTATAATCAACGCTTCTTCTTTTTTCAGATTTACAACAATGCATAAACCACCCGCTCCTACTTTTGCAATAATATCTTTACCGTATTTTATAATGTCTGTGTCAAATCTTTTATCTCCGCCTATTAAAAACGGATGTTTTAAAAAAGCATTTTTAATTTTTTCATATTTTAAATCACAAAAAAGATTTAAAAACCCTAATCCTAAATTAAACAAAGGTGTTGCTATAACAGGTAAAGTACATCCGTCTTTACTTCTTATAATTTTATCAGTGCTTATTTCACATAATTCACATACTTTTTTTGTAATTAATTCTGTTAACGGATGATTAAATTCTGTATAGTCAGAAATGTCAAAATTCAGATATTTACATATTGCAAGCATTGCAGCGTGTTTACCAGAACAATTATTGTGAATTTTTCTGAACGGTAAATTATCTCTGTTTAGCCTTTTTATTTCTTTTTCACTTAAAGGCGCAATAGCAGGGCATAAAAGATTGTCTTCCGATAAAGATATTTTATTTAATACTGATAATACTAATTCCTGATGTTCTATATCACCCGCATGCGAGCCTGAACATACTGCTGTTTCTTTTAAAGAAAAATTAAATGCTTTATCTATACCTAAATCAACTATAATAGCATATTGCAAAGGCTTCATACAGGAACGATGAAAAAATAAATAATTATTATCTTCACCTGTTTTATTTAATATGCCTTTTTTGTTTATATGTAATATTATTCCTTGATGTGATTGTTCGCACAGATTGTTTCTTACATATTTAATTAAATTTACGTATATAGGTTCTTTCATATTCATGTTCTATTTTAATTCAAAAATATATGTAGTATAATAAATTCTGTCCGAGTTAATATAATGAGGTGCGGATGCAGATAGTTGAAGTTAAAAATTCAATAGCGAAAGTATTTTATAATCCGGCGGAAAATAATATACTTCCATCTGATTTTATACTTATTGATGACAGTTATCAAAAAGTTATAGCTCAAGTTATTGATATTGAAACAACAGAGAATTTTAAAAATACCATTGCTGTTTTAAGATTGGCACTTTATATTGATAAGGATGAAAATCTTACTTATTATAACGGATATATTCCCTCAAAACATTCTAAACTATACTATATAAACCCTGATGAAATTATAGAACTTATAAAAGATTCTGAAAAAAATATTTATTTCGGTGCATTATCTAATCATCCACAATGTTTTGTTAAAACAGGATTTTCTATAATTGATGAAAATTTGTTTATTCAGTCCGATAAAAGTGATAAAACGGCTGTTGTCGTAAAAAATCTGATATCAGAATTGGATAAAAATAATAAAAAATCAATATTACTTGATTTCAACGGACAATATAATGATTTAACCGATGTTGTTAAACTTAAAATATCTGAAAATTTAAAATTACCGCTTAATATTTCGGCATTTGATACTATTTTGGAAAATGATGTTATTGATTGCCCTGTTCAAGACAGAGCTTTAATCCAAAGTATAATTTTGGAACTCAGAGAATATTTAAAAACGGTAAAAGAACAATTTATTTCGTTTAATAGTTTTAAACAGATTGTTGATAATGAATTTAATTCAAATCCGGTATCGGGATTAATGCTTTTAAGAAATAAACTTTGGTTCTACGCACAAGAAAATATATTTGCGGATAATAAAAAACAGTTTGATGTAATTGATAATTTATTTTTAAAAGAAAATACAATATTGATTGATGCCTCGGATATTAGTGAGAAATGGTATAAATTAATAATTAATACTGTTGCTGAATTGGTAAACAATAATTGTTATCTGTTTGTATCATTAAATGATGTTAATATTGATAAAAAATCATTAGTTAAGCTGTACAATAAAAAAAATATTACGCCTGTTATATCAACTTCATACGAAAGTTCTTATGCTAATGTCTTAAAATCTATATGTCATAATCAATTGTTGTTTAAGCCGTCATTTTACATTAATGAACATGATTATTATTGCTCATTGGTTAATAAAATGAATGCCGATGAATTTATATTATTTGGCGAAACAACATTGTATCTTCCGTTGCTTTTGGAGTTGAAATTATTTGATGTTAATACAGCGGAAAAAGTGCTTGAAAATGATATTAAAAAAGATGTAGATAAATTTTTATCACCGCAAAATTCTGTTATTTCAAAAGTAAGTTCAAAAGAAGAACCAAAAATACAGGAAAATATTAGTGAAGAAGAATTTTTAGATTCGGATTTTGAATTTTTAGATGAAATTGAAAATGCGGATAATAATCAGGAACAATTTATAGTTGAAAGTTCGGAGGAAGCTGTAATTAATGAGCCGGTGCAAAATAATGCAACCGAGAATATATCGGGCGGACAATCTGACCTTGCAGATAAAGCTGAACCCGATGAGGATATTGTTATAATTAATGAAGCTAATATTACTGAGAATGAATTTGAAACAGATATAGCTGAAACATCTCTTGAAAAAAATGAAATAAATAATTCCGCTGAAACAGAAACAGATTTATCTAAAACTGAAGAAGATTTAATTCATGATGAAAAAATAAACAGTGAAGCTGAAGAAGCAGCAGAATTACCCCAAAAAGAAGAACTATCTGTTAATGAAGAAGAATTAAATACAAATACCGACGAAGAAATTACCTCCATAGATGAATTAATAGACAAAATAACAGAATCGACAACTGCAAAAACAGAGCAGGATGAAAATGTAATTAATGAAAATTTATTAGAAAATACGGAAAATACAGAAGAATCTGCGAAGGACGCACAAAAAAATAAAACTCCCGAAGTTCAAGAAGAAATAATATCACGTACCGTAAAAGAAGTTCCGATTTATGAAACTCATATTTCGCCAAATGATATAGCAGAAACAATGCCATTTAAGATAGGAGATAAAGTATATCATCCAAAGCATGGTAAAGGAGTAATAGAAGGTTTTGCCAATTACAGTAATAAAATATTGTTTTGCCAAATAAGTTTTGAAAATGTAGGAAGAAGAATACTTGATCCTAATATATCAGGACTGGAAAAAATATCATAAAAAAAGACCGATATTAAAACTCGGTCTTTTTTGATTAATTTTAAAATTTTTAAACTGAAGCAAGAACGCCTAAAGCCTTATCAGCAGCTTCTTTAACTCTTTCATCTTCGTCAGATTTAGCTAATTCAAAGATAGTGGTTAAATTTTCCTTATACTCAGGTCTTGCGATATGAGATAATGCAGCAATACCGCTGACTCTGATAATCGGATTAGGATTTGATTTAACTGCATTAATAATATCTTCAATGCAAGGCAGATTTTCTAAACTTACAATAGGATTATTACGAGCAGTTAATTCGTTATTTAAAAGTTCTTGCATATAAGCTATTGTATAAATTGCATATTGTTTATTAATTTCAGCTTTTTCAAGCGGACTTGGGGTTTCTGCTTTAATTCTTTCTTCTGCCGATAACTGTTCTTTCGGTTTGCTTCTTAATGTTTTAACTTCATCAGAAGGAGCTTCAAGTGTAGAAGTATCTTTATTTATAATTTGAAGTAAAGCGTCAAATACTTGAGTATCAAGTAATCCGGCGCCGGCGTCTTTATTATTTTTAATTACTTCAGCGAGTTCTTCTATAGAATTTTTTTGAGCCTCTAAATCATCTGTAGTAAGTTTAGCAGCGAAGGAAGCCGGAGAATATTGAGGGTTAATGCTTACAGCCGCCGGAGGTTCAACTACGGGTGCTGCAGGAGTAGATGCTTGAGGAGTAACTATTTGAGGAGCAGGTACAACAGGAGCTGCCGGTTGTTGTGCATTTACATCCGGATAATTAGGAGCTTGAACTATTGCTTGAGAAGCAGGGAACGGAACAGGAGCCTGTTGCATTGGCATGTAAACAGGTTGTTGAACCGGTACAAATTGAGCAGGCATTGGAGCTGCTGTTGTTGTATATCCTGTTTGAGGAATTCCCGCTTGTCCTTGCGGATTTATAATTTCAATATTAACTCCGTTGAATTGTGATTTTGCTGTTTGCGGCTGTGCATAGCAGCTTGATGCAGGGTAGTTATAATAATAACCTGCATTAGGCGTATATTGAATATTTGAAACTGCACCTTGTTGCTGATAATTCGTCGGCATTGTTTGTTGAACCGGTATATATTGTACTGATGGTGCTTGTATCATTGTTTACTCCTTATTTTATCTATAATTTTTGCATTAAAAAACATACTTACATAAACATGAAATAGTGTGATGATTAAAAGTTGCTAATTATAATTTTTAATTAACCTGCTTAATTCTTAAATTTCTTGTTGTGACTGAATTTTAGCCACAAAATCCAAATTTACAAAAGTTAATATAATTTATTTTGTGTTTTTATTACACAAAAAATATATTTAATGTAAAATAATCATGTATAGTTATTTGTGCTTAGGGATATGAGTTCAGAAAAAAATATAATAACAAAATTTAATATAAAAGATTATCAGGAATTAATAGATACAATAGCTAAGGTAGAATATAAGAAGCTGTCATCGAAGCACCTAATAGATTTTTCGGAACTAATTAATATTGGAACTCAAGTAATACATAAGTTATGTGCAAATTCGGAGCCTGATAAATATAATAAATCATATCTGTCAACTGCAATAAAATGGGCAATAAGAAATGAAATAAGACGCAGATACAAGTGGTATGTACTAAAAAATAGGCAAGATATTAGTGTAGATGACGAAAATCAGTCGGAAATCAGAGAAGCTGTATATAAAACGATATTGTCTGTTGATGAAATGGCAGAGGGGGATAACCCTACTCAAATAAAGGATTCAAAGCGCAACCCCGAAGAAACAATTATATTTTCTGAGTTAAGCGAAAGTATAAAGGCGGCAATTAAAAATCTGCCGCCGAGAGAAAAAGAATTAATTGAATGTAAATTTTTTAAAGATAAAAAATTACGTGAAATTTCGGAAGAATTTAATTTATCCCCGTCAAGAATATCAAGGATTATTCAATCGGGATTAAATAAAATAAGAAAAGAATTAGTACAGCAAAATCTTGTATAAAACAATGCCTTGGCATTGTTTTAATTTTGCAAAAAAGGAGAGAAGTATGTCAAAATTAATAAGCGGAATAATGTCATATATACTGCCCCCGTCAAACGACGTGTTTTATTCTTTGTTTGAGGAGGGAACGCAATATTGCAGGCATTCTGCCGAGCTGTTTAATGAAATTTTAACGGAGGGAATAACCGAAGACAGAATAGCAAGGGCAAAGCAATATAAGCATGCCAGCAGTAAGAATGTAAAAAAGACATTAGAGGTATTGGATACTTCCTTTGTAACCCCGATAGACAGAGAGGACATACAAAATATAGCTTCCCTGCTGAATAAAATAACAAAGAAAATAACTAAATCATGCTTAAATATAAAAATATACAGACTTGAAGAAGTTACCGAAAATTTAAGAAATCAAGCTCAAACATTAATAGCTGCAACGAATGAGTTAGGTCAAATTTTTGCAAATTTTAAAAAGCCTACAATTTCTGACATGACGGCAAGAAACTTAAAAATGAAAGAAATTGAAACAAGAGGGGATGAAATACTTATAGCTGCAACCGAGGCTTTATTTTCAGGCAAATATGATGCTTTAAATGTAATTAAATTAAGAGATATTCATAAAGATTTAGAAAACGCACTGGACAGTTGTTACAGTGTATCTGATGCGGTAGTCAGTGTAGTGCTTAAATTAAGTTAAGGGGCGCATATATGACACTGACAATTGTATTATTAATAGCAGTAATAGTGTGTGCATTAGCATTTGATTATATAAACGGTTTTCATGACTGTGCAAATTCAATAGCTTCCGTAGTTTCAACAAAAGTATTATCGCCAAGACAGGCTGTGTTATTTGGTGCTACACTAGAGGGGACAGGAGCTTTGTTGGGTGTAAATGTTGCAAAAACAATAGGCGCGGGAATAATATCAAGTGATACCATTACGCTTCAAGTAATATTGTGCGCACTAATAACGGCAGTTATATGGAATTTAATAACATGGTGGTTCGGGCTTCCCTCAAGCTCATCGCATGCCTTAATCGGAGGATTGCTTGGGTCGGCATTTATTCATGCCGGAATAAGTACAATAAATTTTACGGTATTATTTGATAAAGTAATAATTCCAATGTTCGCTTCTCCGCTTGTCGGGTTTACAGTGGGGTTTACGGTTATGTGTTCTTTTTTGCGATTATTTTATAAAATAAAGCCCGATGTAATAAACAGAAGATTTAGGCGCGTGCAGATATTTGCTTCAGGTTTAATGGCATTAAGTCATGGCTTAAATGACGCACAAAAGACAATGGGTGTAATAACAATGGCATTAGTTACGGGCGGAGTAATAGTAATGCCGCAGGGTGAATTTAATATTCCCATATATGTAAAAATAGTTTGTGCAATTACAATGGCAATGGGAACAATGACAGGCGGGTGGAAAATAATAAAGACAATGGGCAGTAAAATAATAAAATTAAAGCCGATATCGGGTGCCGCATCGGATTTTTCAGCGTCATCAATAGTCATGCTTGCTTCTATATTCGGCATTCCCCTATCTACAACTCATGTTGTATCAACATCAATAATGGGAGTAGGAACCGCAATAAAACGCGGAGCCGTAAAAACTAATATTATTAAAAATATTGTAACGGCATGGGTGCTTACTATTCCCTGCTGCGTTATAATGTCATTAATAATATATTCTATATTAAAACATATACCTCACTAAAGGAGATAAAAATGGCGTTAAAATCAATACAATACAAAACACAAGGAACATGCTCGGCATTAATAAATGTTGTTGCGGATGGGGATGTAATATATGATGTAGAGTTTCTTGGTGGCTGCAGCGGAAATTTAAGCGGAATTAGAGAGCTTGTTAAAGGCATGAAAATAGATGATGTTATAAAAAAATTAAAAGGAATTAAGTGCGGTTCAAAGCAAACAAGCTGCCCTGACCAGCTGGCAATGTGTCTGCTTGAGTTAAAGAATAAAACAGCACAGGAAACTTTAAAATAAAATCAGATAAAAAGGGATATGCAGTGTCAATAGAGTTAGAAAAAAAACAGGGATTAATAGCAGGGAACGGGCAATTGCCTGTTCATCTGGCAAAAAATGCCTCCGAAAACGGATTTGAAGTTGTTGCAATAGCATTATCATCCGACAACAGAAAAGAATTAAAAAAGTATTGCAAAAAAGTTTATGATTTTGCCCCCGGTGAATTATTAAAAATAAAAAAGGCTCTTCTTGACGAAGAAATAAAACAATTGACTTTTATAGGTAAAGTTTCAAAAAGTCTGGTTGTTAAGCGACCGAGATTTGATTCATTGGCAATTGAATTTTTAAAACAGGCAAAAAGATTAAATGATGACGCAATAATGTTATTTTTAGTGGAGGAACTTGCCAAAATAGGAATAACTGTGTTAGACCAAACAATATTTATAAAGAACTTAATGGCTCCGCGCGGGGTATTGGGAAAAATAAAACCTACCGAGGCAATGCTCTCTGATGTTGAATACGGATATAAAATAGCTAAAGAAATGGGACAGCTGGATATCGGGCAATCGGTAGTTATAAAAGACAGAATGATAATGGCAATTGAAGCTATTGAAGGAACTGACAGATGTATAAAACGAGGCTGTAAATTAGGTAAAACGGATTCTGTTATTGTTAAAGTCGCAAAACCCAATCAGGATAAAAGATTTGATATCCCTGCTTTCGGACTTAATACTTTAAAAAATATGAAAAAATATAAAGCTAAACTCATTGCGGTAGAAGCTAATGAGACTATTCTTGTTGATAAGAAAAAAACAATTGAGTATGCTGATAAAAATAATATAGTAGTCATGGCGGTATGAAAAAATTATTTATAATAACAGGTGAATATTCGGGTGACAGGCATGCGGCTGATGTTGTAAAAGAGTTAAAAAAAATAAACCCCGAAATACAAATTGAAGCGGTAGGCGGACAAAATCTTGCCGAGCAGGGAGTAAAATTGTTTTGCGACCATTCAAAAATGTCTGCAATGGGGTTTAATACTAAAATTATAATTAGTCATATAATGCTTGGGCGTAAAGTCGCAGAGTATTTAAAGAATGAATATAAGCCTGATATGGTTTTAATGATAGATTACGGCGGATTTAATCTTAATTTATCCAAGGTAATATCAAAATTTGTAAAAAAAATATATTATTATATTCCTCCTCAAATATGGGCATCAAGAAAGTGGCGTATACATACGGTAAAGAAAACTATAAATAAAGTAATAACCATATTTCCGTTTGAAAAAGAAATGTATCAAAAAGAGGGAATTGATGCGGAATTTGCAGGGCATCCGTTAACAGCTGAAATGCCTGAAAAAACAGATAAAAATAAATTTTTTAAAGAAAACGGTTTTGATACCTCAAAACCATTTATCTCTATATTTCCGGGGTCAAGAGTATTTGAAATTAAAAATCTTCTTGAACTTTTTTGTGACTCCGCAAAAATAATAAAAGAAAAAAATCCAAATGTGCAATTTGCACTGGCACAAGCTCCTAATATAAAAGATGAGTTGATAAATCCTATATTGGAAAAATATAAAGAGTTGAATATACAAGTGTTAAAAAATAAAAATTATGAGCTGCTTTCCGTATCTGATGTATTGATATTGGCGTCGGGAACGGTTGCGTTGGAAGCTGCACTATATGAAACGCCTATGATAATATGTTACAGAGGTCCATGGTTTTTATATATAGTGTACAGGCTTGTAAGATGTATTAAAAGAGTTTGCCTGCCAAATATTATAATGGATGAAGATATAGTTCCCGAGCTGCTACAGATAAATGCAAATAAGAAAAAAATATCGGAATGTGTAAATGAATTATTGAATAATGACTCAAAAAGAAATAAGATGATATCTTCGTTGAAAAATGTTAAGCAGAAATTAACAGACATGAAGCCTGCAGAAAAAGTGGCGAAAATTATTGCCGATAATATTTAAGGGTGTATTAAATACAATTTTTTTGCAAAAATAATACAATATGTTAAGATAATTATGTAAAACTTTATTACAAAAACGCAAATTTTTAAATTTGAAGATTTATAATTATCGTACTTAAGGTTTGTATATGCAAAAAAATAAAAATACAACAGACATATTATACAATCAAAAAACAAAAATCTCTCCCCCGAAAAGTAATTCGACAAACCCTATTGATAGTGGTTTGACCGCAAAAATTAACATACTCGGAAGCGGGATAAATTCTGCTAAAATGTCTCATAGTACAGTGCTTAATCATCACGGTGAAAAAGCATACGGGCTGGTTGATTATGCCGGTTTTATAAAAGAAATTAATGAAATAGTAAGAAATTATACGGATTTAAGGAATTCATTAAATGCGTTTCATAATATGTTTGTAAATCGTTTAAACTGTACATATACGGCACTCGGGTTTATAAACGAGCAATCAAATACAATAGAAATAAAATTACTGGATAAAAATTCAAATGTATACTCATATAAAGTATTTATGAGTGACGAAGAAAATGAAATTATAAAAGCAATTGAAAAAGATGAAATAACGGTTTTAAACAATTCCGAGTATTTAAAAATCCCCTCGCTAATAAACGCACCGTCGGTAATAATACCTATAAAAATACAGGGAAGAACAATTTGTGTTGCGGTAGCAAGTGATTATAACGTAAATAACCATATAAGTTTATATCAATTGGCTTCGGCAAACTTAGGACTGCTGGTAGAAAATTCGGATTTGTATAAGAAAGTAGCTCAAAGCATATCAACAGACAGTTTAACAAATTTATATTCACACAGAAGATTTCATGAACTGCTCTCGCAGGAGATGGAATATGCAAATCAAAATAAATCAAAGGTTTCCGTATTAATTTTTGATATAAATGATATGGGGCAAATAAACCGTGAATACGGACACTCAAAAGGTGATGAAGTAATAAAAACAGTAGCGAATAAAATAAATGAGAATATAAAAAAACACGATATTGCAGCACGCTACGGCGGTGATAAAATATCTGTTATTTTGCGAAATATGAACGCAGAAGAAGCTAAGTATATGGCTGAATATTTAACATATTCGCTGTCTTGCTGTTTGGTTGATGATATAGGTCCTGTTAATAAAGTTTCTGTCGGAATAGCAACATATCCCGATGATTCTGAAGATAAGGAAAAATTATTAATACTGGCAGAACAGGCTGTATTGGTATCTAAAACAAAAGGTTATAAAAACGGACGCTCAACTATTGTATCCACGCAAGATTACGATTTCTGGGATGACACGGCATTAAATTCATTTGCCGCTGTAATGGCAAAACGTCACTCTCAGTTAGGAATTAATTTTGAAGAGGCATTGGTTGAACAATTCCAAAATGAAAATATATTATCTCAAAATCATTTAATAGAGGTTGTAACATCATTAGCGAGTGCAATTGATGCGAAAGATGAGTATACAAAAGACCATTCATCTTCGGTATCGAGATATTCCGTATCACTTGCAAGGGCAATAAATCTTCCGGAGAAAGAAATCGAGAGAATAAAACTCGGGGCATTATTGCATGATATCGGCAAAATCGGAATACCCGAAGATGTACTTACAAAACCTGCAAAATTAACTGATGAAGAATTTAAAATTATACAGCAGCACCCTACAATAGGTGTTCAGAAAATATTGGAGCCTAATCCTTTGCTGCATGATTTAATTCCGATAGTTAAATATCACCACGAGCAATGGAACGGAAAAGGATATCCTTGCGGGTTAAAAGGAGAAGAAATACCGTTAGCGGCAAGAATAGTAGCCATAGCAGATACTTATCATGCATTAATCAGCGATAGACCATATAGAAAAGGCATGAGTGTAGAAAAGGCTTGTTCTATACTTGAAGAAGGTGCAGGCATTCAATGGGATAAAGAGCTGGTTAGACAGTTTATTTCAATAGCACCGTCTTTGGCAACAAAAATTTAATTATTAGTTCTGTGATAGTACGGTAAATCGGCATAGATATCTAATTTTTTAGCGTCTCGTTTAAATATTTTTGATTTGTATAATCCCGTATAAGCTAAAAAATACTTAATGCTGACTCCTAAACAACCTAAACCGTATTTACAGGAGCGTCCGAAATTTATTGATGATGCTTCGGGAAAATATTTTGTAGGACAGCTTATTTCACCTATTTTATATCCATAGTAGCAAACCAGAGCAAGCATTTCATTGTCAAAAATAAAATCGTCATCACAATCTTCCAGCGGCAGATTTTCAAGTACCGAACGCTTAAAGCCTCTAAAACCCGTATGGTATTCTGATAAGTGCTGACCTAAGAATAAATTTTCAAATCCCGTTAAAAACTTATTGGAAATATATTTATATAACGGCATACCGCCTTCAAGCGCATTGGATAGCATTCTTGAAGCAATTACGGCATCATATTCCTCAAAAGCCAGCATTGATGCAATAGCAGGAATAAGTTTAGGCGTATATTGATAATCGGGATGAAGCATAATAACTATATCGGCATTAGATTTTAAAGCTGCAGTATAACACGATTTTTGATTACCTCCGTAGCCTCTGTTTTCTTTATGAACAATGGTTGTAATGTTTAAATCTTTTGCTACGTCCTTTGTATTATCAATTGATTTATCATCCGTAAGTATGATTTCATCAACAATATCCCTATATATTTCAGAATAAGTTTTTTCAAGAGTTTTTTCCGCATTGTATGCAGGCATTACCACAACTATTTTTTTTTCATTTAACATGTCAAAATTCCAATTATTTAATCCAAATATATTATATCTTAACTACAATACTTGTTAACTTTTGTAAAATAATGTTATAATTAACTAAAGTAATATAGCAAAGTTGCCGAGAAAAAATCTATAAAAAAAATTGGTAAGTAGTTAATGAGTTCCTGTGAATTAAAAGAGAGTTTAGATGTCGTTCTTAATATAGGACAAGACGAAAAACATACTGTATTAATAGTTGATGATGAAGAAAATAACTTGCAGCTTTTAAGGCGCACTTTTAGAGGCAAGTATAATATATTAATGGCACATAACGGGCTTGAGGCATTAGATGTCGTAAAACAGCACGGTAATGAAATTTCATTAATAGTTAGTGACCAAAAAATGCCTGTAATGGAGGGTACTGAGTTTTTAAAACAAGTCAGACAAACAAATCCTCAGATAGTAAAAATACTTTTAACAGGGCATGTTGATACTGATATTATAGTTGCAGCAATTAATGATTGTGAGTTATTTCAATATATTTTAAAACCGTTTGAACCTGAAGAATTAAAAATTGCCGTTGAAAAAGGGATAGAAAAATATTCAATGGCAAGTAATAATAAGGTATTTTATAATGAACTGCGAGAATTGTTTTATAAAACAATAAGAGCAATTTCAAACGCACTTGATACAAAAGATTCATATACAAACGGCCATTCATTAAGAGTAACTTTGTATTCAATGATATTGGCAAAAGAGTTAAATCTTGATGAAGCATACTTAGAAGATATTGAAATTGCAGGATTGCTGCATGATATAGGCAAAATAGCAATGCCTAAAAGTATATTATGTAAAAACGGGCGTTTGACCGATGATGAATTTTTAATAATGAAATCACATCCTGTCCGTGGTGAAAAAATTGTAATTAACATAAAAAAATTGGAAGTAATATCCGAGTGGGTAAAATCTCATCACGAAAAGTGGGACGGATCCGGTTATCCTGACGGATTAAAAGGAGAAGAAATTCCGTTAGCAGGCAGGATAATTGCTATTGCGGATACTTATGATGCAATGACATCAACGCGTCCATACAGGACAGCATTGTCTCATGAAACAGCAATATCTGAGATAAAAAGGTGTACAGGTACTCAATTTGATCCCAAACTTGCCACAATATTTGTTTCTTTGTCGGATAAAATTGATGAAGCAAGGAAAAATCCCGAGTTAGTTTATCCTAAATATTCATTACTTGCCAGAAATATAGATTTCAAGATATTTTCAGAAGCCTCACAAAATACATCTTCCTTATCAAAAGCAAGCAGTAATGAAAATATTTAATTCAGAGTTATTCTAACGAATTAATACATACACTTAACTTGTCAGAGAAATTTTTTTCAAGCGCTTGTGTCATGTCATTTGAGGCTGATAGCCACATACTTGGAGAAGCAAGTATTTTAGTTTCCGAGCCGTTTTCTGATGTCTTAAAAATAACAGGATCAGAACCTTTAAAGTTTTCCAGAATATCTTTGACCGCAACAAGAGTTTCAAAATTTATATTATTATTAAGTGAAATTGTAACTATATTACTGTTTTCAACAGGCGTAATTTTTTCAATTATAATTTGAGGATTACCTTCTTCTCGCTTTTGATATTTACCTGAAATTATAACTTTTTTTTCAAGTTCAATAAGTGAATTATAATTTTGCAATGTTTTATGAAAAGCGACAAAGTCAATTTCTCCCGTTAAATCTTCAATAACGCCCGCTTTAATAAACTTTGTCGGATCTTTTTTAGTCGGGATTTGTCTTACGCTTGTTATAAGTCCGCAAATAGTAACAAAAGTATCATTTGCTGTAGCTTCTAAATCAGATATACTGTGAGTGGTAAGGAACGGAAGTTTATCCCTTATAGCTTCCAACGGATGTGAGGTCAGGTAAAAGCCTAAGTACTCCTTTTCAAATTCCTGTATTTCTTTTTCTGAATAATCTTCATCGCCTCCATACAATTCAAAGGAGTTCATCTGATAACTGTTTCCGCTTTGAGTACCTGCTAATCCCGCAAATAAGCTGACCTGTCCCATTTCTTTCGCTTCAAATTCTTTAGATGCGGCATTTAATATATTCTCTACATTATTAATTATTTTTTTTCGGCAAGGTTCAAGGCAAATCATTGCACCTGATCTTGCATAATTTTCTATTGCTTTTCTGTTAATAATTCTCGGATTAATTCTTTGTGTAAAATTTTCAATCGATAAAAACGGTCCGTTTTTTTGACGCTCCTCAATCGTTGATTTTAGTACGATATCGCCAATTCCTTTAATTGAATTAAGTCCGAATCTGATATTATTTCCGTCGGGAGTAAATTCGGCATTGGATTTATTAATATCAGGCGGAAGAACTTTTATTCCTGATTTTTGAGCTTCAGCTATATAAAGCTGGATTTTTTCAAGATCATCTTTGGAATTTGTTAACATTGCGCATAAATATTCAACAGGATAATGAGCTTTTAAATATGCGGTTTGATAAGCAACAAAAGCATAACAAGCCGAGTGCGATCTGTTAAAGCAGTAACTTGCAAAACTTCCTATTTGCTCAAAGAGTTCTTTTGCGTCTGATTCTTTCATTCCTTTGCTTACGCATTTTTCAATAAACGGAGCTTCCAGTTTAGCAAGTTCTTCAGGATGTTTTTTTGCCATTATGCGTCTGACCATATCTGCTCCTCCAAGGGTATAATCGGCAAGAACTTGGAATATTTGCATGATTTGTTCCTGATAAACCATGGTTCCGTATGTATCTTTAAGCACATTTTCCAAAAGCGGATGTGTATATGTTATTTCCAGTTGTCCATGCTTTCGTTTAACGAAAGTATCAACCATTCCCGAGCCTAACGGACCTGGTCTGAACAGAGCTACTAAAGCGCCCAAATCTTCAAATACGGACGGCTTTAAGTCGCGCACCAGTTTTTTCATTCCCGAAGATTCTAACTGGAATACTCCGTCTGTATTTCCGTTCATTAGCATTTTATATGTTTCTTGGTCATCAAGCGGAATATTATTAATATCAATATCTACGCCGTGTCTTTGTTTGATTAAATCTAGAGTCTGCATTATGATTGTTAAGTTTTTCAGCCCCAAAAAGTCCATTTTAAGAAGTCCGATTTTTTCGCAATCCTCTTTGGGGTACTGTGTTATAACATTTCCTTCTTTTGCGTATTGAACGGGAACGATTTCATCAAGCGGACTGTGCGATATGATAACACCTGCCGCGTGCATGCCTGTATTTTGTTTTATTCCCTCTATTTTAATTGCTTCATCGATTATTTTTCTGATAAGAGCGTCTTCATCGTACACTTTTTTTAAATCAGGAGAAACTTGAAGCGCTTTTTCAATAGTCATACCGACTTCAGAGGGAACATACTGGCTGACTTTGTTTGAAATTTCAAAAGGCAAATTCATAACTCTTGCAACAGCTTTAATAGCAGCTTTAGCTGAAAGTGTACCAAACGTAATTATTTGGCATACTTTATCTTTGCCGTATTTTTGAGTAACGTATTCAATAACTTTTTCACGTCCGTCGCCAAAGTCAATATCGACATCGGGCATTGATATACGTTCAGGGTTTAAAAATCTTTCAAACAACAAATGATGTTTAATAGGGTCTAAATCCGTTATTCCGAGTGCGTAAGCAACCAAACTGCCTGCTGCTGAGCCTCTGCCGGGACCTACGGGAATACCATGTGTCTTTGCATAATTTATAAAATCCCAAACAATTAAGAAGTATGCGTCAAATCCCATTTTATTAATAATATCAAGCTCATATTTACATCTTTCCTTAATCTCTTCGGTAATTTCGCCATATCTTTCATCAAGTCCTTTTCTTACTAAGTAGCCTAAATATGACGGTATTGTATGGTTTTTCGGTACGTCAAAAGATGGCAGTATATTTTCTCCCATTTTAATTATTACGTGGCATTTATCGGCAATGAGTGCCGTATTTTCAATAGCTTGTTCAAATAAGGCAGAGTCCATCCATTTAAAGGATTCGCGTAATTCTTCTATTGTTTTAACGTAAAATTCGTTATTTGGAAATCTAAATCTGTCTTCATCTTCTTTTAATGCGTTAGTTTGAATACAAAGCAGGGTATCGTGCCAAGCAGCATCTTCTTTCCTCAGGTAGTGGCTGTCGTTGGTAATAACCATAGGAATTTCAAGTTCTTGAGCAATTTTAATAAGTTCGGGGTTCGCTTGTTTTTCTTCCGGAAGATTATGGTCTTGGAGTTCAATATAAAAATCATCCTTAAACAGGTTTTTGAAATATTGTGCTGTTCTTTTTGCTCCGTCTTTATTTCCGTTAATAATATTTTTTGAAACTTCGCCTTGAATGCAGGCTGAAAGGCATATTAATCCTTCCGAATGTGTTTCCAGTAATTCTTTATTAATTCTCGGGCGTCTGTAAAATCCTTTGATATGAGCGATTGAAACAAGTTTAACAAGATTTTGGTAGCCTGTATTATTCTTTGCAAGTAAAACTAAGTGATAACGCTCTGCATTGTTATTATTGGAATCCTCTATATCTCCGTTAATAACGTAAAATTCACAGCCTAAAATTACTTTAAATTGCTTTTCCTTTCCCAATCTGTATAATTCAATAGCACCGTACATAACACCGTGGTCAGTAACGGCGACGGCATCAAATCCGTTTTGCATGGAAAATTCTACAAGCTCTTTATTTCTTATCGCGCCGTCTAACAAACTATATTCAGAGTGTACATGCAAAGGCACATAACGCATTTATATATCCCTTTAATCCCGACTTATTTCTATTCTATTTTACAACGTTGAATAAGTAAAAGTAAATTAAAGATGTTTTTATGTAACGATTTTTGCAATTAATTTTGATTTGTCTATTGAAAATCCTGTTATTAAAACTTTTTGAAGAGTATCTTTGTATTTGTCTTCCGTATCACACAATAAACTTATATAATTTTTAGTTACCCCTTTTAAAAAATTAGTTTTTTTGTCGCGTCTTTTTTCAAAAATTACTTCATTTACACAATTTATGTTATTTTTTAAAAATTGTATGTGCTTTTCATCAGAAACTTCTTGAATTAAAGCTGCACGCCGTTTTTTTTCTAAATCTTCAACTTGGTTTTCCATTAAATCCGCTTTAGTTCCTTTTCTTCTTGAATAGGGAAATACATGTATTTTTGAAATATTAAGCAATTTTAGATTGTTAAGCGTTACTTCATAATCTTCAATTGTTTCACCGGGAAACCCTGCAATAATATCACATCCGATAAATGCATTATCAAATTTTTTATTGATTTTACATACTAATTCTTTTATTTTTTCTGCTGTATAGTATCTGTTCATATTTTTAAGAGTTTTGTCACAAACAGATTGCAGCGACAAATGAAAATGAGGGCAGAATTTTTCTGACTGTGAAAGGAAGTTTATAAATGAGTCATCAAATTCCTGCGGATTTAAACTGCCCAGTCTATATCGTTTTATCGGAGTTTTTTCAATTTCTTCCAGTAAATAAATTAGTGATTTTTTTTCTTTAAAATCCATTCCCCACTGACCTATGTGAATTCCGGTTAAAACTGTTTCATAATAGCCGTGTTCAACAAAGAGATTAATTTGTTCGATAATGTTTTTAATTGAATTTGAGCGGTTTTTACCTCTTGCAAACGGTATGGTGCAGTAACTGCACCTGTTATTACATCCGTCTTGAATTTTTACAAAAGCTCTTGTTTTACCTGTTTGATTTATTTTTTGATATCTGAATTCATCGTGAGAAAAAATATCTGATACGCAAAAGGTGGTGTGATTTTTAATTATTTCGGCAATATCATTTTTTTCGTAATTACCTATAACAAAATCGGCAATATTATTATTTAATAATTTTTCCTTTTGTAATTGAGCCATACAACCTGTTAACACGGTTTTTATATTCGGATTTTCATGTTTTGCGTGTCTTAAATAAGAAAGATTTTTGCTGTCTGCAATATGGGTAACGGAGCAGGAATTTAAAATATAAAAATCTGCGTCACGGATATTCTGAACCTCTTTGAACCCGTTGCAAGATAATAATTCTACAATGGTCGCAGATTCCAACTGATTGGTTTTACATCCTAATGTTTTAATAATAAATTTTTTCATTTATTAAAAATCTTAATATAAAACATATATAAATTAAAGTTTTTTTAAAAATTTGCCGATAAACTTTATAAACAAATTATAAAGGAAAAGTTATAAAAATGAGACCGGAACTTAATTCTAATTCTAACACTGTATTGTATGCACAAACAACAGAATGCATAGATTCAGGTTCTAATGCTAGAACATCTGCTCCAAAATCGGGAGCTAATGTCAATTCTAATAACAATAATGTCGGTGCTGGTAATGATAATAACAATAATGACCAAGGAATTGATTCAGACTGGGAATTAATTGATCCGGAAATAAAAAATCGTATTTTGGGCGAAGATGTTGGTTATTATAAGACATCAACGGGATTAGAATTGGAATTTGATTTAACAAATGATGTAATAATTAAATATAATAAAAAAACAGGTGAATATCTGATAGAGAATGCAGAGAATCTGGTAGTAACAGGTAGTGAAGTAAATGATTTATTAACAATAAAAAACTCAACAATAAAAAAGATAAATACAAAAGGCGGGGATGATAAAGTTGAAATATATGATTCAACGATGGAGGATAAATTATGGGATAATTTTGATATGGGCAAAGGAGATGATACTTTAGTTATAAATAATTCAAAAATTGATGAAAAAATCAATTTAGGAGAAGGTAATGATAATATAATCGTTACGAACTCAACAATAAGTGATTTAATGGGTCAAGCCGGTAATGATACTATTAAGATAGAAGCATCAACGGTAACCGAAACAATAAAAGGTGGAGATGGTTCAGATTATATAACAATCAGCGGTGGTTCAGTTGTTTATAAAACAGAAGGTGGAAATGGTACAGATTATATAACAATCTGCGGTGGTTCAGATCTTTCCAGCATAATAGGTGGCAGCGGTGATGATAAAATAACTGTGGATGATGCAGCTGTAGCTGCTATAGAAGGAAATGATGGAGACGACGAAATAAAAGTTAATAATTCGTATGTCAACGTAGAAATAAGAACAGGCTCGGGAAATGATGAAGTATCCATTAATAATTCTACAATTGGAGATATATATACCGAAAGAGGTGAAGATAAAGTAGATGTCGAAAAATCAACAATCGGTACTATTGAGACAGGCAAAGACAATGATGTATTGCATGTAACAGATTCTGAAGTGGCAAAAGATATTATTTTGGGTTCAGGAGATGACTGTGGAACAGTAACCGGTTCAAAAGTAGGCAAAATTTATATGGATAATGGTAACGATGATTTAGCATTAGTAGATACTACAATAACAGAGATAGAAGGCGGAGATGGAAATGATAAAGTTGGGTTAGATAATACAAATGTTATAGATACAATATATTTAGGAAATGGTAATGACATATTAGACGTTAAAAACGGAAGTGTAAATGGTGTTGATCAGGGTGGCGGTCAGAATAAAGTTTTAATGGCTCCAAATTCAGATTCAGGCCTACCGATTAATAAAGGTAAAAAAGGTTCGTTTGTGATTGAAATGATGGATCCCCTGCCCCTGGCTTTAGAAGGTCCGGATACAGTATATGCTGAACAAGCTGTAAGTGCTACGAATCAAATAACATCCAAATATACAGATACAGATAGAGAATTAACTTCAACAGAGCAATATTATGCTTTAACAATTAATATGCTTTCGAATCAGTTAGAGAGCATAAGAGCTCAATTTGAAAGTCAGCAAAATGCTGACGGAGTAGTCGGTGATTCATATAATGTAGTTAAAGCAATGCTTGATATGGGAGTTACTAGTGACGAAATTCAAGCTGCTATAGAGCAACAAGAAGCAATGATATTAGAATTGCAAGAGGCATTAAATAGTGAAGATAGTTCAAAGTTTGAAGAAGTATTTAAAAAATGGACAGGAGTTGAATATAATGAAGAAAATGTAGCGGAATTTTTAGGATATCAGCAACTGTATACTTTCGCTGTTGCAGGAGAGAAAGTTGTAGAAGATTTTTCTCAGAAAATTGCTCAAGCACAAAATATAGAAGAAGTATTTAATCTGTATATAGATTTTTATGGCAGTGAAGACGTAGCTAGAGAAAAATTAAATCAAGATTTAGGAGGTACTAATTTCTATGATGATAGCAATAGATGTAATTACTATAATATTAAAATAAATGAAAATAATCAAGTTGAGTACAGTTATTGTTCAAGTGACGAATCGGATCCTTTAGATTCAGGAAACAAAAATTGTCAATTGAATGAAATTCCAAATGTCTTTATAACTGATATAAATATGCAAAAACTTCATAAAGGATTATTGGATGAATACGAAACTAATTTTGAAAATACAATGGGATATAGTATAGAAACATTGCAGGCAAAATATGCTACAAGTCAAGTATTAGCAATGGGAACAAATAATTCATTCCAAAAATTAATTGATGAATATTGTATAGAACAATCGACTATAGAAGATAGAATTGCCGCCGGAGTTCAAATTGCAGGCATGGGACTAATGGCAGTGGGCGGTCTGTTAACATTTGTATGCCCGCCGGTTGGTGCTACTGTCATGAACGTAGGTAAGTGGACATCTGTTGTAGGAATGTTTGCAGATGATGGTTTAGAGGCACTTGACTCTTGGACTTCCGAAAACGGATTAACAGAAGAACATGCAAGAGAAATAGTTAAGGAAGTCGTTATAGATGCTGCTTTATACTTATCAGGACTGGCAATTAATGTAGTTGCAGAAGGTGCACATACTGGTGCGGCAGCATTAATGGAAAGTATAGGAGGAAGTGAAGCTTTACAAACTCTTATCGGTTGGACAGCAGAAGTAGGAACCGATACGGTATTAAGTTTAATGTCAGATTTAGTACTAACCGGAGAAGTAGACCTTACAAGCGAAGGCATTAGCCAATTACTCGGTATAATATCAGGTATTGCGGGTGCAAAGGTTAAAGAATATAATGAATATAATGGTAAAGGTAACCATCGTGGTAAAAGTGACTCAGCATATAAACCTGGAGATACTCCTGAAGATACTAAATTAAATGCTGACGATTCAAGTGTAATAAGACCAAATGACGATCAAAGTGTAACGCGTTCAAATACTGACAATCCTGATACGGCGACATCAGATATCTCTGCACGTATACACGAAATGCGAAGCAGAGGAGTAACAGATGATGCCTTGCTAGATACAGTAAAGAACTTAAGTGACCCTCAATATAAAATGACTAAATTATTGATGGATACTGGATTTTCTGATGAACAATCTATAAAAATATCAAATGAAAGCAGTGATGTTCAAACCAGTAGACTAATAGATTTAGTTGAAAATAATGGAACTGATGTACTTGATGCTTTAAATCTTACAAATTTATCTTCTAACCTAAATGATGCACAATTTAACGTGGCAACTTTATTATTTGGTAGAAATTTTGGTTTAGATTCTGCAATTAAGACCGCTTCAAATTTTAGTGAAGTCGAATGTGAAAGCGTATTAAAACTAATTGATGAGGGGTATGATATAGATTTTATTTATGCAGTTAAAGGTGATATTAATAATATAGGACTTCAAAATGGTAATGGTATAAATTTATGTGAGGTTCCAAAACTTGAAACTTATTGGGATAGAATTAATATTGCTAAAACAGGAGAAAGATTAGATCCTACTTTAGCTGATTGGAAGATTAAAGTTGGTGATAATGAAGTTTCAATCTTGACTGATAATAATATGGTCACTAAAGAATATTTAGATGCCCATAAATCGGACTTGGATATGGGAAAACACGGAATTGTATTGACTGATGACTATAAACAAGCAGTTGAAAATGCTCTGGCAAGAATGCAGGCGGCAGGGCAAAAAATACCTGATAAAATATATTTAACTGATTTATTTGTACCTGATTCAAGAATACAAGGTAGGGCAGCAGGATATTTTGGTAATTTAAATCCCGATAGTATATTTTTAAGAAGTTCTGTTTTTTCTAGTGAAGAATTTCTTACACGTAGTATTTGTCATGAAGCAGCACATATGGCTGATTATGATGTATCTACAAATAGACTGAGGTCTAATAGTCAAGGTACTATAATTCAGCCTGATAAAGATACTATTGAATTTGGTGATATAACATTACGAAAATCTGAAATAACCGACTTAATCAGTGATTATGCCATTACAAATAATCAGGAATTTGTAGCAGAAGTTACAACTTTAATTTCAAGTGGTACAATAAGGGTTGATAATAACGGAAAATACACTATAATAACTGATGAACATGGATTTTATTTGGATGCTCATATGTATAAAAAAACGTACATGCCAGAATTTGGTGATTCTGATTCTATAAATGCAATTATGAAATTATATATGGCAATGACAAATGGCGGATTAGCAAAGGTACTACCTGTTTAATAAAAAAGGAAACAAAAATGACAACAATTATAACTTATGAAGATGTAAAAAATATGTATGAAATGTTTAAAAATAACTTGCCGCAAGATAAATTTACAAGGTATTATAAAGAATATTCTTTTATGACAAGTTTAATAGAATATGCCAAAAAACAAAATTTAGAAAAAGATGTATTTGAATATAAAAAAATACAGGAAAATGCAGCTCAACAGCTTCGTGATATGGGTTATAAAATAACAATTAAAGATTAAGTTATATATTTTAAAAAAGTTTTAGTTCATAAAAAAATTCGACATTAATACAGTTTTTTCTTTCAAAACATTTTCTGTAAAGTTGAGGATTTTGTATAAACTATCTCTTTAATTTCGACTTATTTTTATAAACATTGGATACGTAAAAGCAAATTAAAGATGTTATTATGTAACGATTTTTGCAATTAATTTTGATTTGTCTTCTGAAAATCCTGTTATTAAAACTTTTTGAAGAGTATCTTTGTATTTGTCTTCCGTATCACACAATAAACTTATATAATTTTTAGTTACCCCTTTTAAAAAATTAGTTTTTTTGTCGCGTCTTTTTTCAAAAATTACTTCATTTACACAATTTATGTTATTTTTTAAAAATTGTATGTGTTTTTCATCAGAAACTTCTTGAATTAAAGCTGCGCGCCGTTTTTTTTCTAAATCTTCAACTTGGTTTCCCATTAAATCCGCTTTGGTTCCTTTCCTTCTTGAATAAGGAAATACGTGAATTCTTGACAAGTTAAAAGATTTTAGGTTATTAAGTGTAATTTCAAAATCTTCAATTGTTTCACCCGGAAACCCTGCAATAATATCACAGCCGATGAAGGCTTTATCAAATTTTTTATTTATTTTACATACTAATTCTTTTATTTTTTCGGAGGTATAGTATCTGTTCATATTTTTAAGAGTTTTGTCACAAACAGATTGCAACGACAAATGAAAATGAGGGCAGAATTTTTCGGACTATGAGATGAAATCTAAAAACTTGTCATCTAATTCCTGTGGGTTTAAACTTCCGAGTCTATATCGTTTTATCGGAGTTTTTTCAATTTCTTCCAGTAAATAAATTAGTGATTTTTTTTCTTTAAAATCCATTCCCCACTGACCTATGTGAATTCCGGTTAAAACTGTTTCATAATAGCCGTGTTCAACAAAGAGATTAATTTGTTCGATAATGTTTTCAATAGAATTTGAGCGGTTTTTACCTCTGGCGTATGGTATGGTGCAGTAACTGCACCTGTTATTACATCCGTCTTGAATTTTGACGAATGCTCTTGTTTTATCTGTTTGATTTATTTTTTGATATCTGAAATCAGGATGGGAAAAAATATCTGATACGCAAAAGGTGGTGTGATTTTTAATTATTTCTGCAATATCGTTTTTTTCGTAATTACCTATAACAAAATCGGCAATATTATCATTTAATAATTTTTCTTTTTGTAATTGAGCCATACATCCCGTTAAAACGGTTTTTATGTTAGGATTTTCCCGTTTAGCGAGCCTTAAATAAGAAAGATTTTTGCTGTCTGCAATATGAGTAACGGAGCAGGAATTTAAAATATAAAAATCAGCGTCACGGATATTTTGAACCTCTTTGAAACCGTTGCATGATAATAATTCCACAATGGTCGCCGATTCCAACTGATTGGTTTTACATCCTAATGTTTTAATAATAAATTTTTTCATTGTTTAAAAATTTTAATACAAATTTCTTTTATATTAATGATTTATATAATCTTTTTTAGAGTTATAAGTACGCAAAAAAAATGTTTGCAGAGTATGCAAACATCAAATAAACACGAGGATATTAAGAGAGAGAGTAAAAATTTGTTTTTAATCATTTTGCCTTAAAAGGCTGATTATTTGTAGAGTTCCTCTTAACAGTGCCTCTTTGTGTTTTTTTTCTTTTTTCTTTTATTTCCTTTCATTTATTGTCTACTCTTATATAAAGTTTTTTTTTAAGTAAGAATTGCTTTTTTTTATCAGAACAATTTAACAAAACTTAAAAAAAGCTAAAAATTATTACTTGACATATACTTTGATGAGTTCGACAATATAAATGATATGTGTAGAATAGGCGCAATAAAATCCAAGAAATATTTACACCCGTCGATAGCCTTAAAATTAATGCGTTCCCAGCAAAAAGGTCATGATAATTCAGGTTTTGCTTTTGTTATGCAGGATTTAGGCGGGATATTTTCAGCATATAAAGAACTTCCGACATTATCAATGGCGGCAACCGTTGAGGGAACAAGGCGTGCTGAGGATATATTGCATAATTTAGGTTTTACTCGTGTACTTCAATGGTCGCCCGAGATAAATAATCAAAAGGGTTTAAAAATTGAGCCTATGCCTAATTATATTTTTGAGTCGTTCCAATATCCCAAAAGTCATAAATATGCCACAAAAGAAGAAAAAGAAGAACTTTTAATTGATACAGCGTTATTGTTAAGGCATGAACTTGAAAAGGATAATTTGGGATTTATATATTCTTTTTGGCCCGATGTGTTAACATTAAAGGAAATAGGCAGTCCCCGTGATATAGGAACGTATTTTGGATTGTGGGAAGAAAATGATGAGCTTTGTTCTAAAATCATTACTGCTCAGTGCAGGCAAAATACTAATTATGATATAGTAAGATACGCGGCTCATCCTTTCTTTTTGGAGGGATATACCGTTTTAGCTAACGGTGAAAACACTTTTTTTGAAAAAAACAGAGATTATCAGCAGTCGTTATATAAGGGCTATATTGGGTTTGAGTCTGATTCTCAATGTTTCTTATACACTCTGCATTATGTAAATAAGATATTAAATTGGCCCGTTCAATATTATAAACACACGATAACTCCTCTGCCTTATGAGGAAATAGAACAAAGAGAAGACAAAGATGTGCTTTTAAGAATAAAAGCATCGCTTTCTCATTTAGAGATAAACGGACCTAACACTATTTTAGGAGTACTTCCCGACGGTGAGCTATTATGCGTTTGTGACTCCAAAAAATTAAGACCTGTCGTTGTCGGACAAACCGATGAAACTGTGATAATGACATCAGAAGTTACCGGAATTAATGACATATTGCCCGATAGAGATACTTCTAAGGACATTTATCCCAATGAAAAAGAAACAATAATAGTAAATAATGATTTGACGGTGGAAAGATGGAAGCAGTAAAGATAAATCAATTACATTTGGACGACCTACCGTGGATTGTGGAATATGATGAAAATAAATGTATACAGTGCGGCAGATGTACCGCTGCGTGTTCTTTCGGTGCTATAAAACCCGTCGTGGAAAAGCGCAGAAAACCGTCAACGGGACTTCAAAAGCCGTCTTTTGACAATCTGCTTGTTATAAAGCAAAATGTATCTTTTGAACATCATTGCCGTGGTTGCGGAATGTGTACAAGAGTATGTCCAAACGGTGCAATTAAAGCTGTCAGAAATTTTAATGATAAGTATTCCGTCAGATATCGTGCGGCAAAAGCTGATTCGCTTAAAAAGGGAGGGCGTTCCAACTTAAATACAGAGGGCAGAACTTTAGATAAAATTAAAATCGGCAGAATATCGCAAATGACAGACCCCTCGTTAGATGCAGCACGTCACCAATTTGAATTAAGAACTCCCTTTGGCAGAGTTTTATCGGCAGACAAACTTTCACTGCATAATGTAAACGGAAAAATGGAATTAAGTTCTCAATTACCGCCAAACAGGTGGATATACCCGATAATAATGGGTGATATGTCAATTGGTGCGGTTTCATGGCGTATGTGGGAAGCTATGGCAATAGCAACGGCATATTTAAATGAAGTAATGAAAATGCCCGTAAGAATGTGTACGGGTGAGGGCGGAATTCCCGTAAGACTTTTAAAATCACGCTATGTTAAGTATATGATACTCCAAATAGCTTCGGGGCATTTTGGTTGGAACAGAATAATTCAATCCATGCCGGAGATGACAGAAGATCCTGCTGGGATATTAATAAAAATCGGGCAAGGTGCAAAACCGGGAGACGGTGGGTTATTAATGGCAAGCAAGGTTGCGAAATACGTGCAGGAAATAAGAGGCGTACCAAGGGCAGACCTTTTAAGTCCTCCTACTCATCAAGGGTTGTATTCTATTGAGGAAAGCGTTCAAAAGATGTTTTTATCAATGAATGCCGCATTTAATTTCCGTGTTCCCGTTGCAATAAAGACGGCGGCTTCCGTAACAAGTGTTTCCGTGTATAATAACCTATTGCGTGACCCATATAATATAGTCGGCGGATTTTTCTTAGACGGACTGGCTGCAGGTACTGGCGCAGCTCATGAAATTTCCCTAAACCATACGGGACACCC
>CANPWQ010000002.1 GCA_947584965.1 Candidatus Gastranaerophilales bacterium | reverse complement strand
AAAATTTCCGGTGATCAAGCGGTAGGACACCACCCGTTCCCATTCCGAACACGGTCGTAAAGACTACTTGCGGTGAAAATACTTGGCGGAGGACCGCCTGGAAAGATAGCTAGTTGCCGGATTCAAGTTTATAGGAGTTAAACGAAAGTTTAACTCCTTTTTTTGTGAAGAAGACACCACACCATCTATTTTCAACTGAAACTTATTTTTATACGTTTTCCGTATTTTAAAATTCTAAACTTATATACGGATTTCCGTTTATAAATTTGTTGAGTTAGCTTTTGGTAATGATTTTGGATGAATTTATTTTTTAACATTTCGTAACAATTTAACATTTATTGCGCAATTTTATTAAAAATAAATACTTAATATATATAAAATATATATTATATATATATATTAAGAAAGGATTTTATGACTAATATTACACCGGTATATCTTAACTATAATGATGGAAATTATGTTAATTCGTCCCAAATTTCAGTGAAATCAGCTTCTATTTTTGATGAAATTAATGAAGGGGATTTTAAAACAGAAGAAAAAAATGATGAAATAGTTAGTGAAAATTCTTCTAAAAGTACAAATATAGATAAAATAATAAATAAAAATAATTCATCCAATAAGCACATAAACAATCCAACTGTTGATGAGTTTAACATCGATAAAAAAATAGATAATTCAAAGCAGGGTAATACTGGTGATTGCTGGCTTCTAGCCGGATTAAATTCTTTAAGCTATTCAGAAAATGGGAGAAAAATGCTTGAAGAAGCTATAACAATAAAGTCTGATTGTTTCGAAGTTACTTTCAAGGGGGTTAATACTACTGTAACAATAACACCGCAAGAAATGAGAGAGGCAAAAAATTCCGGTAAATATTCTAGTGGAGATGATGATGTACTTTTAATGGAATTAGCCTGTGAAAAAGTAATGGATGATGTGAAATTAGGGAGAATTTCTTCTCCTGAATTTTTAACAAAAGACGCAAAGGATGGTGAAACTTCAATTACCGCTGGTTCATTTAACGATTTAATATATTTATTAACTGGAGAAGAAGCCTCATATCAATACAATTGTTATCATCCGGATTATGATGATTTTGCCGCAGGTGTGCAACGAATTTTCCCCTGGCTTACTAAATTATTAGGAAATAGTATGGAAAATGTCTATGATAAAATTGAAAAAAATCCTGAAAATATTGTGGCTTTCATTAGTTTTTGTGGTGAAGAAGGCAGTAAAGAAAACATAGTAATTAAAGATGTTGACGGTAATGATGTTGTTTTAACACATGGAGATAGTGGACATGCTTGGAGTATCAAAGCTGTTGATGGTAATAACGTAATTTTAGTAAATCCTTGGAATTCCAGCAAAGAAATTGTAATCTCAAAATCAGAAATAAAAAAATATGCAACAGGTATAAATTATTATGAATGGTAATAAAAAATATTAGTAATAGATGAAATATTTGCACGCAATTTGACAAGGAAAGAGTCTATTGAAAGTTAAGATTTTTTTTATTAGTTGTTAAAAGACCTGATACAAAAAATTAATGAAGATATTAAAATTAAGGATTTTTTAAATAGTCATGTATAATGACATAATTTTTAAACTGTTTAAGCCCGATAGAATTTATAAAAATAACGCAAAAATAATATCTGAGAATACAGGGGTTCACTGTATGTTAATTATCTATATTGTTATAAATTATATAATTTGACTAACCACATTTGAGCATATTCACTATCATTTTTTAATTGTTCTTTTAAATTATATTGATGTTTAGGAAAATTATTTAATAATGTTTGTTCTTTTTTATTCATTATTTTCCTTTTAAATTTACCAACATCCGTAATCTTTGCTGAATTGCCATCCGTCTTGCATTATTTTTAATAAACAATAATCTCCCAAGCCACTTTTGGAGCAATCGGAATTAATTTGTTGCTGACTTGACTGATAACCTGAAGGTTGAAATCCCTTATCATTTGTTAATACTAACTCAAAAATATCACGCCCTTGTTTATTTGGACCTTTGGCTCCGTTGATATCAACCCTTATAGCTTGCCATCCAGTATCATTATAAACAAAAGAAAAACCATACCCATCAATTGTAGTAAAAAAAATTCTATCTTGATTTATAAATAAATTAGGATAAGGATTGCCATTACAAAAATATATCTGTTTATATCCGCATTCTTCTAATGATGTACAAACTTTTTGAATATTAAAATAAGGTTTGAGATATTTATTAAAATATTCATTTAGACCTATTTCTTGAAGAGTATCCCAAGAATTAATATATCCATAATCAGTTTGAGCTCGTGATTGCCAGTTTCTAAGCACGGAAAACGATTTTTTCAATCTTGAAATGGTTTCTTGTCTTTCTGTTGACTGCAAAACAGCAGGTATGGTTATTGATGCAATTACACCTATAATTACCAGAGTAATTAGAACTTCAATTAATGTAAAACCTTTTACTATGCAAAATCCGCACGGGGGGGGGTATTTCGTTTATTCATAATATTATTCTCCAATTTTATAACTCATTTTAACAATTTAGCAAACATTTGTCCAGTTTTACAAAGTGAACATTTGAAGCAAAGCTGAAAATTGTGAACCTTTGTGCGTTAGCTGATTTTTCGTGTTTCGGAAAATTTCCGACAGAAAGAGCCCCGTAAAATTAGGGGTTTCAGGCATAAAAATCAAATTATAAATAAACATTCATCTTTATTATTTTTAACAGACGGTTTGATAATTTTTTCATTTATAATTCTTTAAAACTTGATGGTAGATTCAAAACTCATTCTGCCAATAATACTAATTGTTTTTATACTCTTTACTTTTTCTATTACTAAAAAACAGTAATAATTATAAAACTGTTAATAAAAATTATATAATAAAGACTTAACTAACAAATTTTATAGATTGTTCAAGAATATTCCGTTTTCAAAAGTTATCGCAAAATTTTTGAGTTACAAATTGAAAAATGAATTAATTTTTATCAATTCCTACTGTTTCTATTTTATAAAGACAATATGGATTATTATTTTTAGTTCTTGCATTTGTAGGACACCCGCCTCTACAGGTATATTTATGTTCACATTCAATGCAATATCCCTGTAAATTATTTATACTTGGTATTCTATTATACTTAAATGAATTATGAGACTGCCAAATTTCTTTAAATTCCGTATTAGAAACATTTCCCTCTGAATTATTCATATTAGGACATCCTTTAACATTTCCGTTACTTTCAATACTTACGGAATTTATTCCACACTCACAACCTTTCCAATTTTGTATATAGAGTTTATGGGTTAAAGAAGAATTATAACCGATACAATCAGATTCTACTATATTAATTTTTTTACCGTATTTTTCTCTATAATAAACAATTTTTTTGGCAAGTTCATAATACTGTTCTTCAGAAAGAAGCTCATCATCATTTAATCTGCGGCAAGGTTTAACAACTTGTATCTGCCAAGATTCTACTTCCAATTTTATGAGTAAATCCCTGATTGCATCTAATTTATCAAAATTAGACTTCATAACAGTTGTCGGAACAGCAACATAAATTCCAGCCTTATGTAATTTAGGAATTATTTCAACAAAATGTTTAAATATACCGCTCACGCCTCTAATTGAATCATGTGTTTCACTATTAGCTCCATCTAAACTAATTCCCAATGTAATATCAAACAAAGATAACATTTTAATTGTTTTATCATCAATTAACAATCCATTTGACATAATAACTGTTTGCATATTAAGTGCAGCTGTTTTTTGAAGAAATAAAGGTAAATCTTTTCTTAAAAAAGGTTCTCCTCCCGTAAACACAATTACTTGAGAGCCTTCATCATGCACTTCTTCTATCAGCCTGATTATTCTATCAGTACTCATTTCATTTTCCAACTGTTTATGAGCATCAATAATGCAATGCCTACATTTGGCATTGCATTGTCGAGTTAATTCAATTGTTGTGTTATATAATTTATACATTAAATTTTATCCAAAATAATATACAAATTATAACATTATTTATATATTTTTATCAAATTTTAAATCTTTTTACCTTTAATTTTATCTGTAATAAGTTTTACAAGGCACAAGTAAAAAGAACCAAAGACGAAATTATTAATGGTGTTTTAGGACTTTTATTCGGTTTTGGCGATACAAGTCCTGATATTGGTGCATTCGGCATCCTTGAAGGTTAGTCTGATTACTTTACGGGAAATTTGGGTATTACATTTCCTGATAATGGCGCATTGGGTATCCTTGAAGGTTTTTCTGATGGCTTTACGGGAAATTTGGGTATTACATTTCCTGATAATGGCGCATTGGGCATCCTTGAAGGTTTTTCTGATGGCTTTACGGGGAATTTAGGTATTACATTTCCTGATAATGGCGTATTGGGCATCCTTGAAGGTTTTTCTGATGGCTTTACGGGAAATTTAGGTATTACATTTCCTGATAATGGGGGAATTCTGCTCATATTATTTATATCTCCTTATCTACTACTTTATGTGTGTTAAAACTTATGAAAAAAAATTATTGCTTTATATTACTTATATATTAACGAATCTTAAAAAATAAAAACTTATCACGTGTCATAACATTATCTTTGTTTAAACCAAATAAAATTATTCTTAATTACTTCATTGGAATAAATTAAAGATTAAATTTTATGAAAATGTTTTTAATAAAATCTATGTAGAAAAATTATAAAATATTAAAACGGACAAATCAAACTGTCTGTGCTTTTCAGGCATAGCTTGATTTTTCGTTTAAAAATTTTGAGTCCGTTTTGGAGTAATAAAAGTCCGTTTTTGACCAATTTCAAAAAGAGAAAATCATTTTATTTCCGACCACCGAAATTGGCATTATGTTTGTAACAGAGGCGAATAGGGAACAAAAAACTTCCGACTCAAAACGGACATTAAAATACATAAGCCGAAGAAAATCACGAAACGTGAAACCTGCGAGCAATTTAAACGACATAAGGATTATTGCTTCACACCTTCAAGTCGCTCACTATTTGCTTTGCAAAAGTCGTTCGCTATTTCGGTGTTATTTCGGCGTTTCGCTACGCTTCAGCCTACGCAAAATCCTTAAAAACTCGGGATGACAGGATTTGAACCTGCGACCCCCTCGTCCCAAGCGAGGTGCGCTACCAAGCTGCGCTACATCCCGAAGTGTGATTTGGTTTTCATATTGTAGCGCACCTACGGTGCTACCTCTCCTCAAAAGATACACTGTATCTTTTGAGTCGGCAGAGTCAAGCTCACTACATCCCGATTTAATATTTAAACTTTATCAATAATATTAATTTAAGTCAAGTTATCATCAATCTATATCTACTTTGAGCAATAATTTTTCAACAAATATTTTGTATAATGCCTCAGTTCCCAAAGCGTTAAATGCAACAATCTCACATTTTTTGATTTTTTGTGCCAATAAAGCCGCAATTCCGCCTGTTATAGTGAAATATTTTGCGTTGTTTCTCTTTACAGCTTCAGTAGTTTCTTTACTTCTTCCGCCTTTGCCTATTGTTGCCAGTAATCCCATATCATACAGTTTTACTGCATATTTATCCATTCTGCCCGCAGTAGTCGGACCGATTGAACCTATAATCTCACCCGTTTTCGCGGGGCATGGTCCTGCATATAGTATTATTTTGTCTTTTATTTCTATCGGAAGCGGTTTATTTTGCTCTATTAATTCAAGCAGTCTTTTATGCGCCATATCTCTTGCAACATATATTTCTCCCGACAGCAAAATTTTATCACCTTTTTTTAACGCTTTTACTGCCTCGATATCCTCCGCGTGTATTTCTTTTACGGTTAAATGGTTTTCTTCAATTTCCTTAAAGTCGGGTGTTTCATGTTCATAAACAACATTTTCACCCTTGATTGTACATTTTGAATACCTGTTTGAATGACAATTTATTGTTACACCTATGGGCAAGCTGGCTATGTGAGTCGCATTAGTCTTAATTTTTACATCAAGAACAAAGTTTCTGCCGTATTTTTTTATAGAATTTGAATTAATATAATTTTTGATTTTTTTGCCCAGCTGCATTTCTTCATTGCTGAAATCTTCGCTTATTAATGCTTCTTTTGACATAATAAGTGCCATATCGGCACTTGAACCCGCGCCAACCCCTATAAACATCGGCGGGCATGCGTTTTCATCTGCGGATAATACAATATCGCCGACAGCTTTTATAATTTCTTCTTCTCCCGCCGTTGGAAGCTCCATTTTTAATCCCGTCTTATTTTCCGAACCTGCACCTTTTATAAGTACCGATATTTTTATTTCATCGCCTTGTGTTATTTTTGTGTGAATAATTGCAGGCGTGTTGGAATTAGTGTTTGTTCTGTCAAAAACCGCATTTTTTACGGTCGATTTTCTAAAAAAATTTTCCTCGTAACATCTTTTTATTCCGTCATTAATTGCGTCATTTATATACTTTCCTCGCAAAGTAACGTCTTGTCCGATTTCAAGAAAAACTATTACCTGCCCGGTATCTTGGCATAACGGCATTTTCTTTTCATAAGCAATTTTTGCGTTTTTTAAGATAAGCGTTAAAGTCTGCCTGTTTTCCCCGTTTGATAATTCATATTCATCAAAAATTTGCTTATAAACACGTTTATTAAGGCATGTATTTGCCTCAAAACATAACCTGTATACCGCATTTTCCACTGTTTGAGTTGATATCTCGCTCATAGTTTTATAATATAATTTTACTTTAATTATGTAAAGCATTATAATTAAGCTATGCCTCATTTTTTAATAAACTCAAATAATATTAAAAATAATACCGTTAAGGTTGATGACATCGACCTATATAAGCATGTTATTAAGGTTTTACGCTCTAAAATCGGCGAGAGCATTTTATTTTTGGATGAAAATGAAATTCAATATGAGACGGTTTTAACCGATATAAACTCGGACAATTTTACTTGTGAAATTAAAAAGAACTATAAATCCAACCGAAAACTTGATATAAATCTTTATATAGCGCAGTCAGTTTTGAACTCTGACGCGCAATTTTGCGCCATACAGAAAGCAACCGAATTGGGAGTTAAAGGAATAATCCCGCTTTATACCGACAATTGCGCCGTTAAGGAAAGTATTATTAAAAATAAAATTGAAAAATGGCGCAAAATTGCGCTTGAATCCGTTAAACAGTGCGAAAGAGCTGACATCCCCGAAGTTTTTGACTGTTCAACACTTGAAAAAGTTATTAAAGATTTTGAACAAATTATCGTATTTGCCGAACACTCCGCTCAATCTGACTTTATGACGTATATAAAAAATAATAAAATAAATAAAACAAAAAAAATTCTTGTTATAATAGGACCGGAGGGCGGATTTTCAGATAAGGAATTTGCATTTTTCAAAAAACATCATCTTCCGCTCATAACCCTAGGAAATCTTATATACAGAGCCGACACCGCTTTAACTGCCGCTCTTACTTCCGTAATTATCGGAGTTAACCATGGATAAATATATTGAAATAATTGAAAATGATGAAATTATAAAAAAAATAAAGCCTTATTTAAAAGAGGTTCAAGCCTATATTGTAGGCGGATTTGTACGCGATGTGTTTCTAGGTAAATTAAGCCCCGACAGGGATTTAATTATCTGCACGGAAAATATCGAGCTTTTTGCAAAAAATTTAAGTGATGTTCTAAACGCATATTTTATCGAGCTTGACAGCGAAAATAAAATATACAGGCTGGTTCTTGAAGATAAAATCAACTATATAGATATAACCTGCCCGATTGAAAACAACCTTGAAAAAGATATCAAGCGCCGTGATTTGACAATTAATGCAGTTGCTTATGATATTAATAATTCTAAATTTATAGACTATACGGGCGGAATTAAAGATATAAAAAATAAAATAATAAAAGGAATTTCTGATAAAAACTTTACGGATGACCCTTTAAGACTGCTTAGAATATTTCGCTTTCATGCTAAAACGGGATTTGAACCAGACAAGCACTTAACGGAAATCACAAAAAAGGAATATAAAAACATAAATTTGCCCGCAAAAGAACGCATAAACACCGAAATTATTAAAATGTTTGAGGGTGATTACTGCTCAAGCGCTTTATTAAAAATGGATGAGGCAATGTTATTGGAGGAAATTTTTCCGATATATAAAGAGGTTAAAAAAATTCCGCCAAACTCTCATCATCACTTGGATTTGTTTCATCATTTGCTGGAAACCGTTAATCAGCTTCAAATAATATACAAAAATGCTGATGAAATAATAAAATTGCACCTTGATAAGCAGGACTTCGGAGGGGTAAAACGCATTGCATTCTTAAAACTGGCAGGCTTCCTGCATGATATAGGCAAGCCCTCCTGCTGGACAATTGAAGAAGATACGGGGCGCCACAGATTTATAAAGCACGATGAAATCGGCTCAAAGCTGTCAGTACAGATTTTAAAAGATTTAAAGTTTTCAAATAAACAAATTGATTATATAAAAACGCTCATAAAATATCATATATATCCGTCAATGCTTGTAAGTGCGCCCGACGCAAACGAAAAAGCATTCATGAAATATTATAGAAAAATGAATGACTGCGTTATAGATAATATCCTTTTGGCAATGGCAGACAGGCTCTCGGCCCGTGGCGAAAAGGTCACAAAAGAAATGGTTGAAAATAACATAAATAATTTAACAAAGTTATTAAATAACTATTTTGAAGTGCGAAAAGATATTAAACCGCTTGAAAAATTACTTGACGGCACTGACGTTATGGAGATATTAAAAATAAAACAGGGGCCTCAAATCGGTGAAATATTAAATAAATTGCAGGAAGCCCAGCTGAACGGCTTAATAAGAAACAAAGATGAAGCTGTTATATTTGTAAGGCTTTTGCCTGTTAAAGAGTAATAACCGCATAAAGTTTAAAAAAGGTATAAAATCTTAACAGATTATTTGGGATTTTTTGCCAAAAAGGTAATTTTTTTTTATAATTCACATGTAGAGAAAAAAGGTTAATATTATGAATTCAGTTGTAATAGTCGGAAGAGCGGGGCAAGACCCTGAAGTTAAGTATTTTGAATCGGGAAAAGTTAAAACAACATTCTCAACCGCAGTATCAAGGTGGGATTACAAGAGCAAAGCAGAAACAACCGACTGGTTTAATATAGAGTTGTGGGATAAATCTGCCGAAATAGCAGGCGAATATGTTAAAAAAGGACGTCAAGTCTGCATTGAGGGCAGGCTGGTTTCCAATAAATGGACGGGCGCTGACGGAGAACAAAAAGAACGCTTTGTTATCCGCGCTAACACAATAAGGCTCTTAGGCAGTAAAAACGATAATAATTAGGTTTAATTATGAATTCATCTAATTATATAGGGATAATAGCTGACGATTTAACGGGTGCAAATGATACCGCTTTGCAGTTTTTCTTAAGAGGCTGTAAAACGCAGGTTTCTTTCGGAGAAGATATAAGTATTGACGAAAATCTTAATACCGAGGTTTTTGCACTGTCGACGGAAACAAGAAATGCAAATGAATTAGACGCCGTTGAACGTGTTAAAACCGCGTCTGAAAGTATTTTTAAAAAGTACGGATTTGAATATGTTTATAAAAAAATAGATTCTGTATTGAGAGGTAATATTACAGCAGAAATAATAACTTTAATTGATACCTTAGAGTACGACGCAGCTGTTATTTTCCCTGCATTCCCCAATGAGGGCAGAACTACAATAGGCGGATATCAGCTTGTAAAAGGTATTCCTCTGCAAAGGACGGAAGTTTCACGCGACCCGTTTTGTCCTATTTTAGAATCAAATATTGTTACTTTAATTAAAAATAAATTGCCCGATGATAAAAAACAAATTGTTGACCTGCTTAGTCTTGATACTGTTATGAAAGGGGCCGGTCCTATTTTAACGAAGCTGAATGAATTAATATCAAAGGGTAAAAAATTAATTGTAGCCGACGCTGTTTCCACTACTGATTTAGAGCAAATTGCGCTTGCGGTTTCAAAAAGCGGATATAAAATATTACCCTGCGGTTCGGCAGGGGCTGCTCAGGCATTAAGTCAAATATGGCAGCCTGCAGACTCACAGGAAAGTAATATTCAAGAGCTTCCCGATTTGCCTAAACTGATGGTATCGGGCAGTGCAACTGACTTGACGGCTTCGCAGATTAAAAAACTTCAAGACAGTGATGATATTGAAAATGCTTATTTTATAGCAATTAAACCCGAAAATATTTTCTCCGACGATTATGAAGAAACAGCTCAAAGAATTATTAATAATCTGGTAAAAAACTATATTGTAGTGGTTCATTCCGCTTCACTTACGGAAAACAGTCAAGAATTTGCTTCGCTTTTGATTGACCATGAAATTACAAGGGAAGCATTTATATCTAAAATTTGTAATTATCTTGCGGCTGTTACAAGAACCGTGCTGGCGCAAAAACAGGCTATATTAATTACCGTGGGCGGAGAAACTTCTTATAAATGCTGCAGAGCCATTGGAAGCAAGAATTTGCAAATAATAGATACTGTTGCGCCTGCCATTCCGCTTGGTATTGATCATAAAGGGCAGTATATTGTAACAAAATCGGGAAACCTCGGAACACAAAATACTCTAATTGATATAGTTAAATACTTTGAACAGGATAATAAATGAAAAAAATCGCAATAACACTGGGAGATCCTAACGGGATTTCTCCAGAAATCGTAATAAAATCACTAAATTTTCTTGATTTACCTAAAGAAAAGGTAGTTATTGTAGGTAATAAAGTTGTTTTTGATTACTACAAGGAAAAATATTCACTATTTTTAGAAAAAGATTATGAAATTGAAGAAATACCCTTTAAAAAGGAAGATATCAAAATCGGGGAAGAAACCGTTGAAACGGGGGAATTTGCATTTCGCGCAATAAGAAAAGCGTGTGATTTGGCATTTAATAAAAAAATTGAAGCAATAGTAACAGCTCCTGTTTCAAAAAATGCAATGAATATGGCAGGGCATAAATATAACGGACAAACGGAAGTATTAGAGCAATACTTGGGTAGTTCAACGAATAATGCTCAAATGCTCTTTATCGGTGAAAATTTTTCCGTATTATTGCTTACAAGGCATATTGCGCTTAAAGATGTTCCGTTTATTCTTACAAAAGAAATGATTATGGAAAAAGTAAAAGCACTAAAAATCGCTTATGATATCCAGCTTGGAATACAAAACCCCAAGTTCGCCGTTTGCGCTCTAAACCCTCATTGCGGAGAAAACGGACTGTTCGGCGATGAAGAAATATATCAAATATCACCAGCCGTTAAAGAATTACAACAGGAAGGAATAAATATATCGGGTCCGTATAGTGCAGATACGCTGTTTTCGACGGCAGTAAGGGAAGAACATCCTTATGACTGTTATATTGCAATGTATCACGACCAAGGATTAATCCCGATAAAACTTTTAGAACATGATTGCGTTAATACAACGATAGGTTTAAGCGTACTCAGAACGTCGCCTGCTCATGGCACTGCGTTTGATATTGCGGGCAAAATCAGTGCAGACTCTGACAGTATGATTAATGCAATAAAACTCGCTATAAAGTAGGATAATTAAATGGAAAATAAAAAGTCATTATGTATATATTGCTCATCAAGCAATCATTTGCCCGATAAATTTTATGAAATATCACGTGAATTGGGTGAAAGACTGGCTAAAAACGGCTATAATATGGTATATGGCGGAACTGTTGTCGGAATGATGGGAATAATTGCCGATACCGCTTCTAAGTTTGGGGCAAAAGTTACTGGAGTTATTCCTGAACGTATAGAGTCATTCGGATTAAAACATCCTGCCCTTGCTAAAGTGGTTGTAACTAAAGATATGCGTGAGAGAAAAGCAACAATGGAAAAACTTTCCGACGCCTTTATCGCTATGCCCGGAGGCTTCGGTACTTTTGAAGAAATCTTTGAAATACTTGTTGCTAAACAATTAGGCTATCACAATAAACCCGTTATTTTTATGAATTTTGATAATTATTATTCGAATTTATTTAAAATGTTTGATACAATTTATGAAAATAAATTTGCGAAAGAAGAAACCAAATCGCTTTATTTTATAGCAAATTCGCTTGATGAAATGTTTGATTATCTTAAATCATACTCACCTAAAGAATTTGTTTTAAAGTGGTAGTTATTTTAATAAGTCGTATAATTCTTTATTTTTGCTGATTTGTTTATCATTCCATTCCGTTGTACAAATGACCGCAGCGGATACTATCTGCTGAATAGGGTATTTTTGTATGCAGTCCCATGAGGAACTCATTAACTCCTGCCTGTTTGTATTTGCTTTTAAATCACTCATTAATTTATCTTTTCTGCTCTGTTCAATTTTAAGATTGTTTATACTTTTTTGCATTTCGGTAAAATATCCGTCCAGAAACGCATTGTAAAACATTGTTTTGTCATTTTCACTGTATTCAAAAGCAAAAACAGGAGTGACAAATATTAAAAACAATAATAATGTAAAAATTTTTCTCATAAACTGTCCTTTTAAAAAAATTATTAACTATGAGCAAGTAAATTTAATTCTCCTTGCGGTTATGACATTACGATAAATTTTTTGTGATAAAATAAACACGTAAGGTAAAAAAGAATGGAGATAGTAAATGAAAGAACTTTCATCACTTCAAATCGAAAGATTAAAATATCAGCCTAAACTTCCAAGTTCATTGGCAGGCGGGATTAATAATCTTACTATGACAGAGGGAAATAAAACAGAATCTGTCAAAGACCAGGAACAAATAAAAGAGTTATTTAAAAATACCTACGGTAAACCCGTTGTTACGTTTAATACTTCTAATAGTAAAGAAATCAGTGAAAAAAGAAACATCGGAGTAATTTTATCGGGAGGACAAGCCCCGGGAGGTCATAACGTAATTGCAGGGCTTTATGACGCATTAAAACAATCAAACAGTGAAAATAAATTATACGGCTTTTTAGGCGGCCCGTCGGGTATTATAGACGGTAAATATATTGAATTTACTGACGAAAAAATTAACGCATACAGAAATACGGGCGGATTTGATATTATAGGCTCGGGCAGAACAAAACTTGAAACCGAAGAACAGTTCCAAAAGGCTTGGCAGGTATGTAAGAATTTAGGTATTACTGGTGTTGTTATCATAGGCGGTGATGACTCTAATACAAATGCAGCCATGCTGGCAGAATGGTTTGTTAAACATAATGCGGGTATTCAAGTAATAGGCTGCCCAAAAACCATAGACGGTGACCTTAAAAACGACCAGATTGAAATATCTTTCGGTTTTGATACTGCTACAAAAACATACGCAGAGCTTGTAGGAAACATATTAAGAGACGCTAACAGTGCTAAAAAATATTGGCATTTTATTAAATTAATGGGCAGAAGCGCTACTCACGTAGGACTTGAAGTTGCACTTCAGACTCAGCCGAATATTACTTTAATTTCGGAAGAAGTTGAACAAAAGAAAATGTCTTTAAAACAAATAGTTGATAATATGACTGAAATTGTTGCAAAAAGAGCCGAAATGGGCAAAAACTTCGGTATTGCTTTAATCCCCGAGGGTTTAATTGAATTTATACCCGAAATAAAATCAATGATATCAAACTTAAATGATACTTTAGCTTCTCTTGAAAATGATAATAACTATAAAAACGCAGAAGAAAATGCTAAATTTGAAATTATTAAAGGAAAATTAAATTCAGAAGATAGTGCAGTATTCAGCTCGCTTCCCGTCATGATTAAACAGCAATTGCTTATGGATAGAGATCCTCACGGTAATGTTCAGGTATCAAAAATAGAAACTGAAAAACTTTTAATTGAAATGGTAAGTGCAAGATTAGCGGAAATGAAAAAACAAGGCACATACAACGGTAAATTTTCGGCTCAATGCCATTTCTTCGGCTATGAGGGCAGATGTGCATTCCCGTCAAACTTTGACGCTGATTATTGCTATTCTTTGGGTTATAACGCATTTGCTTTATTAAAATTCGGTTTAACAGGCTACTTGTCATCAGTTAAAAATCTTTCTGCAAGCGCAAGTGAATGGGTAGCCGGCGGAGTTCCTTTAACAATGATGATGAACATGGAAAAACGCCACGGCGAATTTAAACCAGTTATTAAAAAAGCACTTGTTGAACTTAATGGTCCCGTATTTAAAGAACTTGAAAAGAACAGAACAACTTGGGCTTATGAAGATAAATACATATTCCCCGGTTCAATTCAATACTTCGGACCGTCCAGTGTTTGTGATATAACAACGGAAACATTAAAACTTGAAAATTCAGCTAAGTTAACTACTGTATAGGTACTAAGAAATACATAAGCAGCAAAAATATCATAATTTATGATATTTTTGCTGCTTTATTAATTAAAAAACGTAATTATTTTTTATTATTTTCTTATTCAATATGGTTTTCCTACCGTTACTAGATGATGATTTTGAATATTTGAATGATAACCTGATTACGGTAAAAATAAAGACAGATATTGAATTTATAAAACAGACGGATAAGTTTTATTCCCTCTTGTTATAAAAAATATTTTAACATATAGAAGCTAAAAGACGCCATGAAAATAATGCTGTTCCTAAGAAGATAAAATTAAGAAATTAATAAAGAAAAACTAAAATTTTTATTAATTGTAGCTTAAAAAGATATAAATTTAATAAAAATTTACATATTTTTACTAAAAAGGAAAATATGTTAGTAACGAATTTGTCCGCCTGTGTTATTATCCTAATGTAAAGTAGTTTATTTTTGGAGGAACTATGGCGGTAGAAAGTCTGCAAAACGGAAATATTAAGGTTATTGTAGTAGATAACTCAAATATTGAACAATTTAAAGGAGAGTTTATATATGATGAAAATTGTTTTATTGAACTCCGAATTAAGAAAATTTATTTAAGCCGTTTTGCTTATTTTGATGTTAATCAATACAGCTTAACGGAAAGTATTTTGACTCCGCGAGAGATGCAAGTATTAGAATATTTAGCTGACGGATTAAATAATCATCAAATATCAAAATTATTAAATATAAGTATTCATACAACAAAAGCACATATTCATAATATTTTTGAAAAACTATCCGTACAAGACAGAACTAAAGCTGTGGTTAAAGCGATTAAACAAAAATTAATAAATATATAATTTGTAACAATTTGTTAACAGAAGTGAAATTTTTGCTGCTAAAAATACTTTATATACATGTAAGGGTATAGACTTTGTGTAGGTAATAGATAATGATAGAAAGATTAAATATCGGTGAAAATAATCTTGATCGTAAAAAAGTAGATCCTGGAGTTTATAATTTTCAAACTTCAGATTTAAGTATTTTTGTTGATAATGATATGTCAAAAGAAGATAATGCCTTGGTTTTGGAAGAACAATTAAAAGCTATACAAGATGAAAATGGTGCAATACTTGATGCATGGGATAGTTTTAAATGTGCATTGAATGTAGGGAAAAATAGTGAAAAGTGTTCTGATTTAATAGAAAAATACAAAAACGGTGAAATTAGTTATGAAGAAGCTCTGGCGGAAGTATATAAATTTGGAGCAAAACAAGACAGCAGTTTAAATTTATTTTCAAATATAGCAACAAGTTTTGCCGCAATCGCAGCAGGAACAGCTGCTGCAGCAGCAGTAATAGCTTCAGGCGGAACATTAGCCCCCGTGGTAGCGGCAGCATTGGCAGGTGCCGGAGCGGGTGCCGTTACTAAGAGCGCGACTAAAGTGGCAGATAGAGCTACAAATGAACTAAAAGGCGATGCATTAGAGGCTAAACAAATTGTAAGAGATGCCTTATCAGGAGCTGTAACAGGTGCTATTGCAGGAGCTACCATGGGAAATGGAACGGCGGCAAGTACTTTAAAAGAATCTGTTGTGACATCTGCTTGCAAAGCTGCTAAAACAGGTGTTATAGCGGGCAGTGTTTCAGGTTCATCCAATTACCTTATAGATTGTGCCTTAGAGGAAGATAAAAAATTTAATACGGGTGAATTTGTTGCAACTACTGCCGAAAATGCGGTTGTGGGTGGTTTAGTTGGCGGTATTATGGGCAGTGCTAACGGGGCAATGAAATATTGCGGTATTTTAAAACATGGAGGCATGATTAAAGGTACTGCCGATAATATTCTAAATGCTTCAAAACAGGATGTTGCCTTAAACGGACTATGTTCCGCAGAATATAAAGTTGTTAATGACAGAATCCATGCTGCAGGTTCGGCTGTATCGGAATTATTATAAAATATTTTTTCTCCCCCCCCCTCCTCCTCGAAATATATAAAAAGCAGTGTTAAAACATTGCTTTTTGTGTTATTAATTAAAAATATGATTAATTTTGATTCTTTAATATTAAAACTGTTCGAGAGGGAAAATACTGGGTTTTTTATAGGTGCAAAAGTTCAAAAAATTCAGCAGCCCAATAGAAATGAATTGATTTTTTTTATCAGAAAAAATAAAGAACAGCGTAAATTTTATATAAATTTTAATCCTAATTATTATCATTTATGTTTTATGAATGATGCTAATGAAAAAAAACGCAATATAAGTATTCCCAAAACAGCCCCAATGTTTTGTATGCTTTTAAGAAAGTACATATTAAATACAAAAATAGTTAAAGTATGCGTACCTAAATTTGAGCGAATTTTTGAAATTTATTTTGAATACTACGATGAATTAAATGAAAAAACAATGTTATGTTTGGCTGTTGAGTTAATGGGAAAGTATAGTAATGTTATTTTATATAATTATGATACCAATGTAATAATAGGATGTGCGCATAATGTAAGTTCGGAAAAAAGCCGAGAACGTGAATTGGCAGGTCTGTTGCCTTATGTATATCCGCCTAAACAAAAGAAGAAAGATATTTTAAAAACTACTTTTGATATATTTGAAAAAGATACAAAAGAAGATGACTTTGAACAAAATGTTTCAAAAAAGTACGGATATATTACTTATACATTAATTAAACAGGTTATTAAAAAATTAAATACCGATAATCATTTAATTATTTTTGAGTTCTTAAAAAAATTTATGACAATGTCTGATTACACACCGTCAATAAATGAGGATTTTTCAGAGTATTCCGTAATAAATTTTGATAGTTGGACTTCATTTAATAATATTAATGATATGATAGACACTTATTTTGCTTATAATCAAAACATTTTTATTTTGGAAAATTTGAGATTAAAAATTATTAAATTAATTGAGACTCAATTAAAAAAGCTAAATATATTAAAAGAAAAACAGATTGCTCAAATTGAGAAAATAGGAGCGGGAGAAATATATAAGCAAAAAGCCGATATTTTAATGGCAAATTCATATTTTATTAAAAAAGGAGAAAAAGGAGTTAATTTAAAAGATTTTAACGGCAATGATATTTTTATTGAACTTGATGAAAACTTTTCCGTAACTGAAAATGCAAACAAATTTTATACTTTATATAAAAAAATGAAATCCGCAAACGCTCATGCTTCTTCTTTGATAGAAGAAACTTTATCTCAAATTAGGTATTTTGAAGAAATGTTATACTACTGCGAAAATTCTGTGGAAATCGCAGAGTTGCTTGAAATAGAAAATGAAATTAACGGAAATAAAAAAGAAACAGAATATAATAAAATTGATATGATTAATTTTATTGAATACGAGGGATATAAAGTCTATGCGGGCAAAAATAAAAAACAAAATGATTATATTCTTTCAAAAATTTCAAACGCTGAAGATATATGGTTTCATCCTTTAAATGCAGCCGGGGCGCATGTTCTGGTTAAAGTAAATAATAAATCCGAACAAGTGCCTGATAGTGTTTTATTAAAAGCAGCACAAATTACTAAAGAGTTTTCCTCCCAAAAAAATAATTCAAAGACTTCAATAATTTATACTAAGAGAAAATATGTAACAAAAGCCACTAAAAAATTGGCATTTGTTACTTATAAAAATGAAAATGAAATTATTGTATAAATTTATTCATGTCAGCAAATATCTGCTGAGCTTTTTTATCATTATTTATAAAATTTGTATGTAATAATTGCAGATTAGAATTTATCTTAGTTTTAAGATTTTCTTGTTGAATACGTTTTTTAGTTGAGCGTTCGTTAATCCAAGGCAGGAAAAATCCCAAGAACGCAGGTACCAGAATAATTACTGATAATGCCGTAAATCTTGCATTTAAAGTTTTGGCTTTTGTTACCCAAGGATTATCTTTAGGCTTAAATAATTCAACCAGTTCCTTTACTTTCTCAGATCCTTTTGCATCGGATAAAATTTTTGTTATTGTCTTATTGTCTGCTGTTGCAATATCTTTGCCTTGTTCTGAAAGCAGTGATTGAACTATATTTTTGGCTTCATCTGTCAAAGAAAATACTTTGGCAAGATTTCCGCCTTGACCTTCTATGAATTCACAAAATCCTTGTATTCCGTTTTTATAATTTTCTAAACCGCTGTATTTTGATACTATTTGCGGAGTTGATAGAATTCTAACACCTTTTATAGGTCTTAAATACTCAAAAAGTTTTTGAAATATATTTTTATTTTTAAATCCTTGTTCTTTAGCAGCAAGAACAAATCCTGATTTACTTTCATTTAGCTTAGAAAATCCTTTTCTAAGTTCTTTTTCGGCAAAACACATTGTAGCGCAGGTGACTAAATCACGTCTTAAAATTTCTTCTCTGTCATATTTGTCTTTTGCCTGTCTGACGCGGGGGAGCAGTATTCCAAATCCCATAACACCAAGCAGGAGAGGGAATGACATGTTTACACCTTCAAATTCAAATCCGTTTGCAATTCTACCTATTAGTCCTTTACCTGTTAATTTATTTACTATTTGAGCCGGGTTAATTCCGCCTTTAAATGACGGTTGATTTTGAGATTTTCCGAAAGAAGTATTTGTTTTTTGATTTTTTTCATCATTGCCGGTATCTTTTAATGTCTCTTCAGCCATTAATCCTTTTAATCCGGCATTAGCTTTACCCTCTGCTTTATTATATAATTTTGGAATTACTTGCAGAAATGTAAGTATTGCCGCATACATTATTACATTAGCTGCACATCTGCCTAAAACTTTATTTGTTGATAATTTTTTTACAAATTCGCTGATTTTTTCGGTTGGTTGTTTTGCGGCTTTTTCAACCACATCGTCCGCGTATGAAACAAGGAATTTCAAGGTATCTTTTATTGGTGCGGTTGTAGTTTTTGATATAACTGCGCTTGTAAAATCAGTGTGAGCTGCATCTTGTGCACTATTTTTTGCTATATTTATAAAATCATCCGTTAAGTTATTTATGACTTCTTTAGCTTTTTTCTTATCGGTTAATGTTGAAGCAAGACGATGTGCAAAATCTTGAGCAGATTTTGCTGTTGTTTCCGATATTGAGGTTTCACCTTTTGTATTTTTAATTATTTGCTCAAAGGCATTTTGGAAAAATTCTTCTTTGTTTAATGCTTGTCCTGCACTGTTTAATGGATTTGCTGCATGTATTTCTCCGAATGATTTTATTATTTTCATTGGAATTTCTGTTGCTTTACCGAAGATTTTTTTACCAAGAGTCAATAATATAGCGGGAATTATAAACATGCTCGGACCGGTAGTAAATTCTCTAACCAGTTCTTTAGCCGCAAATTTTAAATTCTTCTGCCCTTTGTTTTCTTTGGTATTCCGCATTAATCCCATAATCGGACGCGGCAGGTTAGTACCAAGCATATCCTGCAGTGTGAATGATACGAATAAACCGCCGTTTTCTATGGCATCTGCTACAAATAATGAACCTTTATCTAATATACCTTTAAACGACTGCGGTTTTCTTGCACTGTGTTTACTATCTTTATTTAACCTTTGAGGAATTGTTTGATTGATTTTATTTACTTGCATAGATTTTAAATTACTTACTTACCTGTTTTCACTTTTAATTTAACATTAAACAAAATTTAAATTTGCCATTTTTTGGCAATTTTATTAATTTTTTTTACAAAAGTTTATTAGGTGTATTTAGTATACTTAATATATAATTTGAATTCAACCTTGAACCCTTATTATTATTAAGTTTGCTTTACATTTATACCTTTTATTGGAAGAAAATTTCAATAAAGTCAATAATATTATTGATGTCTCTTTTACTAATTTTTCTTCCTTAATGTGTATTAAGGAAGTTTTTTTATTCTTGACTGATAGTTACTCTTAAGACTTAATATTAGTTCGGGAGATTTAATTATGTATACTATAAAAGACGTTGCACAAAGACTTGATGTTTCTCCTCATACTTTAAGATTTTGGGCTAAATCAGGTTTATTTCCGTTTATTAGACGGGATAAAAATAATATTAGGATTTTTTCGGAAAATGATTTAGAGTGGATTAAAATAGTAAAGTGTTTAAGAAGTGTAGGCATTGATAATAAGTCAATTAAAAAATATATTGAGCTTTGTATCAAAGGTGATTCTACAATTAAAGAGCGTTATGATATTATAAAGAGGACAAAAGAAAAAGCACAGTTGCAGCTCAAAGAATTAAATAAACAGCTTGAGTTATTGGATTATAAGGAAAAGTATTATAAAAATCTTATAAATACAAACTCAAAAGATATTTGGAATCCGATGAACAAGTAAGGAGGATATTATGAAAGTATTATTATTAAACGGTTCACCGCATGAAAACGGTAATACTTTTTTAGCGTTAAGTGAAATAGCAAAAACATTAAAAGAAGATGGAATTGACTCTGAAATATTTTATATAGGAAAAGACCCTGTTGCTTCTTGTATGGGCTGCGGAGCGTGTGCGAAACTCCAACGATGTGTATTTGATAAAGACAGAGTTAATGAATTTGTTAATAAAATGATTGAAGCAGACGCTTTAATAGTGGGTTCGCCCGTACATTATGCGGGAGCGTCGGGTGCAATAACGGCATTTTTAGGCAGGGCCTTTTTCTCGGGTTGGCGCTCGGGTAAAAATGTATTCAGACTTAAACCTGCTGCCGCTGTTGCTGTTGCAAGACGCGCGGGTACAAGCTCTACTTTAGATCAATTAAATAAATATTTCGGGATTTCTCAAATGCCTGTAATATCGGGCAGATATTGGAATAATGTTTACGGTCAGACGCCCGGGCAGGTAAATGATGATTTGGAGGGCTTGCAAAATTTAAGATTTTTGGCAAGAAATACGGCATACTTCTTGAAATGCCAAGAAGCCGCTAAAAATGCCGGTATTGAACCGCCAAAAGAAGAAGATGTTACTTTTACTAATTTTGTCAGATAAACCTCAAACAATATGATATAATTTAGTACATGATAACATTTATAGTCGGATTATTTATTTTACTTATCGGGTATATTTTTTATTCAAGATATACCGAAAAGTGCTTTGGAATTACCCCAAATGACACCCCTGCCGTTAAAATTAATGACGGGGTAGATTTTGTTCCGCTCCCGAAACGCAAAAATATGCTTATACATTTATTGAATATTGCGGGACTCGGACCTATTTTAGGTGCTATACAGGGAATTTTATTCGGACCCGTGGCTTTTATATTAATTCCTTTAGGGTGTGTATTTATGGGCGGAGTGCATGATTATTTTTCAGGCATGTTATCAGTTCGTAATGACGGAGCTCAAATAACGGAGCTTATAAAAAAATATCTTGGCAAAGGGATGTATGCGTTTTTTATTATTGTTGTCAGTATTATGCTTTTGCTTTTGGCTTCGGTTTTTGTTTATACGGCAGGTGATTTAACCGCGGAGAGGTTTTTTGCGCAATCCGATTTTTCGCTGAATAATTCCATAATTATAACAATATATGCAGTTATTGCACTTTATTATATTTTGGCAACGCTTTTTCCCATTGATAAAATAATAGGCAGGTTTTATCCCATCTTTGGGCTTTTGCTGTTAACGGGAACGGCGCTTGTTGTATTAGGTTTTATTACAAAAGGCGTGCATTTACAAAATATAGATTTTAATGCACTAAATCAACACCCGATGAGGGTGCATATATTGCCGATGTTTTTTATGACTGTCAGCTGCGGACTGTTATCGGGGTTCCATTCTACGCAATCAACGATTATTTCAAGAACAATAACAAGCGAAAAAGACGGCAGACAGGTTTTTTACGGTATGATGTGCTTGGAATCTTTAATTGCTATGGTTTGGGCGGCAGGAGCTATGCATGTTTATTCGTTAAATCTTGTTCCCCAAAATATGGTGGGAAGTGTTAATGTTATTAATTCAATAGCGGATGTATTTGTATTTCCTGCTTTAGCTTTTATTGTAACAATTGCCGTTGTGGTTCTTCCCGTAACATCGGGTGACACGGCACTTAGAGGTCTTAGAATGATTTTAGGCGAGGCTTTTCATTTGTCGCAGACTCAAATCAGAAACAGACTTTTAATTATTGTTCCAATTGCTTTTATTATTATTTCCGTAATACTTTGGGCAAAATCAAATGAGGGCAGTTTTGCTCTTGTTTGGAGGTATTTTAACTTCGTTAATCAATTAATTGCGGTTCCGACATTTTTATATGCTTCTGTATTTCTTTATAAGCGCGGTAAAAACTATTTTATGACTCTGCTGCCGGGGTTGTTTTACATATTTATAACTTCATTTTTTATCTTAAATTCAAAAATAGGATTTAATTTAGATTATACAATATCTAAAATAAGCGCAATTATAGTAACTTTAATAAGTTTATTTTTTATTTTCCGACTTTTACGCGAAGAGCAAAATTAATGCCGACTCCGTTTCTTCCGCCGTGGGTAACATAAGTTTGAGTAAAACCCGAAAATCTTTCACTCCATATTTTTCTGACACCTGCACCGTATAAAACAAACGGTTTAACGCTTAAAGCGGGGATTGTTATATCATTTGCCTTGATTTTAGCTTTATCGGCAATATTCCAAACAAAATATGCGTTGATATAAGGCTGCCAATGGTTTTTAAGATTTCCGAAAATTTGAACCCCCGGTGCTATTTGCATTGCCTGCAAAGGCTTAGGGTCTATATATACATTTGCGGCATTTTTATAATTAAAAGTATTTACAAGAGTGTATGACATAAGGTAGTTTGGCTGAATAATAAATTGCCCCTCGTTTAATTCCCAATTATACCCTGTTTTAGAAGCAACACCCGTCATAAACATACCGAAGTTTTCACTGCCGTACATTGTATTTGCTTCGCACCCGTTGGAGCTTACATTTGCAGTTAACCCCGTAAAAAAATTATTTTTGTATGCCATTGATACAGCGCCTATCGTGCCTCCGTTTTGGTAAATACTGTTGCCGTTAAAGGCTTGATGTGAACCGTTATAAGCAAAATACGGGCCCCATATTAAATTCCAATTCCGTTTCAGCGTTATTACATCAGACTCCAGCCCGAAAAAAGACCCGTAGGCTACATTAGATACTCTTACTCCTCTTTTTAACGGTACTCTTTCAAGTATTGTATACGGGCGAAACCACGCGCATTTATTGTCAATTTGTTCTATTTGAGAAGTTAACACCATATTTGTCGCGGCATATCTGTTGCGGAATTTTAATGAAAGCCTTTGTTTATTTGTTAAAAGCATATACATATCCATTTTTCTAAACGCTTCTTCATAAGAATTTAATTGAGTTAAATACCCGCCTAATTGTGCCGCTACTTGCGATACATATATGGCGGGGTTATATATATCAACGCCCTCAAGTCTTTCAAAAACAATTAATCCGTTTTCTTTGTCGTAGTACGTATGATATTTATAAACGGGAGAATTAACAACATCACCTGCCGTGTAAATTATTGAGTCTTTTAATAATTCATATACGCTTTGCTCGGTTTCATCACTTATCGGTGCTACTGTAAATCTTTTCACATCCGTTGTTGTCATTAGTTTTATATCCGAAATATCAATATTAAAACCGTTGGAATTAAATGAATCTGCGCTAAATGTATCAACAGTCGGTTCTTCAAAACTTCCGTCAAGTTTCAAATCCATATTTTTATACAGGGTCAAATTTCCGAAATTTGTATTATGAATACTGTCATCTCTTAAATCAACAGTTCCGCCGTAGTAATTAAAATCAACGGTATTGTCAAAATTACCATAGCTTGTGCCGTCAGAATTTTGAATAGGCTTTAATACTCCGCCGTACATATTTATTGCATTTCCCGATACCTCGTTAGTTAAAATAACATTTCCGCTTCCGTTTTGATTAATGTTTATATTTGAGTTCTTGTAATAACTTGTATTCCCGCCTGATATTTTATCGTTAACAGTAATATCATAAGCACCCGCATTAAGATATACCGTTCCGTTATCGTTATGTATAGCGTTAGAGCCTGTCATATCCGTGTTGCCCGAAAATGTTATTTCTTGCTCATCCGATGTTAATTTAACCGTGCCTCCGAAATTATAAATAGCTCCGCCCCTGCCCTGTGAAGTGTTGTTTTCAAAATTTCCCGATAATTTATTAATACTGCCGTAGTTCATAATAGCGCCACCACCTATATAATCCCCGCTTTCGGTTGTATAATTCCCCCTAAAGTCGCCTTTTATACTGTCAATAGAACCTAAATTCATAATAGCGCCGCCGCCTGCAGCTGCCGAATTATCTTCAAAATTGCTTTCAATTTTGCCCATATTTGAGAAGTTATAAATAGCTCCGCCTATTCCCTCATGAGATTGATTGCCTTTAAAATAAGCATTTGTTTCTTTTATGTTGCCAAAATTACATATTGCCCCGCCCGTGCTTTTTTCAGTTGAATTATTGTTAAAACTTCCCGAAAGAGAGTTTATTGTTCCGTCGTTATAAATGGCCCCGCCGTTATTGTACGCGCTGTTATTATTAAACTCTCCCTTTACTTCCGCGATATTAGAGCTGTTTAAAATAACGCCTCCGTCTTCTTCCGATGAGTTTTCAATAAAATTTCCGTTTAAAGTATCAATATGACAGCCTGAACTGTTATTAACAACTCCGCCCTTTTTGCTGTGGAAATCTTTTACCGTTATATCCGTTAAATTCATTGATTGATTTTCTTCCAAAATAAACCCTGAGCACCCGCAGCCGTTTATTGTGTGACCTTGTCCGTTTAGCGTCACACTTTTTTTAGCGGGGCAGCCTATGGCACAATTTGCTTCCATATCGGAATTTAATTGTATTTCGCTGTCTCCCTCGGGTACTGACAGATTTTCTATCAGCTCATCATAGTTATTTACTTCAACTCCAAAAGCGCTTATTTGTATATTTAGCAAAAGAATTAGCACTAAAATAATTCTTTTTAACGGCATAATTTTTTTCCAAATCTAGTGTCGCACTTTGCCGCCGACTGTCTTGAAATTTCTTTTCGCTCGGGATAGTCGCTCGCTCGACTTCGTCTTGCACTCGCTTTACCCTCGCTTACCGGACTTGTGTCCGTCCGAAATTCCGCTCATCGTCGCCGTCAAGTGCTCACCTTTTAAAGTTGTCACTCCAAAATTTCGCTCACGTTGCTTATCGCGAAATTTTTTCGGACAATTTTAAACCAATTCAGATATAAATCTTTAAACAGTGCTTTTCATCCCTTTAGGCAGTGTCTTTTAGAATATACTTTTACAGCCGACTTAGTTATTGTATAATGTAAGTAAATTTGAATAATTTATTTATACGAGTTGAGGTAAATAATGAAAAAGTATTTTGCGGTTTTTATATCAATTTTATTTATGTTTTTAAATGTAAGTCCATGTTTTGCGTTGACTAAATTGTATTATGTTGAAAATGTTAACAGGTCTTCCGCTGCCAAGCTGGTTGAGAATGTTTTAACCGAAAAAGAATATACAATGAAAAAGAAAAATCCTTATTATGCGGTATCAAATGAAAAACCTGAAAATTATTCAATAATAGTTTTAGAGCAAGACGGAAATAATTTGTATTATTACTACAATTCAAATAACTCCAAAAAGAATGTAAATAGGGCAATAATTAAGTATTTTAAGACTCGCGATTTAAACTGTGAAGAAAGAGAAAATGAGCAATTACTCCAAAATTTTGCAAGTATAGCTCAAAGAACATTAACGGGCGAGAAAAAAACATACTCATTTGAAGACCTAAAACCGCAGGTTCAAACCGTGCAATCCGTTAATACGCCTAAATCATCTACTACTTTAAAGGGGTTTGTAGGTAAAACAGGAAAAGGGGATACGCTTGATATATATATTCAAAATGCAATAAATACGGCTACTGCGAGTGTAGGTGACAGGGTCGCAGGTGTGTTACAGGCGGATTGGAAAACTGTTGATAATCATGTAATAGCGCAGCAGGGAAGTTTATTGGAGGGACGGATAGTTAAAGCGCACGGGGCTCAAATAGGTATGCGAAACGGGCTTGTTGAGTTGGTATTTGATAAATTAACTACTCCCGAGGGAAAAGTTTATGACATTCTAACAAAAGAAGTAGAATTTAACGTAACAAATGAGGGTGTTGTAAAAGAAAAAGTCAGCAGTGTTGCGGTTGCAGCTGTGACTGGTGCTGCACTCGGGGCATTATTCGGCTTGCTCGGTGGGAGCGGATCTGATGTATGGCAAGGCGCTGCAATAGGTGCAGGTATCGGCGGTGGCGGCGCAGCTATTATGGGTGCTGCCGAAAAAGGTATTGATGCGGAAATTCCTGCTTATACTCAAGTACAGGTTGTCTTAAAAAAGGATGTTGATGTTGTTATTAACTACTAGGAGATATCAATGGCATTTACCATAGTTACTAAAAATTCCGAAAAAACTTTTAATGATAAAGAGCTTGTTAATATTTCATCTAAAGAAGGTTATGATTACCTTGCCGACTTCGGTTTTAATTATATGCTTACCGTTAAATACGATGAAAAAACAAATAAATGCACGGTATTAAATCAATTTCACTGTGATAAGATTTTATTTAAAGGTGAACCGCTGCCCGAAACATTGGATGTTGATAAAACTTGCAGGCTTTTGGTTAAAGATTCCGATGATTTCATTCAGATAAAATTAAATGCTCCCTCTGTTAAAATAAAGCCGGAAAGTAATAATGTTAAACTTGAAGCTGAAAAGTTTACCGAGGCTGATGTTGCGGATGTATACGGAAATAAAGTTAATGCTTCGGCTAAATTAAAACTTGAAAAAAGAAAATCCGAAATTGAAGCAGCCCGCGTTGCTATTACTAAACAAGTTTACTATCATATAAACGACTTAACCCGCAAATTATCAATGAATTCAAAAGCGGGAATAGTGCTTCATATAGCTTTATTACTGGTTTCAGTAATATTGGCATTCGGATGTGCAAATTATTTTGCGGGGCTTGAACTTAAACAGGCTGAAAATATAATTCACATGCCTATTAATGTTAAAATTATCTTGGTATTTTCTGCGTTAATATATGCGGCAGGGCTTGTTTTAAAACAGGGAGTTTTCTTATATTTTCAAAACAAAATAAACTCCTCATCCGTAACCAATAAAATCGGTGAAAAACTTATGCTCGGATTTTCAACAATACTGTTTTGCGGAATATATTTAATAAATTTACTTTACTATTTAACACCCGAGTCAATGCCGTTTTTTGCGGTATTTATGTCATTATTTTATACTGTTGTCGGGGTAACGCTTGCTGTTGCCTGCGGTTATTATAAAAATAATAACGTAGAAATTTCTAAAGAGCTTAATAAATATGAGTACAGAGAAGATTTTGAAGCGGTTGTAAGAGAGTATCGCCACTGGATTGAAATGTATATTAATTCTTTAACCAATTCAAAGATTAACAATATAAAAGATACTCTCTTTAATTTACAATTAAAATCGGCAGGCGAGATATTGCTTGGAGTGCTTACCGCACCTTTTCTTGCTTACGGGGTATCTAATACTCTTGCAATGTGTTTCCCCGAAGCTGCGGGGTGGGTTAGAATTTCAAGTTTAAAATTCAGCCCCGTATTCTTAACTCTGGCTTCTTTAATGATTATTTTTGCATTCTTTATGTTTGTTAACGGATTTTTATGCAGTAAGAAAATACAGGCATCCAATGTAATAAAGAATGACGGATTTAGTAATTATCTTCAGCACGGTGTTGAAATATACGGTTTGCAGGGTGTAAAAAGAATTGATACCGATATGCGCAGGTCTTTTATTATCGGACTTTGTGTTATTTTAATAGAATTTACCATGAATATTTCATATTTTATGCAGGAAATGGGCAGCGAGATTTCGGGCATGGTGTTGAGCTTTTTAGGTGCGCTTGTGCCTACCGCGCTTTTAATTGCGGAAACTTATATGCTCTCAAAACTCAAATTTGAAATTGAATCGGGTAATGAATTATTGGCTAAAATAGAAAGATAAATTGTGCAAAGAGCTTTTTTTATTGGATTAATAGTTATTTTAGTTGTTTTAACAATAGTATTGTGTGCCGTTAAGCCTCAAATGCACAAAAATATACTTATATATAACTCTGAATATCAAATAGCTATAAATGAAGAAGAAGCATCTAAACCTGTGGTTGAAAGGTCTGTTGAAGTTATAAACAAAACGGTTGATACAATTAAACAGGAAGTGCCTCAAAAAAAACTTAATCAGCAAATAAAAAATGACAATAAAACAGTTGTTAGGCAAACGGTGCAGGTAAAATCCGATGTTAAAAAAACAAATGTAAAGCCTGTGGAGGTTGCGCCTAAAGTTGTTAAAGAGGTAAAACAAACTCCTATAAAACAGGAAATTAAAAAAACTAATTCCATTGAAAATAAAGTACCTCCGATTGATACAAGAATTCAAGTTCAAAACAATCAAAGTATTGAACAAAGCGAGGATATTATAAAGTGGAATAAATGGCGTTCGGATATTCAAAATCAAATTATGCGCGATGTGAAACTGCCTATGATTCAAGAGGGAATTATTTTTAAATTTTCTTTTGATGTTGATAAGTATGGTAAAATATCAAACGTAAAGACGTGGTCGGAAAATTCCATGTATACTCCTTACGCGATACAGTATATTGCGCCTGTAATAAGGAGTTATCAGGGTAAAGATATATTAAATTTCCCCTCGGGCTCAAACAGATATACAACAAACGTAGAGGGAGCATGGAAAATATCAAAACAGGTTAAATATTCAACGCCACAGGATTTTAATGATACTGAAAAATTAAAAAAGATAATAAATTAAGGTAAAAAATGTATAAATGCAGTGATTGCGGAAGAAAATATCAGGAAAAACCCGAATTTTGCGAGTGTGGGAACAATGTTTTTGAAGAAATTATTATAAATACCGCACCTAAAAGAACTGTTCAGCGGGAAGAAACAAATCAGCTTACATCCGATAATAAAGATGACAGATTTTATATTTTGCTCGGTGCAATAATTTTCATAATGATTTTTTTCGCTTTAATTTTTGTAGGGGTAAAAAATATTAATTCCAAAAGTAAAAGCGAAGTTAAAACCGCTGAAGTAAAAGAAGCTCAACAGGTAAAAAACGAAAATATTACGGTTGAAAATCAATCTGCTCCAAAAGTAATAAAACAGGTTTTTGTGGATACTTTGACAAATCTTGCTCCTAAGCCCGCAACAGAACAGGTTCAAAAGCCCGTACAGCCCGTTAAAACAGCCAGTCAGCCTAAAAAAACGGAAACTGCAAAAAACACGGCTAAAGAGGTTAAAAAACAGCAGACTAACCCTTCTAAAACTGCGCCTAAAACAGTTAAGCCCGTAAACACAACATCAACTTCCTCGCAGCCAAAACCTCAACAGCCTGCAACGGGGCAAGTTCAAAAACCAAAACAGCAGCAACCAACAATTCCGCAAAAAACGGCACCTCAATCGGCGCAGCCCTCGGCTCAACTGCCCAACTTAAAAATACCAGCCCAAACGCCTGTTCAAACCCCTGTTAGTACTGCGGCATTAAAAAAAGAATTATTACAATATAAAATTTCATTAAGAAATAAAATAAGCGCAGATATTAATTTTATTAATGTTATAGGTGACGGAACCTGCGTGATAACTTTTAAAATAGACTCATCGGGTAAATTAACCAACAGAGCCTTTGCAAAACAATCAGATAATGACAGTTTAAATGACGCCGTATATTCTGCAATTATGCGTCATCCTGCCTTTAATCCTCCGCCTGCGGGGTATAAAAATGAAACATTAAGATTAACCGTTAAAAAATTCGGTTCTAACTTTGAAGTGGATTTAAGTTAATCTTTTACATATTCATAATACTGTTCATTTTGAGGCTGCGTTTCAACATAAACATGAGTATCGGGCGCAGGATTTTGAATGGAATCGGTTATTACATTTATAAAACTTCCTATATCAACGGGGTTATATAAATGTCCGCCCGTTTCTGTTGCAAGGCACCTTAAAGCATTAGAGCTTGAAGAAACCAAAACAACGTCAATTACAATATCTTTGCGCTGTTTCATTAATGCACGTGCAAATGCACACGGGTCGCCTCCGCAGTTTTCACCGCCGTCCGTGATTAATATTATTTTTTTCGGCGAGGTTGTATCCATACCTTTAAAATCGTATTTTACGGCTTGTTCAAGTGACAAAGTAAGCGGAGTTGAACCGCCCAGTTGAACCGAACGCATTCCGCTGCTTAGTGCCGCCGCGTTATCTGAAGCTATCGGTGTTACTTGCATGGTAGCAGAGCATGAACCTGTTATTTTGCCTAAATAAGATTCTGTTCCGCTTTTTACTTTATAGCTTCCGTCTTTCTTTTTTACTACTTCTTTTACTTTACCCATAATGGGATTATACGGGTTATTTCCGCCGTCGTGGCCAAAGACTCTAAACCCTGTTTTAATTGTCGGGGGGAGTTGTGATATTATTCCTGCCATATAGCTTTTTGCGGCTTCTATCCAGCTATACATGCTCCCCGAGTAATCCATGACAATTTCAACAGTTCCGATATTTCCTGCTGCAGCCTGCCTTGTAGCAACATATTGCTGACCGTAATAATTATTGTAAAGATTTTGAGGTTTGCTGTTTTGCGTTTGCCCGTTAGGTGCTGTTACTTTTCCGCTCGTATTTACTTTGTATTTTTGCGCAAATGCACTTAAACTTACTAGCATTGTTACAATTAATACTGTTATAAGTTTTTTCATATCAGCCTCTTAATCCGTAAATTTGTACTTTATTAAAGTAATGATTGCATGCAATCCGTCTTTCCAATTAATTTTTTTACCCTCGCTGTGCGCTCTGCCGTTGTATGATATTGCAACTTCTTTTATCCTTGCTTTTTTCTTCATTAATTTGGCGGTTATTTCGGGCTCGAAATCAAATCGGTCTGATTTTATTTCTATTGATTGTATTAATTCTTTTTTAAATGCTTTATAGCAGGTTTCCATGTCGCTTATAGCACATCCGTATAGTATATTGGTTAACAAAGTTAAAAATTTATTTGCCAGCTTATTTTTTAATATAAAATTTCCGCTGTTTTCGGCGTTGATAAATCGTGAGCCGTAAACAACATCCGCTTCATTATTAATAAGCAGAGGAAGCAGTTTATTATAATCGTCGGGTGAGTACTCTAAATCAGCGTCTTGAATTATAATAAAATCCCCCGTTGCTTCTTTTAATGAGGTTCTTATTGCAGCTCCTTTACCTTGATTTTTTGAGTGAAATAATATTTTGTATTTGCCCTCAAACTCTTTTATAATATCCGTTGTATCGTCTGTGGAGGCGTCATCCGTTAAAATTATTTCTTTTTCAAGCCCGCAAAAATCAGCATTTTCTACTTTTTCCAACAAAAGTTTTAATGTATCTTTTTCATTATATACGGGAATTATTATACTTACTTTTTGCATATTTAAAAACCTTAAAATATATTGTATAATGAAAATGTTAGTTTGTTAAGGATTTATATGCCTAAAGTGCATGATTTGCAAAAAGAAAGCGTTGAAAATGCACTGTTGCTTTTAAATAATGCAATGGTTTTATTTGCCGATGAAAATTATAAAACAGCAGGCGAAAATTTGTCGCAGGCTCATAAAATTTTTCTGGCAAATAAAGATATTTCGGCTGTATCAATCTGCCTGTCACTCCATGGGCTTATTAATTATATTATTTCTCCCGAGAGTTATTATAAATCTTTGCTATTGCTTGAGGATTCCAAATTCTTAGCTGAAAGCTCATCCGATAAAGAAATTTGCGCCGTTAATAAATTTGCATTCGGATATATATATTATGCTGAAAACAAGTATAATGAAGCATTGTTTTACCTAACTTATGCGCAGGAGTATCTTAAAAAATATCCGATATTAAAAATGAAAGCATTAGAATTGCTTGCGCTTGCATATATTAAACTTCAGGATACCAAAATGGCTTATGAGTGTATTGAAAAGGCTTCATTAATCCCTGCAGATAATATACCTATAAAATTGCTCGGGAAGTTAAAAGAATTGTCTGATAATTTTATAAATTCAAATGCGCAGGAAATTTCAAATATTTCACATACTGAAAAAGATAATGATAAAAACCGAAAAACAACACTGCTTCTTGCTTTAAGCGAGATAGCAAGAACCGTTAACGCGCAGGCTAATCTTGATAAACTTTTGATGACAATAGCCGAGCAGACAAAAATGGTATTAAACGCTGACAGATGTTCTGTTTTTCTTTATGATAAAGATAAAAATGAGCTCTGGTCAAAAGTTGCACTCGGGATGAAAAGCGAAGAAATCCGTTTTTCTGCGGACAAAGGGTTCGCGGGTTATGCCGTACGAACCGGTGAAACTATCAGAATAAAAGACGCATATAATGACAGCAGATTTAATAAAGAAATAGATAAACATACGGGATATAAAACATATAATCTGCTTTGTATGCCTATGCGCAATATTAAATATGAGATTATAGGCGCATTTCAAGTATTAAATAAGAAAGACGGCGATTTTACCGACGCTGATGAAGAAATTTTACTTGCGATAGGAACTAACGCAGGAATTGCCATTGAAAACAATCTTTTATTTAATATCCAGCAAAAAATGCTCGAAGAACAAAAAGAATTATTTGACGGATTTATTGATACACTCGCTGCTTCAATAGATGCGCGTGATAAAATAACACTCGGTCATTCAAGCAGAGTAAAAATGTATTCTGAGCTTATTTCAAATCAAATGGGTTTAAATAAAGACATAACCGAAATAATATCAAAAGCAGCAATGCTTCATGATATAGGCAAAATCGGAATTAAAGACGCGGTGTTACAGAAAAAAGGCGCACTTACCAAAGAAGAATATGAACATATAAAAGAGCACGTAAAAATAACTTATGATATACTGCGTAAAACAAATTTGAATGAAGCATTTTCTGAAATTGCGGAGATTGCTGCTTCACATCACGAAAAGTATGACGGGACAGGCTATTTTAGAGGATTGAAGGGAAATCAAATTCCGTTGGGCGGCAGAATTTTAGCTGTTGGTGACGTGTTTGACGCCATTACATCGGTTCGTCATTATCGTGACAGAATGCCGTTAAAAGATGCGTTTGATATTATGCTTGATGGCAGAAATAAACATTTTGACGGCAAAATTGTTGATTCTTTTTTTGATTTAAAATGTGATGTTATAACGGATGTTTTAATAAGCGAATATGGCAATAAGATTAAAGAAAAAGACAGAAAAATTTTATCATCGCTGACTTTAAGAGAGTTTTCCGACATATTGCACAGTGAAAACCAATCAAAGGAAAACCGTAAAATTGTTGATATTATTGATTCTTATTATATAAGGCAAAAAGATAACAATTAGGAGTTACATGTATAACATATTAATAGTGGAGGACCACGCATTAATCAGGTTCGGGTTAAAAACGGCATTTGAAACAAAAGATTTTATTTCTCAAATTTTTGAAGCTGCAAATGCTTCAGACGCTTATAATATCGTGAAAAAGACTCATATTGATGCGGTTATAATGGATTTAGGACTGCCCGATACCAACGGAATTGAAGCGGCAAAAGAAATTAACAGTATTAATAAAAAAATAAAAATAATAATATTAACTTCTCATAACTCCGAGCAGGAAGTGTCAGATTCCATAAAGGCAGGGGCAAGAGCTTATTGCAGTAAAGATATTAATCCCGACAGGCTTGCCGATATTGTAAATATGGTTATGGATGGCGCACTGTGGTTTGATCCGAAAGTAGCCGATACAGTATTAAATTTAATATGCGCTCCGAAAAAGACAATTAATTTTGACGATTATAATTTAACCGAAAGAGAACAAGAGGTGCTTAAATATATCTGTGACGGGCTTAATAACACTGAAATTTCAAAACTCCTCGATGTAAGCATTAACACGGTTAAAGTCCACGTTAGCAGTATTATTCAAAAACTCGGTGTCGATGACAGAACACAGGTGGTTGTTAAAGCGTTAAATAAATAATGATTTGAATAATCCTTTAAAAAATTTGCGGTCAAACGAAAAAATTATTCTTTTATAAATTAGAATTAAATTTGCTCTGTTAAATTTTTCTTTAAAATATGTTTCATTTTCTTTAATAAACTTAAACATTTGGCTTCTGATTTTTTTGTTGTTTCTAAAATATTTATTTTGAGTATGCTCTTTAAAGTATTTTTTATTTCCCATAACGGGATTAGCCATAGAATAATTAGAGTTGTGGCGTCTATATGCAAATAAAACCTTTTCAATTACTGCGCTTGAGCCGATTAAATGGCAGAATGAAAAAATAAATTTATCCGCCGTTATTTTTAATTTTTTTGAATTTTCAAGCAATAAAAGCATGTCACAGACTGACTTTCTCATCATCGCTGATGAGGCAGGTCCCCAGTGCCAGGAAGCAAAACTGTATTTATCATTATCCAAGATTTTCACGCTTGTTCCTGTGGTATTTATTTCGTTAGCGCTTCTGTATTTGTTTAATTCTTCATAAGATTTTAATTTAATTTCAAAGTTTTCATTTATTTTAACAGGGCTGTCCGGTGAGTTAATTGTATGTAAAACATTATTTTCATCAATTTCTGCTTGAGCGCATGTGGTAAGAGCGACGGGGTTTTTAAGATGAGCTTCCGTGTGCATTGCACAGTATTCGGGGAATAGCATATCATCACCGTCTATTGCACATACAAATTGCCCCGTTGCAGACTTTAAGCCTTTTAAAAATGATTGAAACTGTCCGATATTTGTTTCATTTTGAATGAATTTAATATCAATACCTGCATTTTGTGAAATAAAATCAATGATTTTTTCTTTTGTATTGTCTTTTGAAGCGTCATCAATAACAATGATTTCAAAATTTTTATAAGTCTGATTTTTAATGCTTTTCAAGCAATCACACACAAAATCTTCAAAATTGTGTGTGATTACAATAAAAGATACTTTAGGTAAATTTAAAAAATCTTCCATTATTCTAAACAATAGCTTTTTCTATACGATATTTTACTTTATTTTTTCCTAAAACTTCAAGGATTACGCCCATATCGGCGCCGTGGGTCCTGCCTGTCAGTGCAGCTCTTACTGTCCACATTGTTTCTTTAGGTTTAATTCCGTAGTTCTCTTTAAAATATGTTCTGAAATCAGCCAATTGTTCGTGCAATTTTTCTTCGTTGTTAAAGTCATAACCGTCTAATTGAGAGTTAAAATATTTTAATATATTTTGAGCCTGTTCGGTTGAAATGTTCTTTTCCTTAACACCTTCTTCATACTCAACATCTTTGCCGAAGAAGTATGCAACATCGTTTGTTAAATCGGATAATATTGTAATAGGCTCGCGGGTTGCTTCTATTACTTTTTCAAGCTGAGCTTCGGTTATTTCATTTAAGTCATATTTGCTTAAATACGGTTTTGCCATTTGTGTCAGCTTTTTAATATCCATTTTTTTAATATATTGACCGTTCATCCAGTTTAATTTGTCATATTCAAATATTGAGTTAGATGAAGAAACTTCGTTAATTCTGAAATCTTGTGCAATTTCGTCAAGAGTCTTAATTTCCTGTCCGTCAGACGGTGCCCAGCCTAACAGTGCTACGAAGTTTAACAGTGCTTCGGTTAAATATCCTTTTTCAACGAACTCCGAAACCGCAGTTGCGCCGTGGCGTTTGGAAAGTTTACTTCTGTCAGGTGCAAGTATCATGCCTAAATGTCCAAACCTTGGTACTTCTGCGCCCAATGCCTCATAAATTAATATTTGTTTAAACGTATTTGAAATATGGTCCTCGCCCCTTATAATGTGGGATATTTTCATTAACATATCGTCAATAACAACAGCGAAGTTATAAGTAGGAGTTCCGTTCGATTTCATAATTACAAAATCGCCGATTAAACTTGTATCTTGGTGCAAGTCGCCTTTTACAAGGTCGTCGAAATGTATTATCGGCGAGTCATGAAATGCTTTTTGCGCCTTGGATATTGAAAAACGGATAGCGGGTTTTCTGCCCTCAGCTCTATATTTAGCCTTTTGTTCCTCTGTCAAATTTTCGCATTTTTTAGAGTAAACATAAGCGCGTTTAGCTTTGGTAGCTTCTTCTTTTTCCGCTTCAAGTTCTTCGGGAGTGCAGTAGCATTCATAAGCAAAACCTTTATCTAAAAGCATTTGAGCATACTTAGGATAAATGTCAAATCTTTCCGATTGAGTATAAGGTCCGTAAGCTCCGCCTACATCGGGGCCTTCGTCCCAGTTTAAGCCCAGAGCTTTTAAGCTGTCAAAAATGTTATCTATATATGCCTGACTTGTTCTTTCAGCGTCTGTATCTTCAATTCTTAAAACATACTTTCCGCCGTTTTTCTTAGCAAATAAATAGTTAAACAAGGCTGTTCTTGCCGTTCCTATATGCAGATTACCGCTTGGTGACGGTGCTATTCTGACTCTGATTTCGTCCATTTTTCTCTCCATTTATCCTGTTATAATCTAATTTTATTACAAAAAAATTAAAAAATAAAAACTATTCAAAAGAAACAAAACAAATAATATAAAAATTGCGTCCGGCTGCTCCGTACAGATAACTTCTAAACTCGGCACAAGCTGCGGAACTCGCCGCTGCGCGGCTCAAACAATCCTCGCTTTGCCGCTGCCTCGCAAAGAAGTTTAACTATACTCCGCAATGGACTTTAATTTTTATATTATTTGTTTTTTTAGTTTTAACAAATCAAAAAAAATGAAATCCGAAAGCCTGTATTCTGTTTCGTTTTTATTGCTTAACTCTGCGATGTCAAGGCGGAGCGTGTTTTAGCGGAGCCTTTGGCAGAGTTTAGCAATATAGAAACAAATACCGAGCGGAGGATTTTATTTTTTTGCTTTGTTTAAAATTCTTACAGTAAAGATAGAAACGCAGTATCGGTTAAAAACTTACTATCTTTACTGGATTTTATTTTATATAAAAAAAGACCTGTATATTAAGCAGGTCTTTTTGAGAAATTAAGATGATTTAAATTATTTGTTGATTAGATTTAGTATTATTAGCTTTAATATATTTTTTCTCGCCGGTGGAGTTAGCGTGTTTAGGAATAACAGATTTTCCCAGTGCCCATCTTACACCTGCTTGAATGCCGATACCATTTCTTCCTCCGCCCATTAAAAATGTTTGAGCAAATCCTGTAAGTCTTTCACCCCATGTTTTTCTAATACCCACACCGTATTTAACAAACGGTTTTACACTTAACTCAGGCAGTGTAGCGTCACTTGCTTGAAAATGTGTCTTATCCATTATGTTCCAAACAACGCTTACACCTGCATAAGGCTGCCAGCCGTTATTTAAATTACCTATGAATTTTAATCCCGGTTCTAACTGAAGCGCATGTAATGCGTCTGCGTCAATTCCTATACCTGCTGCGTTAGTGTAATCATAAGTATTAATAAAAGAGTATGACATTAACCAACTTGGTTGGATAATGAATTTACCGTCAGCTAATTCCCAGTTGTAACCTGTTTTAGAAGCGATACCTGATAATAGCATTGTAAAATCTTCATCTCCGTATCTTGAAGTAGAGTCAGCAACATTAGCTCCTACGTTAACAGTTAATCCTGTAAAGAAATCGTTTTTATAAGCCATACCGACTAAACCTAGTGTGCCTCCGTTTTGATATATGCTGATTCCGTCATAACTTTGATGAGAACCGTTATAACCGGCATATATACCGAACATACCGTCCCAGCCGTTACCTAATTCTATTAGTTCGCTGTCGCCTCCAAAGAAAGAACCCCAAGCCGTGTTATCAACTTTAGGTCCGTGGTTAAGTTCAACTGTTTCAATAGAACCATAAGGTCTTGCCCATAATGCTTGACTTTCATAAGGAGAATTTAAAGGGTCAAAAGCTAACAAAGAATTAGTTGACGCATATTTATTTCTATTCTTCATAGCTTGACGTTGTTTTTTAGTCATAAGCATATACATATCCATATTACGGAATGCTTCATCGTAAGAATTTAACTGTGTTAAGTAGCCCCCGATTTGAGCGGCGATAGGCGCAGCCATAACAGCGGGGTTAAAGTCACGGTATGTGTTACCTCTTGGGCCGACAATAATGGTATTATCACTTGTGCTTGTTCCTCTAAACCACCTTAAAGGAGATAATGCATCATGGGTTATTCCGGATGTAACCTGAGTTGTTCCAAAACCGCCACTATTGCCAACCAAATTACCTCCTTGTATTGTATAACTCGGGCTTGTAAGGGTATCAGGTATAATATTGAAATCTGTTATATTTGCGTCCCCACCAGAACCACTAAAGCTGGCGGATGTTGTATTAGGATTATTGCTTGATTTACCTGTTGATAAATAAATATCAGGCGTTAATGCATAAACTTTTGATGTTTCTGCATATAAGCACATTGCTGAAATAAACAGCAAAAATGCTAACATTACTCTACTCTTTTTCATAATTAATTCCTTTATATTAAAAATAATTCCAAAATTATAATATTACAGTTTTATAAAAATATCAAGTATCTGATAGTTTAATAAAAAAATTACCAGAATGTGTTGTTAAACTTCTTTTGCTATCCTCTTAAAATTTAATACGAGGTTAAAATATGACTAATGACAATACTTTTGGCAAAAAATTAAAACAAATCAGAAAGGCTAGAGGTTTAACTCAAGAGCAATTGGCAGAGCTTGCAGGTGTTCATGAAAAACATATTTCTAAACTTGAATTGGGTACTTATAAGCCCAGTTTTGCTACATTAAGCAAGGTTTTATCCGCCCTTGATTTGGAAGTTGATAAGGTCGGATTAAATTTAAAAAAAGTATCAGCAAACGACAACCCTTTTTATATAAAGTCTATGCAAATATTGAATGAAGCAAACGATAATGAATTGGAATTCTATTACGGACTTCTTAAACAGGCTCAAAAAGCAGAAGAAATTTTTGGAAATAATTGATTTTTTATATTTTTAAAATTTTGTATCGGGTCTGTTTGTATTTAATGTTAAACAGCACTCATAAAATGTATCAGCAAGCGCATACATTTGTTCTTTGGAATTTGTGAATGTTATTGCAAAATTTGCTTTGTTTTCCCCTAAACACTGCATTTTTGGGGTTTCTATGGGTGGGCCTGCGGGAGTTCCGCGAGTCGGATTGTGCGGATTTGATATTATCCCCGCTGCGCGAAGCAGGGTTAAATTTATAGTGTTTTTTATTATTTCATACTCATTTAACCCTTTTGTTATAAGCCCAAAGCCTTGCGTCATCATAAATCTCTGCATAGGGAAAGTATTAGGCTTTATCTCTTTGCCGCGCGGTGCGGGCAGATATTTATTTATATCAAAATAAGGGTTATAATGGCGTTCAACGGTTGAAAACAAATCTTCATTTATCGTTGAATATATCTTTTCTTTTAAATTAAACCCGAGTTTTAAAATATGGTCTTTACTTTTATTTATCCAATTTGCTTTAAATTCCAGATGTTTTGCTTGGTTATATAATATTACGTCAATATTGATTTTGTGCTTATATGTCTTTTTGCTTCTGCCTTTTAGGGTGGATTTTTGCGGAATTCCTATTTCATAAATAAGGTTCATTGAAGCAAAAACGGGATTTTGTGTTTTTAATTTTGCCGATTTTAATTTTGCTTTAACGGGTTTGTCGTTCTTTAGCGCTCCGAAATTATAACTGTCGCCGATATCGGCTAAATCGGTTATGGTAATAAAATCGTTATATGTTGTATTTGTCTGCTTGTCCGTAACCGTAATTTTACCCTGTTTAACTTCAAACTTAATATTTTTATTTTCGATAAAATTTTTGCCTGTTTTTAAATATTTTTCTTTGCATATATATTTTTTATCAATATGCGTTAAAGATAAAGCGGGCAAATTTTTTACATCAATTAAATATTCGTATAAAGTTGTATAATCTTCAGTTATAGGGATTTGATTTATGTTATAAAGTTTTTCATCTGTAAAACCTTTATAACTTGCGATTTTCGAATAATCAAGTTTTTTATCCGTTATAACTTTTACTGCGCCCGTATAGTGGTATTTTGATAAATTTATTACGGCTAAAGGCGCATTGTTGTCTGATAAATCTCTGATTGTTCTTTTAATAATTCCGTTTGCCGTTGTATCAACTTTTTTAAACCGCTCCATAACTTCATCACAAACGCTGTCAAGACTGCAGCCGTATATGCTGTCGTGAGCTTGGTTTTGTATAAGAAGTTTGTACGCGTAGTTTATTTCTGCACTTCTGTCTTTTACTTTAAAATATTTTCGTGCAATTTGTTCCAAGGGCTCTGCTATATCAGAAAGAATATGTTGAGAATGAGCATTTGCCTGCTTTATATACAGCCTTGTTGAATAAACCCCGGGCAGAATAAAGTTTAGGAAATTTTCTAAAAACTCGCCTTTTACCTTTTGCCGTTTTTGTATTTTTTCAAAGTATTCAAACGGAGTTGCAAGTGTAATTTTGTAATCCTTATATATTTTATTTAATTCTTTTATTTGTTCTTTTATGTTTTTAGCGGCTGCAAGGTGGTCGGCTCCTATCGGGAGTAATACATTCTCTCCGCTTTTTATTGCGATTTTATCAAGGTATTTTTTAAGCATTTGCGCTTTTTCTTCAATCGGTTTATCAAGGTTTAAAAAGTCTTGAAAATACCCTTGAATAAGATTGGTTACTTTTATTCCGTTCCAGTCAAGGTCAGCTTGTAAATCTCCTAAGCCCCGCCAAAGGCAGGATTTATCAATATTGAAGTGTTTAAGCAGTACGGGAATATCTTTGCTATGTCCGAAGCTGTCCGCGATATAGCCTATAAAATCCGTTTCGCCGAGCTCTTTTGATTTTTTTATACCAAGCTCAAGATTTTTCATCAAACATCTGCCCGAAACAAGAAAACTGTCTGATGAACAGTAAAAAGGCCCGATTCTGAGTTTTTTTGCTTTTATTAATTTTTTTATTAAAGGCAGTTTCTCGCTTCTTATTTCAAGGTAATCCTCTAAAGCGGCAGTCTGCCCGTCAAAGTAAAAACACGGTAAATCACCATTCGCCAGCATTTCAAGAACAGCGTCGAATACTTCAATGAGCCTTAATCTAAACTCATCAAATTCACGGTACCATTCTCTGTCCCAATGAGTATGAACGTATGCAGTAACTTGTTTCATAAACTGATTTTAATATTTTTTTTGAAATATATCAAATAAATCTTTAAGTTCTTTATAATATCCGATTTTTAGCAGATTTAAAAAACGCTTAGTTGTTATAGGCGCAACTGTTTCAATGGTTTCTGGAGTCATAAAATAACCTGCGACAAAGCGGGCAAATAGCTCTGTCGGTTTTTCATAATATTTTGTAAGTTTATTTATTCTTCTTGTAAGTTTTGCCTGTTTTCTTTGAAATGAACATAATCTTATATAAATTTGAAATGCCTTTGGCATATCGGGAAAGTCATTTTCTAGATTTTTAACTGTTAAAATATGCTCTTTTTTTATGAAAAATCCTTTAATTATTCTTATTGCGTCATATTTTACAAGGTATTTAGCGTCAGAGTTTTTTATATATTTTTCAAACTCCGAAAATTTTTTTGACCTTAAAAAATTAGGATAATCCCGTTTTATGGCACTTTGCATGCTCTTTATGGTTTTTGAGGTTTCTTCTTTTGCGTCAAGAAAAACCGTTAACCTTGAATTTTTATCGGTGAGTCTTGTAACCCGAATAAGCTCTGATTTTATTTCACTGACATCTTTTGTATCAAATAATTTTTCAAGCGAACCGCCGTTTTTTACAAAATCTTTATCAATTTTATAATGGATATGGTGGGCAAATTCATGCACGAGAACCGATATTGCTTTATCATCTTTAATATTGCACGATAAATCTATTCTGTTTTTTTGATATAAACCTTGGTTGCCTCTTGCTTTAGTATTTGTTTTAACTTCAATTCCGCAATCTCGCAAAAACTCTATGACATTTCGCTTCGTCAACGGTTTTGATTTGTCGTAGCTCATTTTTACGATATATTGGGGTTCTTTTTTCTTGAAGTTTAAAAACATTACAGAGTTTGCTCGCTTATCCAGTGTAAATAATCTTTGCTTCCCGCCTGAACGCTTATACAGATAATTTCAGGAACTTCATAGCTGTGAAGCCGCTTTATTTCTTCTTCTGCTTGGGAATATAGCTGTGTCTTGGTTTTCATAATCATTAAGGCTTCATTATCTTCATTTATTTCGCCCCTCCAAGTGTATATTGACTTTACTTTCGGAATAATACTGCAGCATGCAATCAGCTTTTTTTCAACCAAGTGTTTTGCTATTTTTTGTGCTTCTTCTTCATTTGCTGCCGTAGATTGAATTATACAGTATGTCATTATTCCTCCGTAAAAATTTTATTTGGGTTTAAAATATTTTTAGGGTCTAAAAGTTTTTTTATTTGCTTCATTATCTTTATTGAATTTGGGTTTAATGCCAGATTTATAAATTCCGATTTTTCGCTTCCTATACCGTGTTCACCCGATAAAGTTCCGCCAAGACTTATTGCCAATTCAAAAAGTTCTTTTTTCGCTTTTAAAAAGTTATTTTTTTCAACGGGGTTTCTTAAATCAAGAGCAATGTTAGGGTGAATATTACCGTCGCCTATATGCCCCATTATACAGGTTTTTAGCTCGTATCTGTCGCAAATTTCTCTTATACCTTTAACAAGTGTAACAATATTATTTCTCGGAACAACGACATCTTCTGTTAATACATTAGGTGCAAGTTTTGCCGTAGCACCGAATGATGAGCGTCTTGATATCCAGATTTTTTCTTCTTCCTCTTTTGTATGCGCCGTTTGAATGTATGAGGAGTTATTGTTTTTACATATTTGAATTATTTTTTCATACTGCTCATTTAATTCGGATTTAAACCCGTCTATTTCAATAAGCAAAGCAGCGGTTTTATCTGTTAACAATCCCGACGGATAAAAACTTTCTATTGTATTTATGGTATTTTTGTCAATTAAATCTATAACAGAGGGTGTTATTAAATTTGAGATAATATCATTTACAGTTTTTGAGGTGTCTTCTAATGTGTCAAAATATGCAAGCATAACTCTTTTAGCTTCGGGTTTGGGTATTAACCTTATTGTTGCTTGCGTTATAATCCCTAAAGTACCTTCTGAACCTATAAATAATTGAGTTAAATTGTAGCCCGTAACATTTTTAGAACAGTCAGAACCTGTATTAATTATAGTTCCGTCTGATAATACAACTTCTAAATCAATTATAAAATCTTTAGTGGAGCCGTATTTAAAAGTATGAGGCCCGCCCGAACACAGTCCGATACTTCCGCCTAACATTGATACTTTTAAATTCGACGGATCAGGCGGATAAAATAAGTCATATTCTTCAACTGCTTTTTTTAAATCCTCTATTATTACCCCGGGTTCTGCTTTACATAAAAGATTATCTTTATTTATCTCGATAATTTTATTCATTTTTGAAAAGTCAAGAATAATACCGCCTTTTTTTGGCAGGCATGCTCCGCATACACTTGTCCCCGCGCTTCTGGCAGTTACGGGAACAGACTTTTTATATGCGTATTGCATTATTTCGCTTACCTGCTTCGCTGAATGCGGAAAAACTACCGCTTGCGCCATTTCTTTAGAATTTGTTATATTGGTTGAATCGGTTGAATAAACAATCAAATCATCACGGTCACTTAAAACATTCTCTGCGCCCGCAATATTTTCCATAGTCTTAACCAATTTACTTTTTAAAATTGTTATCGGCATTTTCCCTCTAAATTTATTATAAAATAAAACATTACGTTATAACAATATTTTATACTTAATTTGAAGTTTTAATACTGCCTTTAATTGTTAAAATTACACGCTTTATTGCTAATGTAATGTATGGGAAACAAGTGTTTAATTATTATGGTTAGAGAGAGATTTTGGGTTAATGATTATGTTTAAACACTGGAAATTTTTAACGGTAATTTTGATTTTAATTATTTCCTTTATTTGCGGAATATCTTTAAATTCAATAGTATATTCAAAAGAAAGTGATTATAAAAGCGATGAATTCATAAATGTCACGGTTTACGAGAGAATAAATCCCGCAATAGTTCTTGTAGAAGCTCAGTTAATGGACGGGCTTTCAAGCGGAACAGGCTGTGTGATAAATAAAAGCGGAATTATATTAACAAGTTCTCATGTTGTGGATAAGGCTTCATATATAGAAGTTACTACTTCGCAGGGTGAAACTTATAAAGCAGAGGTAATGGACGGAGTTAATCGAAATTCGGATTTGATCTTGCTCAGAATACATCCCTCCAAGCCTCTGCCTACGATAAAATTGGGAGATTCATCGCTTGTAAAAGTAGGGCAAAAAGTTCTTGCAATAGGTAATCCATTTGGATTTAACGGGACACTTACAACAGGTATTGTTTCAAGAATAGATTATGAGAGAAATAAAATACAAACAGACGCCGCAATAAACCCGGGTTCATCGGGCGGGCCGATTTTAAATGCAAACGGCGAAGTTATAGGTATAAGCCAATCAATATTTAATCCCGATAATAATAAATCCAATATCGGAATAGGTTTTGCGGTCCCCGCCAATGAAGTAAAAAAACTTGTTAACGCTTATATTAATTAATTTTTAATAAAAAATTTATAAAATAAAAATAAAAATAAAAATAAAAAAAATAAAAAATTGCGTCCGGTTGCTCCGTACAGATAACTTCTAAACTTGGCACAAGCTGCGGAACTCGCCGCTGTACGGCTCAAACAGTCCTCGCTTTGCCGCTGCCTCGCTAAGAAGTTTAACTGTACTTCGCAATGGACTTTAATTTTTATTTTTTTATTAATTAATTTATTTATTTATTTTTTTATTATAAAAAACACCTCTTATTGAGGTGTTTTTTGTGCTTGCTTTTCTTTTATATCCAGAACCGCATTATGTCCTAACAAATAAACAGAGCAGGTTTTGTAATTTTTCATATACCATGCGCAGTTTTCTTGTGCGCATACTATTGTAATATCATTTCCTGCACTCATTAAAGGGCAAATAGGAATTTTATCGTTCACAATATTCTCCTTTATCTTACAGTTTGAGCTTGTTTTAAAAGATTACAGTTTTCGCTTCTTCTTCTTTCTTCATCTTTATAGATTTTAGTTCTGTTAATAACTTCATCAAAATCAATTTTATGAGCGTCAAAGTCAGGACCGTCAATGCAGGCAAATTTAACTTCACCGCCGACGGTTACTCTGCAAGCTCCACACATGCCTGTTCCGTCAATCATAATCGGGTTCATTGACGCTTCTGTTTTTATTCCTTTATCTTTAGTTAAGTTTGCAACGGCTCTCATCATCGGCATAGGTCCTACTGCTATAACGTAGTCAACTTTTTCTTTTTCCATAATTTCAGCTAATACTTCCGTTACAAAACCTTTATGACCGAGTGAACCGTCATCTGTTGCAACATGCAATTCCGTGCAGGCTGTTTTCATTTTTTCCTGCCAGAATAATAAATCTTTATTTCTTGCGCCGGTAATCATGTGTACTTTATTTCCTGCGTCGTGGAATGCTTTAGAAATTAAATAACAAGGTGCTGCTCCATAACCGCCTGCTACACAAACAACAGTGCCGTATTTTTCAATTTCCGTAGGTTTGCCGAGCGGTCCTACAACATCAACTATTTTATCACCGACTTCAAGCATTGCAAGTTTTTTTGTAGTATAGCCAACTGCCATAAATACTACTGTTAATATTCCGTTTTCTCTGTCAACGTCAGCTATTGTTATCGGTACTCTTTCGCCTTGTTCTTCTACTCTGAATATAATGAATTGTCCTGCTTTTGCATTCCTTGTAACATAAGGTGCTTCTATTTGCAGCTCATATTGGTTAGGACATAATTCAACTTTGTTTAAAATTTTATAACCCACTGTTTTCTCTCCTTATTTATATATTTGTGAATATTATATCATAAAAAAAAACCGCAAATTACATGCGGTTTTGTCAATAACAAACAATAATTAAGAATAAAGTTAGGGGAAAATCTTTAGTATGTTGAGTCCACGTATGCCAAAGCTATTGCATTAGCAGCATTTTTGGACAGATCGGGGAACTCGGCTTGTGCATTTGTAGATATTATATCAATATCAGCTTCAAATCCTTGCATGAATGCTGTAATTCTTGCTTCCTGCTCAGGGGTTACATATTTTGAAACATCAACTGCTCTGTTGATTTTTGACGGAACTAAGTCTGAATTTAATCCTGCCATAAAATTTAAAACGTCACTTGGGTGTTGCCTTTTTTCTTCTTGACGTTCCGCTTTTTTTTGCGGTTTTTCTGTTACATCTTCATTTTGTTTCGGTCTTAATAAATTTGTTTGTCCTATGCCTAAATTTATAGGATTTATATTGTTAGCCATTATATTTTCCTCCTTATTGTTTGTTACACACATGCTATCGGCATATTTTTAATGAACTTTAGTAATAAAGTCATTTTTTTTATAATAATGTAACATTTTTTTACAAAAAATTAATTATTTACAAATTTTTTGTATTTTGGGGAATAGCTGTATGTTTTATATTTGTTTTTATACAGTTTTATTTTTATTGCGTTATTGTAGTCTGTTCTTAAAATATTATTGCCGTGTTTTGTTAATACTTCCAATGTTTTAGGGTTCGGATGATTATATACGTTTGGTCCTGTTGAGAGTATAAATGTTGTGATGTTTTCTGCCATATTGTTGTCAACGGTATCTTTTGCGCCGTGATGACCGACTTTTATAATATTCGTATTTTTCTTAAATTTATCCGTTAAAACCTTAAAACTGTTTATATCGCCATCACCCATAAATAAAATGCCGTGGTCGTAATAAGAAATTTTTGCAATCAGTGATTTTTGATTTTCGCTTATTATGTTTTCTCCTTTAGGTTTAATAATATCAATGGAGAAATTGCCTTCATTGTATATTTGAGTTTCATTATTGACGATGATTGAATTTATATTACTTTCTTCAATGTATTTGAAAATGTCTTTTGCAAGATTGGTGTTTTCAAAAGTATCGGTAATGTATACTCTGCCGACATTTAATTCTTTTAAAATATCAACAGTTCCGCCTGCGTGGTCTGCGTCAAAGTGGCTTAATATTAGTGAATGAATATTTTTTATCCCTTTATCTTTCAAATATTTGATAATTATATATTTTGCCTGTGAAGTTGAACTTAAATAAGGCATTTTCCCTGTATCGACAAGAAAATACTGATTTCTTGGAGATTTAATTAAAGCAGCGTCAGCATTTCCGACGGAAAAGAATATAATTTCGGGATTGTTATTTTTTATCGGGATAAATGAAATTAAAAGAATGCAAAATAAAGAAACTGCAATAAATTTAACTTTTTTATTAAATATTTTATAAAACAGTATACAAATTAAAAGTAAAATAAAAGCAAAATATAAAATCAACTGGAATAATGCGGGCTTTTTAAGATAAATGACTGAATTGGGAAGTGATGAGAAAAACTCTGCGGTTTTAACAATGAAAATAAGCAGCGGATTTAAAATTAAATCGGCAAAATAGCAGACTTTATTTGCAATTACAGGTATAAGAGCCAAAATTGAACTTATAAATCCGACAAATGAAACAATACTTAAAACAGGAACAATCGCAATATTTGCAAAAACCGAGTAAACGGTGAAAGTATTAAAATAATATAACTGCAAAGGTGCAGCGAAAATCTGTGCAATTAAAGGTACAATGCATGCGCTTAAAATTACATTGAACGGTTTAAATTTAAAGTTAAAAACAAAAAGAGGTGCGGATAAAATAAGACCGAATGTCACAATAAAAGATAATTGGAAACCTATGTCAAAAATCATTAAAGGATTATAAACAAGCATAAAAAATGCTACAAGAAATAAAAGTCCTAGAGTGGGTGCGGTTCTGTCTATTAGTTTTCCGATTAAAACAAAAAACAACATTAAAAATCCTCTGATAATCGGCGGTCCGAAACCTGTCATACATGTGTAAAAAAGAATTAATAAAATACCCGTTATTATTGAAAATCTGTAATTAAATCTTAATTTTGAAGAAATAAAAAACCAGATACCGAAAATAAGAGTAACATTCATGCCCGAGGCAGCGAGAATATGAATAATACCCGAATTAATAAAATTATCTCTTGTAATTTCGTCGGGATTAACCGCGTCATCGCCGAAAATTATACCGCCTAAAATTTCTATCATGGGAGAGTTAATATTTTGTTTATGAATATCAAGGATTGAATTTCTTGTATCGTTTAGTTTTCGGATAAATTTACCTTTAAAATCTTGAGTTTCTCCGATAATTTGCCAATTATCGTGAACATAAATCAAAGAAAAAGTATTTTTAAACTGAAGATATTTAGCATAATCAAATTGTGACGGATTTTTAGCTTGCTCGGGAATTTTTAATCTGCCGTGTAATTTCAAGGTATCACCTATTTTTAAATTATTTATTTTTTCCTGTTCATCGGTAATTGTTATGTATGATTTAGCGTTAAGGTTATTTTTAGTAATATTTTCGGATTGAATTGAATACACTTGTGCGAAAAATTTTGTTTTACCTTGGATGTTATTTGAGGGAATTGTGAGAACTTTAGCCGTAAAATCTGCATAACAGTCGCCGTATGAAGAAAGGTCATCATATAAATTAAATTTTAATGCCGTATTAATGAGTCCTAAGCAAAAAATAATTATTAATGCTGATAAATATTTAAAAGAAAATAAATTTTTTCTGAAAAACATTAAAACAAAGATACAAATAACAATAATTTCCGCAGCAAGAAGCAAATTTGAGAAAAATCCCATGATACCCGCAATATACATACAGGCAAACAGTATGATTTTAGACTGTTTTGACATTATTCTTAATCCCTTGGCATATATTAAAAAACTCTTACTTATTGTAAGAGTTTTAAATATTATATCATTGTTTTACGAATATGGTTTTTAGATTTTTCAATATCTTTAATTCTTCGTTCAACCGTTTTAATTTGATCCGCGAGAACTTTCCTTTGTTCTTTTATTAATTTATATTGAGTATCAACGTCTTGATATTTTGATTGATAATCAAGAAGCTCGTTTCTTATGTTAACTTGGGCGCTGTCAAGTTCAAAAAGTGCGTTATTGAAACTTGTTGATTGTCCTGATATTGCGTCTTGAGCAAGATTTGATTGAGTTTTTATATTATTTTCCAATGCTGCATTAGATAATGAAGAAGCAGTTTGTGCAGTGCTTGTTGAGGTTGCCGATGTTTTAGAAACGCTTACTTCATTGACTGCGGGGTATTCGGTAGGGTCAAATACCATTCCGTCGGCATAAGCCATACTTGCACTTATAATTATTGCGAATAATAAAACTAAATTTTTTTTCATACAATACTCCCTTTTATTTTTTTAGTATATTATTTCTTATTCGCACTTACATCATATATATAATTGATAATTTTAAATTTAAGTTTTAAAATTGACGAATGAAAGAATTTATAAAAAATCTTAATTGTGAATACAGTGAAAAAATAACCGCGTTGATAAATAAAAAGTCATCTTTTGTTTTAAGCGGGCTCACAAACTGTGCAAAATTAATAATTTTATCTCAATTACTGATTAAGAATAATAAAAAAATTGTTTTTATAACAGAAACCGAGCAAAGCGCATTAAAATACCGCAGTGATTTGCGCTGTCTGTTTAATATTGAAGCAGATATATTTCCATATCAGGACGGTTCAATATATGATACAAATTCAAAAAATTTGTATAAATATGCAAAACAGATACAAATACTTTCAAATCAAGAAAAAGAGCAGGTAATAATACTGCCGTCTAAAGCTCTGTTTGAGCGATTTCCCGATAGGGAATATTTTTCGGCTAACGATATAACAATAAATATAAATGATGAAATAAATACATCACAACTGGCAGAAAAGCTGATAAAAATGGGCTATAAAAGGAAAACACTTGCGGCGGATATAGGAGAATTCAGCTTGCGCGGAGATATTCTTGATGTTTTTCCTTTAAGTGAATACCCCGTCCGAATTGAACTTTGGGGTGATACGGTAACTGATATAAGAATATTTGATAACAGCACTCAAAAAAGCATAAAGAAAACCGAAAAAGCCGTATTACAGCCTGTTTATAAGTTTATTTTAAATGAAAATTCATATAAAAAAATTGAAAAATCCGTTGATAAAGACAATGAAAATATGCTTGAAATGCTTGAAGATTTAAAAAATCAAACATATTTTGAGGGAATTGAGTATTATGAAACATTATTTAATGCTGATTTAGGTACTATTGCGCAGTTAATATCAAATGAATTTATTTTTGTTTTTGATGATTATACCCAATTTAAATCAAGATATGAGCAGACGGATGAGAACCTAAAAAAACAGTATGAGGAAAATATAAAAACAAATTTATGCCTGCCATTGCCTAATCAATCGCATTTAGGTTTAAAAGAATTTTTAACAACATTAAGCGGACGGGAAAAAATATACTTTGATAACTTTATATCGGAAGATTTTGATATAAATTTAGAGTTAAAAACAGAGTTAATTCCGTATTTTGGTGCTGACATCCGCGAAATTACAAAATTTATTCAAGATAAATTAAAAGAAAACTTTACCATAATTATTACAACAGATTATAAAAACAGGATAGAAGAGATATTAAAAGAAGATGAAATCCCTTATCAATACAATAATCCCGAAAAACGAAGCGTATATATAACGGATAACATATCTTATGCAGGTTCAATTATAGATGATTGCAAATTAATAATTATAACGGATAAGGAGTTTTTTAATAAGCGTTCAAAAGAAATAACGGGAATAAGATATAACTATAAACGGGAAAATGCGGATTTTATTGAAACCCTGAATGATATTAAAGAGGGTGACTATATCGTACACATGGTGCATGGAATAGGGATATTTAAAGGATTAACAAAGCAGACAATAGACGGTGAAGAAAAAGATTATTTAACGCTTGAATATGCGCACGGAGATAAACTGCATATTCCTGCCGAGCAAATAAATATGCTATGCAGGTACCGCGGTTCGGGTAATATAATGCCGCCACTATCTAAAATGGGCGGAAGCGACTGGAATAATACAAAAACAAAGGTTAAAAAGGCCGTTGAAGATGTTGCGCAGGATTTAATAAATTTATATGCACTTAGAAAGCTGTCGCAAGGATATGCTTTTGAACCCGATACTATATGGCAGTATGAAATGGAGGATTCGTTTATATATACGGAAACTCCCGACCAAATGAAAGCAATAGAAGAAACAAAAGCCGATATGGAAGCGGAAAAACCTATGGACAGGTTAATATGCGGAGATGTAGGGTTTGGTAAAACGGAAGTGGCAATCCGTGCAATATTTAAAGCCGTAATGTCCTCTAAGCAGGCAGCAGTTGTTGTACCTACTACAATACTTGCAATGCAGCATTTTCAAACGATATCGGAAAGATTTAAACCGTTCCCCGTGCGTGTGGACTTTATATCAAGATTTAAAAGCCCGAAAGAGCAAAAAGAAACGCTAAGAAAACTTATTTTAGGCGAAATTGATGTAATAATAGGTACTCACAGGCTTTTGCAGGATGATGTTCAATTTAAAGATTTAGGACTGCTTGTAATAGATGAGGAGCATAAATTCGGAGTTTCTCATAAGGAAAAATTAAAGCGGTTAAAGAAAAATATTGATATATTGACGATGTCGGCAACTCCTATCCCCAGAACATTATATATGTCGCTGTCGGGGATAAAAGATATGAGCTTAATAAACACGGCACCGACAAACAGACTGCCCGTTAAGACTTATGTCTGCGAATATAAAGACAGTGTAATAAAAAATGCAATAAATTATGAAATAGAGCGCGAGGGGCAGGTATTTTTCTTATATAACAGAGTCGAAAGTATATATGAGTATGCCCAACAATTAAAGACCTTGCTTCCGAATATAAGACTTGCGGTTGCGCATGGGCAAATGGATAAAAGTCAATTGGAAACAATAATGACGGACTTTTTAAACCGTGAATATGATGTTCTGCTTTGTACAACTATAATAGAATCAGGGCTTGATATACCTAATGCAAATACAATGATAGTATATGACGCGGATAAATTCGGGCTTGCTCAGCTGTATCAAATACGAGGCAGAGTAGGCAGAACCGACAGGCAGGCATATTGCTGGTGTTTGTATAAGGAAGCAAAAAAATTAACCTCTGACGCCATAAAAAGATTGAAATATATAAAAGAATTTACTACGCTAGGGAGCGGATATCAAATTGCAATGCGTGATATAGAAATACGCGGAGTCGGAAATATACTCGGTACAAAACAGCACGGGCAAATGGTAAATGTAGGTTTTGATACGTACTGTCAATTATTGGAAGACGCAATAAATGAAATCCAAAACGGAGAAACAAAGACTCAAAAGCCTGCAATTGTTGATATAAATATAACCGCATATATCCCCGACGATTGGGCAGGTTCAAAAGAACAAAAAATGATAGAATATAAGCGTTTAGCGGATGTAAAATCAATTGCGGAATTAGAGGCAATAAAATCGGAATGGAAAGACAGATTTTCCAAAATGTCAGAACCTGTTGAAAATTTAATCAAACTTGTTAATTTAAGACTTCTTGCCTCGCAAGCTGGAATATCTTTAATTCGTGAAGCAGACTCAAATATAAGAATTTATACAAACTTATCAAAAGGTGAATGGAATATAATTTCAGCGAAGGCTGATAAAAATATTACGAAATATATAAAATATTCACCTGCCCCAAACAGTTGCAGTGAGGGCATCGGCATATTAATTTTGAACAGAGCTTACTTTAATTTTGAAGAATTATTTAACATTCTGTCTAATTTATTTTATCATATATTAAAGATAGGATATGATTATAATCCAAATAATAAAGGTTAAAAAATCTAAGGAGAAAATATGAAAAAAGTAAAAATAGCCTTAATAGCAATGCTGGCAATCATTGTATTTAGCGGCTGCACATTTAAAAAGAACGAAGAAAATTTAATAAAAGTAAATAATACCGTAATTACAAAAAATGATTTTGATAAAGCGTATGAAACCGTTACGTCAAATAACATGTTTTCTCAAATGGGAATAGATTTAAAAAATGACCCGAACAATGTATTTGCATTAATGATGAAAGAAAAAGTCGTATCAGAATTAATGGTAAAAGCGTTATTAAATGACGAAATGGCAAAAAGAAAAATTGCCGTATCAAAAGAAGAACTGGATAAAGCGGCAAAGGATATAATAAGTAAGTTCGGAACAAAAGAACAATTTATGCAGGTATTAAAATCAAACGGAGTAAATTATTCAAAATTTGAACAGGATTTGGAAGAAGAAATAAAATTAAAAAAATTCGTTGATTCTATTGCAATGGTATCAATAGGCGAAGCGGAAGCAAAAAAATATTATAATGAAAATCAGGATAAATTCAAATATCCGGAGCGCGTAAGAGCTTCACACATATTGATTTCGGCAAATCCCGAGCAGATAAAAGCAAAACTTCATGAAGAAAATAAAGATTTAACCGAAGAAGAATTAAACAAAAAAACAGAAGAAGAAATGCAATCTTTAAAACAAAAGGCGCAAGAATTATATAAAAAGGTAAAAAATTCACCGTCATCATTTGCGAAAATAGCAAAAGAAAACTCACAAGACAGCGTTAGCGCAGTAAAAGGCGGAGATTTAGGATTCTTTTCTAAAGACGAAATGGTTGAACCGTTTGCGTCAAAAGCATTTTCAATGCAGCCTAATACAATAAGCGAAGTTATCCAAACACCATACGGATATCATATAATTAAAGTAACCGATAGAGCAGAGGCAGGCATATATTCATTTGAACAAACAAAAAAAGAAATAATTAACTATCTTGAAAGCCAAGATAAAGTTGATATATTAAAAAATAAAATTGAAGAATTAAGACAAAATGCAAAAATTGAATTTTATAATGAAGATTATAATCCCGATAATTTGCAAAAGAAAATAAAGGAAGTGGCAAAAGATAATCCTCAAATGCAGGAAACATTTAATCAGCCTGCATCTCAAGGACAAGGAAAGAAATAACGATAAAAGCGGAGTTTATTCTCCGCTTTTTTGGAGAAAAATGTTAGTCAAAAGAAGTGAATTGGATAATTTAATAAATACATTGCGCTCGGAGGGCAAAACCATAGTAACAACAAACGGGTGCTTTGATATACTTCATGTCGGGCATGTAAGGTATTTGGAAAAAACAAAAAGTTTTGCCGATGTATTGATAGTAGCGTTAAATTCCGATAAGTCTGTAAAAAGCATAAAAGGAGAGGGGCGTCCGATAAATAATGAAAATGACAGAGCGGAGGTATTAAGCGCGTTAAGAAGCGTAGATTATGTTGTTTTGTTTGATGAAGATTCGCCGTTAGATTTACTGCTTCAAATAAAACCCGATGTTCATACAAAAGGGGCGGATTATACCGTTGAAACTTTGCCCGAGGCAAAAGGTATAATGGAAAACGGAGGCAGAATAGAGTTTATAACATTTGTAGAGGGTAAATCCACCACTTCAATTATTGAAAAAATGAGAAAGTAATTAAAAACAGAAAGAGAAGTATGAAAAAAGTATTATCATTATTTTTAATTTTAATTTTATTTTTAATTCAAAATACATGTTTTGCAGTTATAAATGATGGTTTATCGGTAAAAAGAGAAGAGTTAATATTAAAATCCGAATTAAAAAAGAAATACTTAGCTTATGAATATATAATAACAAATCAATCAAGAGAAAATATTGAAATAAAAAATGCACAAGTAATAAACGGAATAAGTGGTACAGTAGCGTTTAATGCAAATGAAGAAGGGGCGAAAAAATCAATCGGCAGATTATGGATAGTTATGGGACCTTTGGGATTGTTTACTTTAGGCGTTGGCTGGGTAGCAGGGGTATTGGGTACTCCTATTGCAGCAATAAAAGGACATTTAAAAAGAAATAAAATAGAAAAAGAATGTGAAAATTACAAAATTGATGTAGCTGTTGGCATATTACAGCCTCAAGAAAGTATAAGAATAAAAATATTAACAACATTTGGAACATCACCGCAATTGAAACTTACGGCAACAGACCCAAAAACAGGTAAACCGGAAACGGTAATATATTAAGGGCAGAAATTTTTATTCATCCTCATTAATCTCCTTGTCGTTTTCATATTCATTATTAATTATACGTTCCAGTTCATCAAATTTTTTGGTGATTTCAGATAAGTAATCATTAATTGTATAACTTAAACTGACTAATTTTTTTTGCTCAATTTCAACTTCGCCTTCAAGCGATCTTTCCATAAAAACCATAAGGGTAGAAACACGTTCAAGTTTAATACCGATTTCAGAGGCACGTTCACTAAGGTTTACATTATTGTTCTTTTTCATATTACACTCCTTCTTTGCTAGTGTGATTAGTTGTGATTAATGCTAGTATAACTAACAATAATTAAATGGACAAGGAATATTTACAAAAATTTGCAAAACACTTGAAAAAGATAAGAACAAGTAAAAATTTAACTCAAGATGATTTAGGGGTAAACGGTATTTCTCGTTCAATGATAAGTTTGGTAGAAACAGCACAAACTGATATAACGGTATCAAAATTAAAAATTATAGCTGATAATCTTAATATAAAAGTAAAAGATTTATTTGATTTTGAATAAAAAATTGTAATTTTCCCGCCCTCGTATTACAATAAATATAATCAAAAGAGGAATATAATTATGAGGGATATAGATACAATGCGGGAATATACACTTGAAGAAATATCTGAAATTGTTGGCGGTATTTTGACCAAGCTGGAGGATGTAAAAATATCAAGGTTAGGACCTCCGTTATTAGCTGATGAAAATACTTTAGCGCTTGCTTTAAATGAAGATGAGATAGAAAATTTGTCAAAAACAAAAGCAAAAGCTGCGCTGGTTCCGATAGGTGTTACATCGGAGATGATTTCAACAATTGAAGCAGAGCGTCCCCGTTTAGCTATGATGAAATTACTTCATTTGTTTTATATGCCACCGGATAGCACAATAGGTGTTCATCCGAGCGCAACAATACATCCTACGGCAAAACTCGGCGAGAATGTATCAATCGGGCCGAATGTAGTTATTTCACGGAACGTATCAGTCGGAAAAAATACAAAAATACTTGCTAATACATATATCGGACGCAGTGTTCAAATAGGTGAAAACTGCCTGTTTCACGCAGGATGTAATATCGGAGATAATGCAATAATCGGAAACAGAGTTATTCTTCAACACGGAGTCAGCATTGCGGCTGACGGTTTCAGCTTTGTTACCGAGAACCCCAATAATGTTGAAAATGCGAGGGAAGAAGGTAAGGTAAAACAGGATAATACCGACCAAAAGATATTTAAAATCCCCTCTGTCGGCTCTGTTGTTATTGAAGATGATGTTGAAATAGGTGCAAATACTTGTATTGATAAAGGAACAATAGAAAATACCGTAATAGGCGAGCAGACAAAAATAGATAATCTTGTTCAAATCGGACATAATTGCAAAATCGGTAAAGGCTGTATGATTGTTTCTCAAGTGGGTATTGCGGGAAGCTGTAAGATAGGCGACCGTGTTGTTATAGCAGGACAAGTCGGTATGGCTGACCATATTGAAATAGGCAGCGACTCAATTGTTATGGCAAAAGCGGGAATAACAAGAAGTTTCCCCGAAAAATCAATACTTATCGGCGCACCTGCTATGCCCAGAAAAGATTTCATTAAACAAATGAAAAATATGAAAAAAGCGGAAGAACTTGTTATTAAGTTTAAAGATTATGAGCATTTATTAAAGGATTAATAATATGTCAACCGTAAATAAAGAGGTCGTATTAAAATCAATTGCTCTAATGACGGGCTGTGAGTCTGAAACAAGGGTATGCCCGTCCGAAGAAAAAGGCATTCGCTTTCACTATATGGGAAAAACGGTTAAAGCGGATATTGATAATATACTATCTACCGAGCATTGCACTGTTATAGGAAACAGTGAAGTTAAAATAATGCTTATAGAACACTTTATGGCGGCTTGCGCTATATGTAAAATTAATGCGCTTGATGTTTATTTAACTCATTATGAATTGCCGATACTTGACGGAAGCTCAAAAAAATGGGCAGAAGCATTTAAAAATGCAGGGGTAAATAATCCCGATGAAGCACAATGTACAATAAAAGAGCCTATAGTATACTTAAACGGCAAAACACATTTAATAGTATTGCCATCAGACAGTTTAAACGTAACATACGGTGTAAATTTTAAACATAAAGATTTAAAGAACCGCTGGAGCTCTTTAGATGTAAATAATATAGATGAAATAACAAACGCAAGGACTTTCGGGTATTTATCAGAGCTTGAAATGTATCAAAAGGCAGGTTATGCGCTTGGTGCAAGTATTGAAAATACCGTAGGTTTAACTCAAGACGGCTATACAACGGAATTGAATACTGAATATGAACCGATAAAACATAAAATCCTTGATTTAATCGGTGATTTTTACCTTGCAGGCTGTAATATTCTTAATTTTAAAGGCGAGATAATCGTAAAAGAAGCGGGACATACCGTTCATTGTTTGGTAGCAAAAGACTTAAAAAATAAATTAATAATGGAGGCATAATGACGGAAGAACAAGTACTTCAATTTGACATTAAAGGAATAATGGATTTAATTCCGCACAGATATCCTTTTATATTGGTAGACAGAATAACGGAATGTTTACCGGGAAAATATTGTAAAGGGTATAAAAATTTAACGGTAAATGAAGCGTTTTTTACGGGACATTTTCCGAATAATCCCGTAATGCCGGGGGTTTTACAATTGGAAGCAATGGCTCAGGTTTCGGCAGGGTGTTTGGTTCCGCTGCCCGAGTATAAAAATAAATTATTCTTATATGCAGGTATTGACGGGGTAAGATTTAGAAAACAAATTATTCCCGGAGATAAGTTTGAAATTGAGTCAGAGCTTATAAAAGTAAAAGGTCCCGTTGCTAAAGTACATGCAAAGGGTTTTGTAGACGGACACTTGGCGGTTGAAGCAGATTTAATGTTTTCAATGCTTGAAAAACAATAGGAGAAAAATATGACAATACATAAAACGGCAATAATATCTGATAATGCGGTAATACCTGCAAGCTGCGAAATAGGGCCGAATGTTATAATCGGTGATAATGTAGTTTTGGGTGAAAACGTAAAAATAATAGCAAATGCTTATTTGGAAAATTGCGAAATCGGCGAGGGAACAACAATATATCCGTTTGCAAGTTTAGGAACGGCACCGCAAGACTTAAGCTATAAAGGACAAAAAACAAAAGCAGTAATAGGTAAGAATTGTATAATAAAAGAATATGTAACTATAAACAGAGCCGCAGGCGAAGACGGGGCAATTACAAAAGTCGGTGATAAATGTTTGTTTATGGCGTCAAGCCATGTTGCACATAACTGCGTTGTTGAAGATGAAGCTATATTTGCTAACTTAGCAACAATCGGCGGGCATGTTCACGTAGGCAAATGTGCATTTTTAGGCGGAATGAGCGTATATCACCAAAATATAAGAATTGGCGAATATGTAATAATATCAGGATTTTCGGCTGCAAGAATGGATATACCGCCTTTTGCAAAAGCAGCAAGCGCACCTGCCGTATTGCACGGGCCTAACGTTGTAGGGTTAAAAAGACGCGGATTTTCATCCGAAGAAATTAAAAACATAAGAGAAGCATACAGATTAATTGAAGCAAGAAAAACAACACTTTCTAATGTTGTAAAAGAACTTGAAGAAATGTATCCGAATGATAAAAATATATTAAGGTTAACTGACTTTATAAAGACATCCAAGAGAGGGATTTATTTGGGCAGATTAAATGCTTTAAATAATGATGAGGTGTAAAAATGAATAATTTGTGGGAAAAATATGCTAAAGTTTTGGTTGATTATTCCGTTAAAGTTCAAAAAGGCGAGCTTACAATAATTAGGACTGATTCATATCAATCTCAGCCCTTGGTTAAAGAAATATACAGACAAGTCCTGTTAAAAGGCGGATATCCTGTTGTAAGAATGGGAGTTGAGGGCTTAAATGAACTGTTTATAAAAAATGCAACGGATGAACAGCTTGAGTATGTTGACCCTATGACAGAACTTGAATATGAAAAGGCTAAAAATTTAATATCAATAGGCGCGCCGTTTAATGTAAAAAATATGGCAAGATGTGGTTCTAAAAAAATGGCAAAACGCTCGGGCGCTATGAAACATTTAAGTGAAAAAATGCTTAAACGTGCTGCCGAGGGCGATTTAAAATGGGTTATAGCTGATTTTCCCACGCAGGCATTAGCACAGGAAGCAAAAATGTCACTTGATGAATACAGTGAATTTTTAATAAAATCCTGTTGGCTTCATATAGATGACCCTGTTAAAAAATGGCAGGAAATTGGTGAAAAACAGGAAAAAATAGCGCAGTATTTAAATAAAAAATCAAAAATTCATATAACGGGTGAAAAAACCGATATTACCTTTAATGTAGCAGGCAGAATTTGGAAAAGCTGCGCGGGAGAATGTAATTTCCCCGACGGTGAGGTTTATACATCTCCCGTAGAGGATAGCGCAGAGGGACAAATATATTTTGATTTTCCTCAAATATACCGCGGTAACGAGGCTCAAAAGGTATTGTTAACTCTGAAAAACGGAAAAGTAATTGAAGCAAAAGCCGAAAAAGGCGAAGAATTTTTAAATAACATGCTTGATATGGATAACGGTTCAAGGTTTGTAGGTGAAATAGCCGTCGGAACAAATGAAATGATACAGGATGTTACGGGTAATATTTTATTTGACGAAAAAATCGGAGGCTCAATTCACATGGCAGTCGGCGCTTCATACCCCGATACGGGCGGAAAGAATGTATCGGGCTTGCATTGGGATTTAATAAAAAATATGAAAAACGGCGGTAAAATATACGCTGATGATGAACTCATTTATGAAAACGGTAAATTTATTATCTGAAAACATCGTTTTTTTGGATGAATAATGGCAATTTTTTTGAATATTGCCCCTAAAAATGCTATAATTACTTATTATTTAAATTAATAGGGGAAAACTATGCTGCAAGAAGCCGCAAAAATGATTAATTCAGCTTTTAATAACAGTTTTATAAAACGCTTGAGCTTGTATCTTCATGACTGCGTAAGAGAAGAAGTGCAAAGCTCCACTTTCAGAAATTTAAAGCAGGATAAGGATAATAAATGGATATTTCTGGAAAGTACGGAGAAAAATAACAGCGAAAATTCATCATTATTGTATAATGAAAAAGTTTTCACCCAATATCCTCAAACCTTAAAACTGGATGGTTCTGATTCGTATTTGACGGAATTAATGCTTCAAAGCGAAAACAGCCAAAAGGATAAATATTTAATATACGGATATTTGTTTTTAGTCGGGAAAAACGCTAAAACAAAAAGAAAAAATGAATTTTTAACTCCGCTTTTATATTGCAGCTGTAAACTTGAAAGAGTCGGAATGAGTATAGAATGCTCTCTTCAAGAGGAGGGCTTATCTTTAAATACTGCAGCACTTACAAGTTTAATGAATTTATCGGGTGAAGAAGATGAAATTGATAACATGCTTGACGGGCTGTTGGATGTAGTGCCGAAATTACCCTTAAAAGAAGAAGATTTAAGCATATTTTTAACTACGTTAAAGTCATTAATTCCCGATTTGGAATTTGAATTAAAAGAAAATGAAGAACTTGAAAATAATGTATCGGAAACCAACCCTGCGGAAGAATTTTATGCTGAAAAGCAAATTAATTATGAAAATATGCAGGAAGCAATAGAAGAAAGCGAAACGGAAAAACCTAAAACCAAGTTAAAAGCTGATAAAGTAGTATTAACAAATAAAAGTGCAATAATATTAACAAAACGACCTTTGGTTACAGCGGGAGTTTTATATGAACTTACGCAGATATCCGAAAAACCGTCAGGAGTTATAAGAGAAACGGCATTAAATGTTGTAAACGAAGAATACCTTATGGGTAAAGGTAAAATGGCAACAAAAATCATAAAAGAAAATAATTTAAAAGATTTTGTTGCTGTAACACCCTTGGCGCTTAGCGACTCTCAAGAGGATGTTATAAAAAACTTAGAGGATAACTCTATACTTGCGGTATATGGCCCCCCGGGGACGGGTAAATCCCAAACAATAGTAAATTTAATCTGCCATTTAATTTCAAACGGTAAAACAGTGCTTGTTGCTTCAAGAATGGATAAAGCAACCGATGTTGTTGCTAACAGATTAAATGATTTTGGCGCGCCGTATCTTGCTTTAAGAGCAGGCAGAGCTAACTATCAAAAACAGTTATCATTTGATTTGCAGGATTTAATATCTAATAAGGTGGATTTGGATACAAATTTTGAAAATTCAATACTTGTTGATGTTGAAGATATGCAAAAACTTGTTATGACAATTAAAGAAAAAGAAAATACTTGTGAAGAGATAATAAAACTTGAAGCCGAATGGCAGAAAATCATAAAAGAACGTGATGAGAAATCAAAACAAATCGGCGAACTTGAATATTTAACAGGCAAATACAGCTCTTCGGAAGTTGATGAAATAGAAAATGCAATAAAAAATCTTGAAAAAAATATCGAAAAAAGCGGATTTTTTGCCGATATGACGACAAAATATGCTAATCATCAATTAAAGAAAATCATTCAAAATAATAATTTTAAGCCCGATGAAGAAAACCTTGAACGCTTAAAACTTGAACTTATAATTGCACGTTTAAGCGCAAGTGCGCGAAAATGCGAAACTCAAATTTATAAATTAGGCAATATTCATACAATTTTGGAAGAAATAAAACTGCTTAGAAAAAAACAAAAGACTTTAGCAATAGAAATATTAAAAGGAAAAAGACGAAATTCTTTAAAAGGTTTATTGCGCGATCAGGTAAAACGCCAAAGATTGATTGTCCATACAAAAGCGCTTGTTTCAAGAAAGAAAAATCTTCAAAACAGGCTCTTAGAGGATGAAGACTTTAAACCATTGCTCGAGGCATTTCCTTGCTGGTGTGTAACTACTTATGCAATATCGGATTCATTGCCGTTAAAACCTGCAATGTTTGATGTCGCTATAATTGATGAGGCTTCCCAGTGCGATATAGCAAGCTGTATGCCTATTTTATTCAGATGTAAAAAAGCGGTAATTGTAGGTGATGATAAACAGCTTCCGCATTTATCTTTCTTGGAAAAATCAAAAGAACAATCGTTTATGAGCCAATATGAAATTCCCGATAAATACCAGCTTATGTGGCGGTTTAGAACGAACTCCATGTTTGATTTGGCAAATTATTATTCCACAAAACCCGTATTGCTTGATGAACATTTCAGAAGCTACGCTCCGATTATTGATTTCAGCAATAAAGAGTTTTACGGTGACAGAATAAGAATAATGTCGCAATGTAACAGCAATGATGTTCTTGAATTGGTGCAAGTTCCTGACGGTAAAGTAGATTTTGACGCAACGAGAAATATGCCAGAGGTAGAAGCTATAATGCAAAGGCTTCAAGAGATTATTCAAGAAGATGAAAGAAATACTAACCCTGACCATGAACCCGTAACTGTCGGTATAATTTCGCCGTTCAGAGGGCAGGTTGAGTTGATTAAAAAAGCAATAGCGCAGGTTTTCACTGAAAGCATGATAAGAAAACATAAAATAGAAACAGGTACCGCGCATACATTCCAAGGTGATGAACGTGATATTATAATGCTGTCCTGGGCTGTTGCAAATAACAGTTACAATCAAAGTTTGACGTTCTTACAAATCCCGAATTTGTTTAACGTAGCTATTACAAGAGCAAGAAAAAAACAAATCGTATTCTTGTCAAAAGACCCTAAATCATTACCTGCTGGGCTTTTAAAAGATTATATTGAATTTGTACAGGCATATATTGCAAGAAATTCTTTAAAAGATGAATTTAATACGGATGATAATTTATATAAAAATGAGTTTGAAAAAGAAGTTGCAAAAGCGTTCCGTGATGAAGGATTTAGCGTGACGGCAGGTAAAACCTTGGCAGGATTAAGCGCAGATTTAACTTTAACGAGTCCTTCGGGGAAAACTGTTGTAATTGAATGTGACGGGGCGGAAGATAATGTAAAATGCAATAAGACTCAAATACAAAAGCAGACCTTAATGGAGCGAACAGGCGCAATTGTTGAGCGTATTTCTTGTCGTGAATGGTATATAAGCCAAGCAGGGTGCATTGAACGGATTAAAAATATCTTTGCGGATATGATTTAATTAAACTCCCGTAAACATTCTGGTATTTTCAACTTTTAATAATTGCAGACCTTTTTTCATTAAAAATAAGGTTAAAAAGCTCAACGTAAATACAAATAAATATCTTAAAGAAGCAATCCCCATTACGCCAACTGCTTGTGATACAGTATTAATCCCCATTATTTTGGGAATATTAAAAAGATGATTAAACGCAAAAACATAATACCAGTGAATAAAAAATAAACCAAAGCTGTATTTTGCCGTTACATCAAGAGCATTATTTATTTTTTCTAATGATTTAATTTGTTCGTCGTAATGCTTTAAATACCCTAAAATAATTAATGTTAAAAATATTTTCGAGATTGTTCCGTTAATATTATTGAAATAAATATCGGCAATAGCACTTACTACCATTAAGAATATTAATAACAGGCGTTTATCATAGAAAATATCAATTTTTTCTTTATATTTAGATAAATACATGCCTAAAACATACATTGAAGAAAAATGAATAAATCCGCTTAAAACATATTTTATGTATGCAAAATATTTATGCAGATAATCAAGATTGCTAACCCATTCAGGCTCTATATCTCCGCGCGGAATTAAAACAGTTACGGCAATTAAAATCGGCAGGAGTTTATATAAAATATTTTTCTTTTCCAAGTATAAAAGCAAATAACTTAATATAAAAAATATAACAATCATCGGAATAAACCATGTAGGAACATTGTGGACTCTGCCTGTTGTTAAAAATATTCCGATTTGCGTAAAATAATTAAGCCCGTCAAACGGATTTTTATATATTTGCGGAATGGTAAAACATAAAATTATCCCGGGAATTGCTGTTATCATATATGGAATAATTACGTTTTTCCATTTTTTCACCATATAGTTTTTGTATTCAAATTTATAAGATAAGTGCTGAAATAAAAATCCCGAAATAAATATAAAAAGAGCAGTCCCGCCCGCAAAAACTTCAAAAGTGATTTTATTTATTAAAGTTCCATGATTTCCGATTTGCAAAGTGTGACCTGCAATAATCAATAAAATAGCAAGCCCTCTAAAAACATTTATGTAGTTAAGAAGCTGTTTTTTCGGTTTAGTGCTGTTTTCTTCCATAATTAATTGTCTTTTTGTTGTTTATAAGTATTCATAAACCCTGTATCAAAATTACCGCTTATAAATACTTCATTTTCAATTAAATCCTGATAAAAAGGCAGAGTGGTTTTTACTCCCGTGATAACATATTCTTTAAGCGCTCTGTACATTCTGCGTCTTGCTTCTTCGCGCGTGGGAGCCCAGCACATTACTTTGCTTATTAAAGAATCATAATATGGCGGTATTTTATACCCTGAATATACGTGAGAATCAACTCTGACACCAAAACCGCCCGGCGGAATATAACCGTTTATTTCCCCCGGAGCCGGCAAAAAGTTCCTTTCGGGGTCTTCCGCATTAATTCTGCACTCTATTGCATGCCCGTATAATTTAATATCTTCCTGCTTAAATGATAACGGGTTTCCCGCTGCGATATTAATTTGTTCTCTTACAATATCAATATTTGAAATCATCTCGGAAATGCCGTGTTCAACCTGTAATCTGGTATTCATTTCCATAAAATAAAAGTTTTTATCTTTATCGAGTAAGAACTCAATTGTACCGACGCCCTCATATTTAGCTGCAAGAGCGGCACGAACAGCAGCATCACCTAATTTTTTGCGAACTTCCTCGCTAACTGCAGGTGAGGGTGCTTCTTCAACAAGTTTTTGGTGGCGTCTTTGAATAGAGCAGTCCCTTTCGCCTAAGTGAACAACATTTCCGAATTTATCCGCAATGATTTGAACTTCAATATGTCTTGGATTAACCAGATATTTTTCCATATAAACATCGGGATTGCCGAAGAATTTTTCAGCCTCCTGTCTGCAAAGAGTAATGTTTTGTTCAAGCTCTTGAGCGTTATTAGCGACTCTCATACCTTTTCCGCCGCCGCCTGCTGTTGCCTTAACAATAACGGGGTAACCAAACTTTTCCGCTGATTTTTTTGCTTCTTCAATATCGGTTATAATTCCCGTTCCGGGGGTAATAGGCACATTTTTTGAAGCCATGGTCTTTCTTGCAGTAGCTTTATCGCCCATTAATTTCATGGATTCGGGCGAAGGACCTATAAATTTAATATTATGTTCTTCGCAAATTTCGGCAAAATCTGCGCGTTCTGACATAAATCCGTACCCGGGATGTATTGCGTCCGCACCTGAAACCAGTGCTGCTGATATAATGGCGGGTATATTCAGATAGCTTTTTGAGCTTTCATTAGGACCTATACAGTATGCCTCTGTTGCCAAACTTACGTGCAATGAGTTTGCGTCAGCCTGTGAATACACAGCAACGGTAGGTATTCCGATTTCTCTGCAAGCTCTTATAATCCTTACGGCAACTTCGCCTCTGTTTGCTATTAATACTTTTTTAAACATATCCCGTTAATTTTCCTCTACATACATAATAACCTGACCGTACTCAACGGGCTTGCCGTCCTCTATACAAATTTCAGCCACTTTACCCGATACTTCGGAGGTTATTTTATTAATTAATTTTATGGTTTCAATTATGCAGATTACTTGTCCTGCCTTGATTTCATCGCCTACTTTAACAAACGGAGCTTCCGTCGGCGAGGGCTTTGAATAGTATAACCCAATCATATTTGATGTAATCGGTGTGAGTTTTTTTTGTTCTTCTATTGGTTCTGATACGGTTTCTTCCTGTACTTCTTGAACTGTTTCTTCTTGTGTTACATCTTTTTCTTTAATAACAGGTTTATAACCGCTGCTTTTTATAACAAGCGATGTTTCGCTATCTTCAAGAGATACCTGTGTAAGCTCGTTATTTTTCATTATTTCGATTAATTTTTCAATATATTCGGGTTCAAAATTTTTCATACAATCCCTTTTAATCTAAACTCTAACTTATTTTAGCTTCTACATACCACAGAGTCAAGAATGATAAATATTTATAATTGTAAACTACACTTATTATATGATGTAAACAATTAAACAAATTAATATAATTTTAATTGTATCAGGAAAAAAAGGCGCGTAAATGCTTCCGATAGTTACTCAAGAACAATCAAGCCTATGCTTTGCAGAAATTTTTCAAGATGTCCACGGCTGGCGTAAAAAAATGATTCATTATATTAAGGATGAAAATCCCGAAATTAATTCTGCCATTATTGAAGCGGCGCAAAATACCGACCTTGACCCTAAAGCTGTTGCACTTGGTGCTTATATGACTTATATTCTGCTTGAAACCGCGATGAAAGAAGAAGCCGGACAGCAGGTTTTTACAATTGATGACGGCGAAAAATAAAATTTTATTGTAATTGCTCATTTTTTACTACGTGGATAAAATCATCAACTAATTTGGCATTCCACCTTTGACCTGCTTCATCTTTAATGATTTTAAGAACTTCATCTATATTATAGGCGTTTCTATACGGTCTATCCTGCATCATAGCGTAAAATGCGTCTACAAGCAGTACGATTTGTGATGTTATAGGTATTTCTATTCCCGATTTGTTTGCGGGATAGCCTTTTCCGTCCCAATTTTCGTGGTGATTTTCTATTATAGGGATTATATCCTGTATGGATGTTATCGGTTTTAAAATTTCCCTTGCCGCAATCAACGGGTGCTGTTTAATTATTGCTTTTTCTTCTTCCGTCAGCGGTTCTTTTTTGTTTAATATTTCTTCGGGTATCATTATATTTCCGATATCGTATAATAATATTGCGATTTTTAATTTATCTGTTTCTTCTTTAGTTAAGTCCAGCCTTTTTGCTAAAAGTACAGCAAGCAGAAGTTTTGATTTTGTTGTCCCCGTTTTATACATTCTGTTATAAGTTTGAGAAATTATATCCACAATTGAATATAATATGTCGTTTGCGTTTTTGTCTTCTGTTTCTATTGTATTTAATTTTTGTTTAATGGTTAAAGCTACATTATCACTGACAGGTATTCGTTTTTTGGATAAAATATCCATAAATGTTTCAATGGCAATTTTTTGCCAATCCGTTTCGTGGTTTAATTGAGCAATTTGAACCTGATTTCTTCCGTTGACTTTTGCTTTATACATTGCCTGATCTGCAAGTTCTATCAATTCATCAATACGGTCTGAGTGTTCTAAAAAAGTTGCTACTCCGATACTTGCCGTTATTCCGCCTATCGTTTCTATTACTTGATTTTCAATGGATTTACGTATTCTTTCTGCTGCTATCCCCGCACCTTTCGAATCTACACCCGGAAGAAGCAGGTTAAATTCTTCTCCGCCTATTCTCGCAGGGATATCTATTGAACGAGCTTCTTTTTTTAATACGTTTGCAATGGTTTTTATTGCTATATCACCGTATTGGTGTCCGTATGTATCATTTATTTTCTTTAAAAAGTCTAAGTCCATTGAAATGACGGAAAATGGCTGTTTTAAACGCAGTGAACGCTCTGCTTCTTTTATTATATTTTCTTCAAAATATCTTCTGTTGAATAAGCCTGTTAATGGGTCTGTTATTGCTTGTTTTTTTACTTCTTCAAATAATCCTGCTACTGTTATTGCAAGCTCTATTTGGTTTGCAAATAATGATAAAAAGTTCATTTCCGTATCTGTTAAATCATCACGTTCTGAACTTACCAGTACACAGCCAAAATTCTCTTTATTGCTGTGTAATGGTATTACCGTACAGCTTTTTGATGTCATTTCGTTTCGTTTCTCATTGATTTGCTCATCATTTAATTGAGGAAAACACATTCTCAATATCCCTTTTATATCGGGTGTTGAATATATTTTTCTTTCATTTATTGATTTTGCTGCGATTGAATTTTCTAAGTACGGTATTTTGTAAGTTTCAGGTGATTCATTTAATATCTCAAAAATGGAATTTAGTATTTTATCTTGTGATGAAGATTTTATATAAAAGTAAGAGCCGTCTTTTTCACCTGTTTCCAGTTTTAATATTGATACAAAATTATAATTCATATCTTCGTGCAATATACTTACAATTTTATCAAGCATGCTGGATAAAGGCTGGGCTGAATTCATCATATCCCAAACACTGTTTAGTGTTAAAATTGTTTGATTTGCCTGCTCCAGTTCTTTTGTTCGGGCTGCAATTTCTTCTTCCAGTGCAATATTCTTTGCATACACATCTGCAAAATCCCTGCCCTTTGTATATATTGAACCGTCAATTTTGTTTATCTGACCAAGTATATCTTTTAATCCGGAAAAAATACTCACTGAATAAATTCCTAGGTAATAACGTATATAGTATTATATACCCTTTTTAATTTATTTGTAATACTTTTTTTATATTATTAATTAATTTTTCCGAATTTAAGCCGTAAATACAATTATATTTATTTTCTTTTAATCTGCAAATTTTCTTCATACAAGGTGAACACTTTGTTTCTGATGAATAGGAATAATAATTATCGCCGAATGGTGCTGTCCTTGTTGCACTTGTTGCAAAAAACACCGTAAATATTTTGCATTTGCCTGTTGCCCATGCAATATGTGCGCTCCCTGAATCGGGGCTTATTAACAAATCACAATTTTGATAAATATATACTAAATCGGCAAGACTTGTTTGCCCTGATAAATTCAGTATGTTTCCGCCCGTTATAAATGATAATATCTGCTCTGCAAGTTCTTTTTCTTTATTTGGGCCTGCTGTTATGATTATATTACAACCGTCTTTAAAGGTATTTATTATTTCTACCCAGCTTTTTATATTCCAGTGTTTATTTCTCCAAGTGGTTGCAGGTGCTATTACTATTGTTTTTTTTGTTTTATCAAGCTGTGATACTTTTTCTTTTATGTCGTTTGAATATTGGCTTTCAAAATTCGGGAGTTTAAATTCAATATTTAAATCCTTACAGCCTAAATATTTTGCAAATTCCATATTCCTTTTTACTACGTGGTAATAAAGGTCAAACTGTTTTCTGCCTGTTTTAATTATTTCATTTGCAAAAATCCACGAAAATTCACGCCCGTCATTTAGCGTTATTTTCCTTTTCCCTTTTGATAAGCCTAAAATTATTCCGCTTTTTAGCAGTTGTTGAGTATCTAATACAATATCGTACTTTTCTTTACGGATTTTTTTTATAATCTCAAAGAATTCTTTCAAATTTTCAACTTTATTTTTATTTTGCTTCCATTTCTTTTTTGGCAGTACGTATACATTATTTATTAAAGGATTGTTAACAATAAATTCGGAGGCTTTATCCTCAACAACCCAGTCAAGTATTGCGTTAGGGTATTCTTTTTTTAAAGCACTTGCCATAGGCAGTGTATGGATTACATCGCCTAACGCACTTAATCTTATTATTAATATTTTCTTGTTGTTTAAATTATCCATAGTTTTAGTTTATTACAAAAAAAATACAATAAAAGTTTACATTTTAATACTTATTTTAAACTTTTTGGGGGAACTTTTTTATAAAAAATTTTATTATCATAATTATGTCAGAAAGAAATGAATTTTACGGATTATACAAATGGATAAAAGAAAAGTAAAAGAACTTAGAAACTCAATAGAAATGTGTAAAATGAGATTAAATACAATAAAACCCCATTTAACACAGGAAAAAACTGCACTTAATGAATCATTCAATAAATTATTAATTGAAAAAGCAATATTAAAGGATGAACTGAAACGTAAAACCGACTCTTACCTTGTGCGATTTATTAAAAAAATCAGCGGTAATAAAAAAAAGTTAATTTGTGATTATTTTAAATAAACTAAAAAATATTTGAAAACGATAAAAAGAAATCACAAATAACATTAAAGATAATCGGCATAGCAACAATTAAAATAGCAGCACCCAAGCAGGGTTTAAAAAGAAAGCTCATTTGAAACACGTTAACCTGCGGAGCTGTTTTTGAAATTATGCCTAAGATAATATCCTGACCTAATGTTGCAATCAGTACGGGAGAAGCTATTTGAAGCCCTATGTATAATACGTTGGAAGTTATTTTTACAAGATAATCCATATTAATAATTTTATCCATCGGGATAGCATAAGCATAAATGGGGAAAATTTCAAAACTTCGGATAAATGCATTAAAAGTCCAATAGGCACCGCCTATTTCAAGGAAGATAATTAAACCTAAAAGACTAAAAATTCTTCCCATTATTGAAATTTGTGCTGAAGTTGTGGGATCCATAATTGTCGCGGAAGATACGCCTTGCTGCATATTAATCATATCTCCGCCGCTTTCTATTGCTTTTACTATGCAGTTTACAATAAATCCTAAAATAGCTCCCGCCATATAATTAACCAGTATGGAATAAAGCATTGAAACACTTCCGTCGGGAGCTTTCGGATGTAAAAATATTGTAAGCATTACCGTAAAAATTAATGCAAAACCTGTTCTTGCCAAAACCGGTATTTCACTGCGTTGTAAAAACGGAGCGCTTCGCATTAATCCTGCCACACGTGCAAAAATAGGAACCCCTGCCGTCAGTACGTTGTTAATCTCGGGAAAATATTTAGGGAATTCATTTATTATAGTATCAAGCATTATGTTTCCCTTATCTGTTTTTTTCCGAAATAGCTTTTCTTTCAGCTAAGTTAGGAGTCGGAACTTCATGTCCCTTGTTTCTCATAACATTAAAACGGTCTTTACCTGAACTGCCCATTGGCGCAGCCGCATTATTTAATATTTCTTTCATCGGTGTCATATCTTTTTTTACATCTGTTTTTATTTCATCAATGAAAGGTTTTGTATAATTATAATAATTTGGAGGTAGAACAAATTCATCTGATTTAGGAATAACATCAAAAGCAATGACGGCACCTTCATTAAATAAATTTGATAATAGTTTTAAATATCCCGTACCTAGCAGGATTATTACTAAGAAAACCGCAAAAATTTTAGGAGCGGCGGCAATAGTCTGTTCTTGAACCTGTGTTACAGCTTGCAAAATACCTACAACAAGCCCTATGGCAGCTGCCGTGAGTACGCAAGGCATTGCTATCATAAGCATTGTTATAAGTCCTTTTGTAAAAAATTCCAGTAAAATTTCCATTTCGATTCCTTAATTAAAACTTCCGACAAGTCCGTTAACAATTAAAGACCAGCCGTCAACCGCTATAAATATCAGCAGTTTAAACGGCAGAGATATAATTGTAGGTGACAGCATGAACATACCTAAAGCCAAAAGTACATTTGCCACAACCAAATCCAGAACTATAAACGGGATAAATATAATAAAACTTATTTCAAAAGCTGTTTTTAATTCGCTTAAAATGTAAGCCGGAGCAACTTCCCAGATAGTTAAATCCTCAACGGAAGCAGGCGCTTCTTTTCTTGCGAGCTGAACAAAGAATGCCAAATCTTTTTCTCTTGTCTGTTTAAGCATAAATTCTTTTAACGGTTTAGAACCCTCACTAATGGCTAAAACCATAGACCCAGACTCTTGATAAGGTTTAGAGCCGACCTCATACATTTGCTGAAAAACGGGCCCCATTGTGTAAAATGTTAATATTAAAGATAATCCGACTAACACAATTGCAGGCGGAATTTGCTGTGCCCCAAGGGCTTGTTTTAAAAATCCGAAAACTATTGCGTATCTTAAAAAACTCGTCATACAAACAAACATAAACGGCAGCATTGAAAACATTGCCATTACTGCTAATAATTGTAATACGGGACTTAAATCTTTTAATACTGCATCCATTTTAACCTCGATTTATCTTAAATTTTTCTTTTAATGTCTCTGAAATGTTGATTTGTTTGTGAGGCTCTGTTGTATCAATATTCTCAGCCTCAAGTTTGGCAAGCATAGTTGTGGATGAGCTGTCGCCTGCCACTAAAAATCTTTCATACCCTGCTTTTATTATATATACACTTTTTGCAGGTGATAATTTTATCATATTTTCAACTTTTAAATAGTTATTATTCAGGTTATTAGGCATATATACGGACTTTTTATAAATAAATAATGCAATTACAATGAAACCAATCATTGCAAATGTATACGTAGCAAAATTTATAATATAACCGTTCATTTTATCCCTTTATATACTTTCATCTTCTATTTCAAAATCACTGTAATCAAAATTTTCATCTTCTTTAGTCGGAGCTTGAGGCTTTTTTTGCGCTGTTGCCGCGGCTTTTGGGGTATTTACTTTTTCCGCAGATTTTGCCGGTTCAGCGGCAGGCTTTTGCTGTGTTTTTTTATTTTCTACAGGCTGTTTTACGGGGTTTTCTTTTGTCTTTTTGACATTATCTATTCGGACTCCGTAGCGATCATCTATTATTACAAGTTCCCCTGTTGCTACTAATTGATTTTCAACCCGTAATTTAATTTTATTGTCGTAAACAGAGCCTACATCTATAACAAGCCCCTCTGATATCTGTTTTAATTCTCCTAATGTCATTTTTACATTATCAAATTCCGCCGTTATATCAACAAGTATTGAATCCCACATATTTTGAGGTTTCACCGTTGCTTCTTCTTCCATTTCTTTGCCTCCGTTTTTATCAATGCTTATTATTATTGACGGATTTGGATTGACTTTAAATTTTACTTCATTATTGTTCCACACTGCCGTCATATAGTTTATATCGCTGTCTTCAAGCAGTATTATATCTTCTGCTTCCATTAATTTTATTTCATTTAATGCTATTTTTGATTTTCCGGCTCTTACTGTAAGTACTGCCGATGTATTTTTAAAATCTGATATTGTGAATTTTTCTTTTATTTCGGTTTCTTTGGGTTCTTTTATTATGCAATTCGGTATTGTAATTATTATTTTTCCTATGTGATTTTTGTTGTATCTTATGAAAAATGTAAAATTTAATTCTTTATTATTTTTTATTGCCGTTTTACTTATATCGGTTTTGTTTATTTTATCTTCTATATTTGAATATATAAATGCTGTCAGCGATTGAATAAGCATTGCTTCTATATCTGTCAGTTTTTTTATTTCAAATTCTTTTTCATCTGTGCCTAATGCACTGTTTAAAAAATCTTCCACCAGATTTGATGAGATTTTTATTTTTATATTTAATTCGTTAATTACGGGAATATTACTTACAAAATATTCATCTCCGTATGATAATATGCTCTCCTCGGCGGAAACTCCCATAAATCTTAAGTTATAATCTTTTTCAAAAAAATCTTTTATTGCTTCTTGAATGTTTAAATAAAAATCTTCATAAAACAAAGAATAGTTTTTAAATAAGCTATTTTGTAAATTTGTGTTTATTTCATTCTCTGTTTTTAAAGCCGTCATTTTAATCCCTAATCTTATTATATAAAAATATAATATATTTTTTAATAATAGGCAAAATCATTTATATGTTGTAATTTTTAATAATAATTTTCTATAAATCATTTTTTTAAATGATAACAAAATAATCAGACTTTTGTATACTAAACACTTGAATATAGTAATTATTTGGGGAATATGTATGGCAAAAGCTAATATAAAAAGAATAAAACCGCAAGAACAAAGACCTGATTTAAAAATTGTACCCAAGGTTAAAACAAAACCATACAGTGATATAGATTTAAATAATTGGAAAGAATACAGCCACATAAAAACGGATACTTGGTGGGAATTTGCTTCAAGAGATAACACACATGGGCACAGCAACGAATACCACGGGAATTATATACCTCAAATAGCACAGCAATTGTATGAAAGATTTACCAAAAAAGGGGATATAGTGCTGGATTTATTTTTAGGCTCCGGCACCAGTGCCATTGAAGCATTAAATATGAAAAGAAGATGTATCGGGGTTGAATTAAAACCCGAACAAACAGATATTGTACGCTCTAAATTTAATGAGAAAGAACTTGTAACCGATGTAAATGTAATATGTGCGGACAGCGCAGCGATTGCTACTAAAGAAAAAATACAGGCAAGACTTGACGTTATGAGAAGTGAAAAAGCGCAGTTTCTCATTCTTCATCCGCCTTATGACGATATTATAAAATTCTCTGACAAAAAAGAGGATTTATCCAATTGCGGATCTACGGAAAAATTTTATGAACTCTTTAAGCAGGCAGCGCAAAACGGTTATGATATGCTTGAAAAAGGCAGGTTTGCCGCGCTTATTATAGGCGATAAATACTCAAACGGTGAAATAGTTCCGCTGGGTGCTGATTGCGCACAAAAAATGCGTGAAATAGGTTTTAAAATGAAAGCTGTTATTGTCAAAAATATGGAGGGCAATGAACGAGCGAAAGGTAAAACTGCTAATTTATGGCGCTATCGTGCTTTAAACGGCGGTTTCTACATTTTTAAACATGAATATATATATGTTTTCCAAAAGGTTTAATTATTTTCTGTTTTGCCTGTTAATTTTTGATATATATTGGCAGTCTTCATATCTATATATATTGAAATTTTTTCAAAATGCTTTTCAATAAATACTTTAATAATTTTATCCGTTAATATGCAAACAAAAAATACTATTAAACATATACCTATAATGTTGAAAATACAATATACTGAATTAATATTAATAAAGTGTACAAGTCTTTTCCACATATATGGTCTGACAAAATTATTATCATGTATTAAATAAACTCCAAAAACAGAACTTGCTATAGAATTAATCCATTTATTATGTTTTATATTTAAAGATTTAAAATAATTAAAGCAATATAATGCCAAAATAATTATAATTGGAGAATTCATATTTGTATATTTGCAGGTTTTACGCATATTAATATAATCATTCGGAATAATATATGTCATAATATATAAACTTATAAATAATATGGAAAATACCAACAAAATCTTAAGCAGTTTTTTATTAAAAAGAAAATTTAAAATTCCAAGTCTAATAAAAGCTCCAAGGCTGTATATATAGATAAAAAATCCTAAATTCCCACAGCTAATACCCCCCCCCGTGAAGGTTGGGATGATACAAAATATAGCACTTGTCAGCATTATATAATTAAGTGCATTTTTTTTATTTAAACTTTTTAAAAATATATTTAGAAAAGGAATTAATAAGTACAGAAATATATAATTACTCATAAACCAATAATTACTTCCAAATAAAGGGAATAATGAACAATTCAAATTATGTGAAGAAACGTGATGAGAACCTATTATAAATGCTAAAATTAAAAATATCAATGAATAAAAAAGTAAATATAAATATGTTTTCACCGCGTGTTTCAATTTAAACTCGGAATTAATCATAAAAAATCCTGTTATAAGCAGAAATATATCGACTCCCCATTTTCCGAAATATCCCATAAATCCCATAATAAAATTATTAATATGTTCAATAGTAGTAATATTTTGCACGCTATTATGAAAAATACCATGGAAGCAACAATGGTAAATTATAATA
>CANPWQ010000001.1 GCA_947584965.1 Candidatus Gastranaerophilales bacterium | reverse complement strand
CCTGATTGTACTAATCTTCCCAATATTTCAACAATCCATGGACTTGCTTTAAGAATAATTAAAGAAAACGGAAATTATACAAAAGCCGGCTTAGACGAAAACTTCCAAATCTGCGATGACAATTTAAAAGAAAAAATAATTAAGGAACTTTTATTAAAAAACAAAATATCTGATGAAAATTTTGACTGTTACTTAAAATGTATATCCACGGTAAAATTATCGGAATTCGGAAGTAAAATAACTTCAAAGTATAAAGAAATAAATGATTTTTTAAATTTTTATACTCAATACAACAATATACTGAAACAAAATAATTTAATTGATTATGATGATATGCTGTATTACGCGGTAAACATTTTAAAAAGTAACCCCGAAATATTAAAATATTACCAAAATATATGCAGATACATAATAGAAGATGAGGCGCAGGATTCAACTCAAATCCAGCAAAATCTTATTAATATGCTGGCAGGAAAGCATAAAAATATAATAAGATGCGGGGATATAAACCAATCAATAACTTCAACTTTCACTAACAGCGATATGCTTGGATTTAAAGAATTTATCTCAAATAATAAAAAAATAGAAATGAAATCATCACAAAGATGTGCAAAACCAATTTATGATTACGCAAATAATTTTATAAAAAGAGTATCCCAAAACGATGAATTAAAAAATGCGTTTTATTACATTCAAATGCAAGGCACGGATAAAAATCCGCAAAGCGAAGAAAAACCCTTATTTAATATATTTGAAAGGGAAGCCGAAGAAAAATTATATATATTAAATAAGATAAAAGAAATCCATAAAAAAAATCCCAAAGCCTCGGTGGGGATACTTCTAAGACTCAACTCACAGGTAAATGAATATAACGAATACTTCCAAAATAACGGTATAAAAACACTTGTAAGAAGCGACTGCCCGGAAAGAAAAAAAATCTTCAGAATAATAACATCACTTTTAAAAGCGGTGGAAAATCCCTTAAACAATAAAAATATAAGTGAATTAGCAATAAATATATTAAAAACGGATAAAAGCGAGTATATTAACAGCTTAAAAGAATCTTTTATAAATAAATCACCCGACGACTTTGAAGACGAAGAACTTGCGCAATTGTACTGGGATATGGAATACTGGTCAAATCAATCCACTCAAAATATAGATATTATCGGCTTAAAGGCAGGATTATATTATGCAAAAAACGAAATTGAAAAAGAAAACACATATATAATATCAGCACTGATAAAGCGATTGAGCGAAAACTATAATACAAATGAAGAAATAATAAAACAACTTGAATACATAGGGCAAAAACCTTTAAGTTCATATAAATTTTTTGACGAAGAAGAAACACATAATGAAGCTGAAATACAAATAATGACAACACATAAATCCAAAGGTGATGAATTTGATTATGTGTTTATTCCTCAATTAAATGAAGAAAATTATCCTACGGAAAAAGAAAACGTAAAATTAAAAGGAAACAGCCACTTTATGCAGACAATAAAGTCCTTAGCTGAAAGAAACGAACTAAAAACACCGGAAATTATAAAGCAGGAGCAAATAAACGAAACTCTTAGGTTAATATATGTCGGTATAACAAGGGCGAAGCTCGGATTATATATGAGCAGTGCAAAAAGCTACAAAAGATGTAAAAAAACAAAAATAAATAATTTTTTCACGAATTAACATAATTTCACAAAATAATGTAATTTAATAAAACAAGTGCTATAATAGTAGTAATAAAAAGTTAAAAATTAAAAAATTTTATAAATAATTAAATATAAAAGGATGGATTAAATGACGTTTACACACGGGACTCTGGAAAATGAGATATTAAATGCCGTATGGACAATGGAAGAAAACGGAATAAATACAAAAAATATCTCTGTAAATGAAGTATTACAAGAAATCAACAAAAACGGTAACGAAAGAGCATATACAACTGTAAAAACGGTAATGGACAGATTAGTGGATAAAAATCTGCTAAAACGCCAAAAGAGCGGAAAAAAGTTTTGCTATAAATCTATGGAAAGCCGTGAGGAAATGGCAGCAACGGCAATAAATAAACTTGCGGGACAGTATTTTAATAATGACATGCGCTCATTAATGAAAGCATTAGAAAAACAATGCATGAACGTGAAAGTATAAATTTAGGCGAAAATCGAAAAAAAGTTGCTGAAATATATAAACGAGTAATAGCAAAACGATTAAGCATAAAAAACGCGTTAACAATATTTCCTAAAAACAGTGAAGATTTAACAATTACTGCGAGTTTTCATGCACTTTGTCATCTTGAAGCGGATGAAGATATACGAGCAAAAGATTCTGAATATGCAAAAGAACAGGATGAATATATAAAATATATAATTTCCGTATTGGAAAAGGGCGAAGCCTTGCCTGAAAATATAATAAAGAGTTATATTCCATATCATCCCGACTCTTTAATATCAAATACAAAAACAATAAAAAATATAATAAAAGAACTTAAAAGATTTTTAAATTGTTAGTATTCCCATAATTTTTCAAATTTGATAAAATAAAGAAAAATGGTGGGAGAATAATATGCGTAAGTTAACATATCTTGGACACAGTGCTTTTTTTATAGAAAAAGACTGGGACGGAATACTGATAGACCCTTATATAACAGGTAATTCGGCAGCAGAATTTGATTATAAGAAAAAAAGAATTACTTATATATTTGTAACTCATGCACATTTAGACCATTTAGGCGACGCTATTGCGATATCAAAGCACACAGGCGCAGTTATAGTAGCAGTTGTAGAATTAGCTAATTACTGCATAGAAAAAGGTGCAAAAGCTATGGGAATTAACCTTGGGGCAAAACTTGATTTTAAATGGGGAAGCGTAAGGGTATTACCTGCACAGCACTCAAGCTCAAACCCCGACTTAGCCTATGGCGGGCCTGCCGTGAGTTATCTGTTTGATATAGAGGGAACAACAATATATCATGCGGGAGATACAGGTTTAATGTCCGATTTTAATCTGATAGGAGAATTGTACAATCCCTATTACGCCCTGCTTCCAATCGGCGGATATTATACAATGGGGATTGAAGAAGCGGCGATTGCGGCAAAAATGCTTTTTTCAATGGAAATAATCCCGATGCATTATAATACATTCCCTAATATAAAAGCTGATTTACAAAAATTCAATGATTTAATAGAAGCTCAAGGACAAAAATGTTTGGCGCTTAAGGCAAATGAGTATGTCGAATTATAACAGGGAAAAACCTTTAATTGCGTTTATAGTACCTACGGGCATTGGCGCATCAATAGGCGGGTACGCAGGTGACGCTTCATTGTATGCTAAAATATTTGCTCAAGATTTTAATGTAATAGTAAACCCTAATGTTGTAAATGCGGCGTGTTTTTCGGGGATAACAGAAAACATGCTCTATGTTGAGGGGTGGAGTTTAAATGAATTTGTAAAAGGAAAATTAAATTTAATTCCGTCAAAAAATAATAAAATAGGTGTCATATTTGATAAAGGAATATCCGAAAAAGTAAGAAATATACACATTAATACTATAAACGCAGTAAAAACAATATACGGCGTAAATATAACAGGATATGAAATAACAAAAGAAGAATGCGGAGTTGAATTTTATAACGGTGCAAGCGGAATTTCAACAGGCAGAGTAAAGAATAACAATACATTAAAAGAAGCAGGAGAAAATTTAATAAAACAAGGGGCCCAAGCTATTGCAGTCGTGTGTAAATTTGAAGAACCGCCGGAAGATAACTATCAAAACGGGGAAGGAGTAGATATAGTAGGCGGAGTTGAAGCCGTAATATCTCACTATTTAACAAGAGAATTAAAAGTTCCTTGCGTTCACGCACCTGCATTTGAAGATGTAACAATTAAAGGAGAGTTAGTCTCTCCAAAAGCCGCAGCAGAATATATAACACCTACATTTTTACCATGTATTTTACTGGGGTTATCCAATGCACCGTTAATTTCTTATAAAAAAGTGGAACAATATATAACAAGAAAAGAGTTAAAAGCAATAATTGTACCATATAACTCACTAGGTTCATCAATTGTTACGGATGCAATTGAAAACGACATAAAAGTCTATGCCGTAAAAGAAAATAAAAGTGTATTAAATATTACAAAAAATATATTAAAGTTAAATGATATAATAGAAGTAGAAACCTACAATCAATGTTATGCAATTTTAAAGGAAACTCTTTATGAAAAAGAATAAAAACGGATTTACAATGGCAGAAATTTTAATAGTGCTTATGATTGTCGGAATAATAATGGCACTATCAATACAAAGTATAAGAATATTAACGGCGTCATATACATCATTAGCCTATTTTGAATTTAATACAATGAAACAAATAGCAGGCGAAATGATAGCAGGGAAAATGGCTATTCCATTAAAAGATGATAATAACAAAGAAATTAAATTATCAAAATTAATAGAAACAAAAAATTCAAACGGCACGGGAAGAAGATTATCAACCATAATAACTCCTGAAGACAGCGTATTTTGCAAAGGTATGACATTAATAATGAATACTGCAGGGAAAAAAGATTGTGACGCACTATACACAGCAACCGATAGTTCAACCATAGAACCTTACATAAATATTACAACAAATTCCAAACCGAATTTTTCAACTACGAACGGAAGAATGTATTATGTAAGTAAAAGAATAACTCCGCCAAACGGCGTATCCTCAACATACGGTTACAGACTTGTAGCCGTAGACTTAAACGGAAAATCAAAACCGAATACATCAGTTAATTCAACCAGAAGACCACCGGACATAATAACATTCTTAATACTTGATAATGGGGAAATATATCCTTTAGGTGCCGCAGCAGATAATATTTCATTTGCTGACGGAAGAGTAATGCAATATCTAAATTCCAGAGTTAAAGGATATTATTATAATTCATATTTAGTAGAAAAAAATGAAGATACCGGAAAATTAACAGTAAAAAAATCAGATGAATTTAGAGAAAAAGGTTCAATACCCGAAGATTGCAAAATTAACAAAGTGACGGGAACTGATGAAAAAACAGGGGCGTCAATTGTAGAAAATAAACAAGTTTGTGATTATGCTGTTGTATATGTTCCAAATATAAACAGTCAAATAAAAAATAAAGAAAATAAAACAGGGACTTTTGCAATTTATTCATATAGAGAAGCATTTTGCACTGCACTTGGAAGTGAAGATGCATCTTATAAAAAATATTGCAAAGATGATTTTAAAAGAAATGAATTATGTCCGCCATCATCAAGCAGTCAAAAATTTGATTTATGTACTGTCGAGAACGTAAAGCCTATATTTAGATATGATTTATAAAAATATTTAAATTTGTTAAAAAAAATTTAATAAAATTATCAAAAAAAATTTTTCCCCATATTTAAAAGAAATAAAGAAATTAAAAGGGAAAATATATGACAATAAATATGTTCAACAGATTATCCGATGTTCCGTCAGCAATGCTGGAACCAAGAGAAGATAGAGCCTTGGAAAATGTGGAATTAAAAACTGCTCTAGAGCAAGCAGCAGATAAAGCTAACTTAAACGTGACCGAGAGAATGGCATTAAATAAGAAGTTTTATCCAAATGGCGGAGGGTTTAGTTTATTTCCTAAAGATTCCAACTTTGGTCAGTATACTTTTTATTATAAAAAAGGCAGTTCAGACTCCGATGAATTTATAAAAGAAGTTCAATCCGTAAAAATTCCCGAAAATATTTGCAGAATAAAACAAAGCATTTATAAATCAAGTAAAAACAGCTATGAACAAAATTTACAAAACGCACTTAAAAAATTAAAACGAGTTTTACAAGGAAATATATAAAGAAAGAGAGCCGCTTTATAAGCGGCTCTTTTATTATTCCGTAATTGCTTCATAGCATTCATCACAAATTGTTTCATGCCCTTTGTGGTGTCCTAAAGGTCTATACTTCCAGCAGCGCTCACACTTTTCGCCAAGTGCTTTGGTGACATATACTCTGTAACCGTCTTCACTATATTCATTTAAAGTATCGGAAGGCTTTTCAAGCCCAACAAAAGCCTGAGAAGTAATAAATATATTGCAAAGCTCTGTTTCATATTTTTTAAGAAGCTGATTATTATCTGAAACAATATAAACGGCAGTTTCAAGTGAGCTTCCGATTTTTTTATCTGCTCTTAAAGGTTCAATAGCTTTTGTAACTATTTCACGTACCTTTAATATTTGAGTAAATTCGTCTTCAAGCTGAGGATTATTCCAAGCGGGATTAACTTTTGGCCAATCGGAAAGCAATATACTTTCTAAACCGCCTCTTTGGTTTTCGGGAGTATTCTGCCAAATATCTTCCGCTTGATGAGGCATAACGGGAACTAAAATTCTCGTTAAGGCTTGAGCTATTTCATACAATACCGTTTGGCATGCCCGTCTTGAAAGCGATTTTTTACCGCTGGTATAAAGTCTGTCTTTTACAATATCAAGATAAAAAGAACTTAAATCAACAGCCGCAAAGTTTTGAAGATATTGAAAATACCTGTAAAATTCATAAGCGTCAAAAGCGTCAGTTACATTTTCAATAAATATATTCAGTTTATGAAGTGCAAATTTATCAATATCTTTCAAATCATCATATTTAACATAATCCGTATCGGGATTAAAATCAAACAAGTTGCCCAAAAGAAATCTTGCGGTATTTCTTGTCTTTTTAAAGATTTCCGTAAGCTGTTTAATAATATTATCACCAATTTTGGTATCATTTCTGTAATCAACGGAAGCAGCCCACAGCCTTAATATGTCGGCACCGTAATTTTTAATGATATCATCGGGCCTTATGTAATTTCCTAACGATTTAGACATTTTTCTACCGTCTTCACCAAATACAAATCCGTGAGTTAAAACGGTTTTATAAGGTGCAATGCCTGTTGTAGCCACAGAAGTTAAAAGAGATGACTGGAACCAGCCTCTATGCTGATCTGAGCCTTCCAGATACATATCAACGGGAAGATTGCCCAATTCCTCGCTTCTTTTTTGAACTACGGCTCTATGAGTAACACCCGAGTCAAACCAAACATCCATAATATCTGTTTCTTTTCTGAAATGAACACCGCCGCATTTCGGACATTTATAACCTTTAGGCATAAGTTCTTCAACGCTGTGGTTAACCCAAGCGTCAGAGCTTTCCTTTTCAAATAAATCCGCAATATGATTAATGGTTTCATCATTAACAATAACTTCGCCGCAATCCTCGCAGTAGAATACAGGGATTGGAACGCCCCACGCCCTTTGGCGAGAAATACACCAATCCGAGCGGTTTTCAACCATATTTGAAATCCTTGTTTCGCCTGCAGCCGGTATCCAGTTAACCTTTTTTATTTCATCCAAAGTCTCTTGTTTAAACATATCAACTTTAACAAACCACTGATCTGTAGCTCTATAAATAACGGGGTGTTTACATCTCCAGCAGTGCGGGTAGCTGTGAGTAATATCAGCTTTTTTCAATAGCGCCTTTTTTGCTTCCAATTTTTCAATAACAATATCATTACCCTTGTAATAAGGAACTCCGATTAAATCCACATCATCAAACATATCGGATTTTTGCCATACACCTTTTGAGTCTAACGGTGAAAAAGTCGGAATAGAATACTTTTGGCAGACCTCCCAGTCCTCAAGCCCATGCCCCGGGGCGGTATGAACACAGCCCGTACCTGCGTCAAGAGTAACATGGTCACCTAAAATTATTTTGCTTTCCCTGTTATAAAGCGGATGAAAAGCAGACATATTTTCAAGTTCACTGCCTTTTAAAGTTCCTATAACTTTAATATCGGCATTTTCCCATTCAACATCATTTAAGAAATTGTTTAATAACTCTGCTGCAACAATATAATTTTCGTTATTATAAGTAAATACAGAGTATTCAAGCCTTGAATTTAAACAAACCGCCAGGTTAGAAGGAATTGTCCAAGGAGTTGTTGTCCAGATAACAACGTATAAATCTTTATCGGATTGTGAATTTATTAAGTTATAAACTTTATTTTTGTCATTATCGTTAAATTTAAAACGAACATAAATACTTGTTGAAGTGTGGTCGGCATATTCAACTTCGGCTTCCGCTAAGGCAGTTTCACAAGAAGCACACCAATAAACGGGTTTTAAACCTTTTTGAATATAACCTTTTTTATACATTTCACCGAAAACTCTTATTTGTTCGGCTTCAAACTCGGGTTTGATTGTAAGATAAGGATTTTCCCAATTACCCCAAACACCGAGACGTTTAAATTCAGCCTCCTGCCCTTTAAGGTTTTTAAGTGCAAATTCACGGCATTTAGCCCTTAATTCACCTGCGGTAAGTGCTTCTCTGCCGCCTTTAATTGTTTTTACAACCGCATTTTCAATAGGAAGACCGTGTGCATCATACCCCGGAACATAAGGAGCATAATAGCCTCGCTGCGATTTATATTTAATAATAATATCTTTTAAAATCTTATTCAGAGCCGTACCTACATGAATTTTTTCGGAACTCAAATACGGAGGTCCGTCATGCAAAATAAATTTGTTTGCTTTATCTCTTTGTGCGAGATTTTTTTCATAAATTTTATTATCAGCCCAAAATTTTTGGGTAACAAGCTCTTTTTGAGTAGCATTAGCTCTCATCTCAAGAGTAGTTTTGGGCAAATTTATACTGTCTTTATAATCTTTCATTGTACTCTCTGTCATAATATCCACCTGTTTTATTAAAATTACACTGATATTGTAATATAAACACAATTAATAGTAAAAAAAACAGAAAATTAATATAACTTAATAATTACGTATTTAAGGCAATTTTAAATATTTGCATTTATTAAATTATTATGATTGCAGGAATAAACAACATAAATTTAATAAACAAAATACAGTTAAACGCCGTCTATACTTCCCCTGCATTTAAAGGCAATGAAACAGATACTTTTGAACAAAAATGCAATCAAACAGAAGAAAAATTATCTTATGCAAAATCAAAAGTAATTGAAGCGCTAAAACGTGACGGAACAGAATATATGGTAATAGTAAACCCCGACGGAAGTGTGCATGAAAGTCAAGGTGATGCTCATAAATGTTCAATCCAATATAGTGGTATAGAAAAAGGAGCTGTATTAATGCACGGACATCCCGAAAAATTGCCGCTATCAAGCGGAGATATAGCAGGTTTATTAACATCAAACTGCATAAGTGAAACAGCTTTCACTGTTGACTGTGAATATTCAAAATTAACAAAAAGAACTCAACATAATTTTTCCCCGTCAGATTTTGGCAGATTATATGAGCAATTTGAGAAAACACTTTGCTTAATGGCTTTAGATAAAATGGGAATTGATTATCACTACAATGAAAAAGATATAATTGAACTATGCAGTGAGATTTTACCAACAGTGCAAACTAAAAGTTTTGAAGAAACAGTAGAATATATGAACAAAATAGGCCAACCCCTAAAAGGCACACCCGATGAAATGGCTGAACAATTAAAAAAAGGACTTTTATCTTTTAAAATATTATATGATACCGAACGAAAATATGATAAAGCCCATAATTCAATAATGAAAAATTATGAAGCAATACATCAATACTTAAATTCCCCCGATGGACTTGTTACCAGAAACGAATTCGTTAAAAAAGTTGCCAATGATTACAATTTAGAATACGAAACCAATATGTTTTAAAAAGCAATTTTAATATTAAAAAATTTTTATTAATAATATGAACATAAATCATATTGAAAATTTTAATAAAACTTATTCATTTAGCAATTCAAACATACATAAACAAAGTTTGAGACCTGCCTATATAGGGGATTCATACAGTTTTAACCGTAATTTGGAGAGTAAAAAATCTGTTAATTTTGGGAATACCATACTTGAAAAATTTAAGACTATTGCGAAAGAAAAATATGCAAATTTATCAAGCAACCAAATATTTAAAGGACTTGAAGAACATTTTTTTAAATTACATGCTAAATTAATACATGAAATAACATTAACAACAGAGCAAAAAGAAATATTAGCAAAAAAAATACAAGATTTTGAAAATTATAAATCCAATCTAACCCCCGAACAGTTAAATGAACTTGAGAAAAATAAATATTCGATGTTAGATTTTGTACTTATAAATGGAAAACCCGATAAAAACTTAAAAGGGTATAAACACTTTTTAAAAAGATATGAACAATTTAAAAAGGGCAATTTTAACGGAATAACAAACGAAGAATTGTCACAGCTATTATATTATACAGATACAACAGATTTAATAAGAGACGGAAAAATAGGCAGTTTCGCCCAGGGCAGAACAGGTGACTGCTGGTTTTTATCAATGCTAAATAATTGTGCCTCAACTATTGATGGTGAAAGAAATATCGCACAAAGAATATCCCAAGCAGATAAAGAAGGAAATTATACCGTAACATTCGATAATCCGTTCAACCAAAATGAAAAAATTAAAATTCAAGTAACACTGCAAGATTTACAAAATTATGATTTAAGCAATGAAAATACTTATTACAGTAGTGGAGATTTAGATGTAAGAATACTGGAATCGGCAGCAGATAAATTAATTCATCAATATTTAAAAGACGGAGTAGAAATTCCAAATAAAAACGTATTTGATGACATCGAAAATGAATTAAATTTACAAGAAGAAAAACAATTAGCAGGACAGATAGCATGCGGATTCCCCGAGAAAAGATTATTAATATATAGAGCACTTGGCTACAAAGGAGAAATGAAAGATTATTATACATCGGATTCTAAAGAATTAAACAAATATTGCTCAAAGGAATTTTTAAACGCTGCAAATGCAAAAGTATACAGCATAACCTATCTATTGAGTGAAGAAAACGGAAAAATCAAACTAACACCCGAAGTAAAAGCAACGCAATATAACAGTTTAAGTGAAGTAATAACAGGTGAAAATCTAAAAGCCGATGAATTGATCTGCGGAACCGGTGATAAAGAATATTCGGATAATAAAAAAGACCAAAGATATATATCAACAGGGCATGCATATAATTTTATGAATTACAATGCGGAAGATGAATCAATTACAGTAAATGATCCGTATAATTCAGCATTTCCGCATACAATAACAAAAGAAAAATTTGACACTTTATATACGCAATTAACATATTTACCCTCAATATTCTAATATACTTGTTATATTTTTTTATGTTTAGTATCATAAAAAAAGAATTTTAAGGGGATATTAATGAACAAGGAAACATTGGAACAAGAATTATATAAATCGGTAGAAAATAATACTCCCGATTATATAAAAAATAATAAGTATATTGATATTGATAACAAAAACGAATTTATTTTTACGTTAAAAAAAGAACATTTACTGCCATACGATAAAGAAACAAATCCGCAGGGACTAGACTTAAACAACTGGTTAAGAAATTATGAAAAAGAAGCGGCAGTATCAACAGCAGGAATAAGAGGTCCGCAAAATATATTATATCCTTATGATGTAAGATTTCCGATAAATATAATGGGCATAATGCTTGCAACATATGCCAAGGCGCTTGTTGCTAAAGAGAAATATCAAGGTAAAAGAATAATAAAACTTGCAGGCAGAGAAGTAAGATACAATTCTGATAAGTTCTTAGACTTAATTGTAAGAGTTCAGGCAGCATTAGGCATAGAAACATTAACAACATATAAAAGAGAAACAATGCCTATATGGCTGGCATCTTTTTTAGCATTTAAACTTGATTTAGTCGGCGGAGAATATATAACCTCAAGCCACGGAATTAGCGTTAAAAATGCAACAAAAGATTTAAACTCACAAGGAAGCCAGTATTTGCCCGAAGAATCAATGGAGTTTGTCAATAAAATAAAAGAAATCTTTGAAGAAGTAAGACAAAAAGGAACTTATGAAATAAAAATCGCGAAATCAGATAACCCGCTTATTAATGAAAAGTACATGCAGACAATAAATAACGGAATAGATTTATATATAGAATACTTAAAAAACGGCGTAGCGAATGAAGAAAATCTGCACTTAATAAAAAATTTAAAAGAAAAAATCATCATAGAAAATGTAGGCGGAAGTGCATATAAAACACTAAGTAAAATATTAAATAAATTAAATATCAATGAAAAATATGACTGGATGAACATTGAAGAAGACCCGTTTTTCCACGGCATAGGCAAATATGATACAGACCCGAAAGGGAATAAATGTTTTTATGATTATTCGGTTGATGCAACGGTAAGTGCAGCAGATAAAGACGGAAAGCACTTTTTCCCCGTAATAGATACATTAAATTATGATGAAAAACTAAAACAATACCCGACAGGTACGGTAGTATTAATAACAGACCCCGATCATGACCGATTAACCGTATGCCAGATAGAAGATAAAAACCGAATAGAATTTTTGGGAAAAACAGGAATAAGCTACAACAATCTTGATGAAAAAAGAATATTATGCGTATATACGGCAAATCAAGCATTTTTGTTAATCATGGATTTTTGGGCAAAACAATTAAAATCATCAAACAGATGGAACAATCACCCCAGATTTATAATAAAAACAACGGCAAGTGCAAAATCGTGGGATGAATGGGCAAAATTTAATAACGTAAAAGTTGTAAATGTCCCCGTCGGATTTAAAGAAATAGCAAATATAATGAAAAAAGTCGAACAGCAAATAATATTAAATCCAGAAAAAGATGTTATTATAACTGACGTTTTAGGTAAAGAAATAAATCTGGGTAAAAATCCGAGAATGCTGTTTGGCGGAGAAGAATCAGGCGGAATGATAATAGGCGCAGAAGAAGCAATAAAATCGAAAGCAGGAAGAATGGCAATAGCAATGAGAGAAAAAAGTGCGTCAGAGGCCATAATAATTGCTTCAGCCTTAAGTGCTAAACTTGAGCAAGAAGAAAAAACACTGTCAAAAGCCTTAAATGAATTATTTATCAATAATAATATTACGGCAAAATACGATATAAGAGAAGATATAGCATATTATAATGAGTCCGAACCCGACATTGTAAAGCTGACGCAGGCAAAAAAAGACGGTGAAGCGTTGAGAACTAAAAATGATTTATTTTATCTTACAATGGCTTTAGCTCATTTTGAGGGAAAAATAAGCCTTGAACAAATAAAATCAATATTAAACTCAACATTTAAAACTTTAAATTTTGATAATTTAACGGATATAAAATTTGTAGGTGACGGAACATATTTGGAATTTACCGATAAATTTATCGAAATACGCCCCTCAGGTACAGACGCAAAAACAAAAGCATACGGAGCAGGCAGTAAAAAAGAAGATATAGAAGAATATGCAAGAATTATGGGGAATTATTCGGGAGAAACAACAAGCGAATATCTTGCAATAATATCAAAAGATTATTACAATAAAGCTAAAGAAAAATCCATGGAAGAATATTTAAAATTCACAAATAAAGATGCGGATAAAAGAAAATTTGAAATTCCGAATTATAAAGAAATACTAGGTATATAAGGAGAGAAAAAATGGCAGATGAAGCAAAAATATTGGCAACAATTCCGAGAAATGCAACGGAACAATTACAAATCAGTATAAATTCATATAAAGAAAAGAAATATTTGGATTTAAGAATATATTATACAACAGATGACGGTGCAAATTGGCTACCGACTAAAAAAGGTGTAACAGTATCACCCGATAATTTAATGACACTAAAAGACGCTGTTGAAGAAGCAATGAAAGAACTTTTAACTGTTGAAGAAGAATAAATTAAAGAATATAATTACAATTCTAACTATAAATATGCTTATATTATTCATACTATTAAGTATATTTAATTTTTATATAGATAAAAATATTAATACTATACAAAACTTTATAAATAATAATAATATATTTAAGAACATTATTTTTAAAAGATATGATTTTCTGAGTCCGGATATAAATAAATATCAAATTGAAGAAACAACGGTAAAAAAACTTGAACTTAATGAAGAAAATTTAAATAAATTTTGCGGAGAACAACGTATTCAATTTGGAACAAATTATACAAAAAAACCTGTTATCGTATTTGGTTGTTCTTATGCATACGGACACGGATTAAAAAAAGAACAAACTTTTCCATATTTACTTTCAGAACAAACAAAACGACCTGTTTATAATTTTTCCGGCTGTGGAGGTAATATTATACAAAGTTATAATAATTTACAAAGGTATAATGATTTTCCAAATGTATCAGATACAGAATACATAATTTATATTTATATGCATGATCACATTAACAGATATTTAACAGTTGAGAATATATATACTAATTATTATTTTGCATTTCCTAAATCAAATAATAAAATAAAAGAAAATTTATTAAAAATTCCTTTATTTCGATTTATATATGCCATAATACAAGAAAAAAAAATCATTATGAACGAAAAAAATGCCGATTTATTTATAAAAAACGGTCAACGTATATTAAAAAATATAATAAAAAATACATATAAAGAATTAAAAAAAGAAGCACCAAATGCAAAAATGATAATAATATTATATGATGAAAAAATGCCGGACATATATTATCCTGTCAGAATAATGTTAGATAGTGAAATCCAAAATTCTGACGTATGGGATGAAATAGAAAAAGAAACTGATATAAAAGTAGTTAGAACAAAAGACTTAACAGGTTTTCTTTTTGATAAAGATTATAAACTTAAGGAAGATATAGCGGATTGGCATCCGAATGAAAAAGCGTGGAAAGTATTTACGCCACTATTCGTTAAAAAATATATGATATAATAATTTTATGCAGTCAGAGTATGAAGAAAATCAAACTGGAAATAAAAAATACAAATATGCTCTTTGTCTTGTTGATGTAAGAAATCTTGGTGCGAGGACATTTTCATATATTATTCCCGAACAAATGCAAGAAAAAATAAAAATAGGGCAGGCCGTATTGGTGCCGTTCTGCAGACGCAAACAAAATGTAATAGCCTTTATTGCAGGTTTTTCCGATTATCTTGAAGAAGGAATAAAAGCAAAAGAAATAGTAAAAATAATAGACCGCAGAGCCGTTTTTACAATGGACTACCTTAAATTTTTGGACTGGACTGCAAATTATTACTGCTGTGATATAAATGCTGTAATACAGGCAGCTGTTCCAATGAAATTTTTAAAAGAAAATTCGGGTAAACAAATCAAAGAAAAAACGGAAAAATATATAGTATTTAAAAATGAAGATAATCTCAATCAGCGCAGGCAGATAATTTTAAAAAAGCTCAAAGATTTAGGAGGAGAATATCCTTTAATCGAATTTGAAAAAGAGGTAAAAACAACACGACCAACCATTATAAAACTGAAAGACGACGGATACATTGATATCATTGAAAAAACCGTATATCGTAATCCTCTTAACATATTTAAAGAAATAAAAAAAGAAGAAACCCTGCCCGAATTATCTGCCGAACAGAAAAAGGCGTTTGAAGTAATCTCAAAAAAAATGGATAAAAAGCAGACACAGCCGATATTATTAAACGGAATAACGGGTTCAGGAAAAACGGAAATATATTTTAAAGCAATAGAAAAAACATTAAATGAGGGAAGAAATGTACTGTTTTTAGCGCCTGAAATAGCGCTGGCTTCGCAATTAACTTTAAGATTAATAAGAAGATTTGGTTCTGAAAGCGTTGCAATATGGCACAGCAGTATATCAGAGGGCGAAAAATATGATGTTTGGAATAAATTGCGCAATAATGATATAAGAATAATAATAGGAGCAAGGTCAGCTGTATTTGCGCCGTTAAAGGATATAGGACTTGTAATAATAGATGAAGAGCACGATAATTCATATAAGCAAACATCCCCTGCTCCAAGATATGACGCAAGATTAGCAGCCGAAAAAATATGTGAAATAAATAATGCAGCGCTTATAAAAGGCAGTGCAACACCTGATATCAGCAGTTATTATAAAGCATTGGCAACTAAAAATCTTATAACTCTTGATAAAAGGTATAATAACTCAAACTTGGCAGATGTAACCATTATAGATATGCGTGAAGAATTTTACCGTGAAACAAGAACACTATTTTCTAATCAAATGATAACTTCAATAAATGAAGCGCTGTCAGATAAAAAACAGGTAATACTTTTAATGAACAGACGCGGATTTTACACAAGCGTACAATGCAAAACGTGCGGAGAGGTAATAAAATGTCCCAATTGCGATATTCCAATGGTGTACCATGCGTCAGATAAAACAGTAAAATGCCACTGGTGCGGAATATCAAAACCCGCGCCCGAACTCTGCCCAAAGTGCGGCTCACCTGAAATAAAAATGGGCGGAGCAGGAACACAAAGGGTAGAAACAATTATTAATAAATTATTTCCAACCGCTAAAATTGCAAGAATAGACTCCGATGTTTTATCATCAAAAACGAAATATATAGAAATTTTGAAATCATTTCAAAATGGTGAAACAGATATATTAATCGGAACACAAATGATTGCAAAAGGACTGGATAATAAAAATGTAACGCTTGTCGGAGTAATAGATGCGGATATAAGTTTTGCGCTGCCCGATTACCGTTCGGGAGAACGCGGATTTCAACTGCTGATGCAGGTTGCAGGCAGAGCAGGCAGAGGCGAATATGCAGGCAAAGTAATATTTCAAACATATAATCCCGATTTATATGCAATAAAAAATGCTAAATCTCAAAACTATAAAGATTTTTACACAAATGAAATTGAACGGCGCGAGCTATTTAACTACCCGCCATTTTGCCAAATAATAAAAATAGTATTTTCATCAAACGATGAAACCCGAGCGGCTGTTTGCGCCAATGAAGTTGCAGAAAATTTGCGGACGCAAGTGAATAAATTTAAGCTGTCTGAATATATAGAAATTAACGGTTCCGTTAAATGCATAATGCACAAAATCAATACCGAATATCGATATCAAATTATAATTAAAAATAAAATGGGTAAAAAAGGGCATTATTTAATTGCTTCATTAATAAAAAATACGTCTGCGGCTGATGATATTAAAATGATTATTGATATAGACCCTGTTGATATTTTGTAATTATTTTTAATAAATATTTAAAATATGTAAATTTTGAATAAAAAAAAAACTTTACATATTAAAGGAGTAAAAAGGTATGGTTCAAAATATACAATATATTAATGGAGTAAGTGAAAATTACAAAACAGCAGAAGCGAAACAAGCATTTCGCGATATCAATATACCCGAAATGAAAGAAGATACTTTTGAAAAGAAAAAAATTGATAAATCAAACAACGGTAAATTTGATATATCAGAGGCAGGAAAAAACTTTATAAAAGGAGTTTTAAGCCCTTTAACAGCAGTAATAAAACACCCGGTCATGACAATAGCGATGGTAGGTGTAACAGCAGCAGCCTGCTCGCTTATACCGGTATTGACTCCGATTTTAGGAATAGGCTTTGGTGCATTAAGTGTATTTCAATTGGGGAAAGGCTGCTTTGATATAGCTAAAAACATTAAAAATAAAGAATATGATAATGCGGAAAAATCTTTTAATACAGTAGGACAAGGAACTGTCGGAACGGTTTTAAGTTTCTTAGGATTAAAGCAAAGTGCAAGAGTTGCAAAAGAAGCTAAATTAATGAGTGAGTTAAAAGTAAATTCATTAAGCGCAGCCCAAAAAGAAGCTATAGCAACAGAAGTAAATAACGGAAGCTACTTAAACGCATTAAAAGAAAATATGTCATTATTTACTTCCAAGACGGGACTTAAAGCGGTAATAAACCAATTTAAGCCAACAAATATACTTCAAAGAGGAAAAGACGCATTAAAGTTAGTATTCGGCAAAAAAGAAAGAGCGGATAAAGTTCTAAGAAGAAAGACGGAATTTAAAAAAACTGCAGAAGGGAAACGACGTGCAGCTTTATCCACCGAAGAAATTGAAGCGGAAGTAAAATCATTGGCAAAAGAGGCGTTTGATGAATACGGAATACCTGAAGAACTGCGTCCTGAAATAAAAGTAATAAAAGAAAACGCTAAATATGGCGGCGGGTATCGAAGCGGAAATCATACAATTACAATAAACGAAAACTCATACAGAGAAGGTATATTTGATTTACCTAATGTAATAAAACATGAAGCTACCCATGCAAATGAAGCCATATTAAGACAAAGTCTGCCCATGGATAAAAAAGTAGAATTGGCAAAAGAATATTTAGTTAATAAAATACAAAATGGTGAGAAAGAAAATATAATTACTGGCGGTAGTTTCTTAGGTGCAAGTACATCAAAACCCCCTAAATTAAATGCACAAATGAAAGCTGATTTTGTGAAATTAGCCCAGGATAAACTTTATCAAGATGGAGTATTATATTCTGATGAACAATTAAGTGCAATGGTAAGACCATTAGTTGAAGCAAACAGTGAATTTGCAAGTTCATATTCAAGTGTGGATGATGCAGTAAAAGCAATGACTACTTATGCGAAATCACACAATTTTAGATATAATTTGGCGCTAAAACATTCAACAGGATTTGACACTTCAAAAATAAATACATCACTATTAAAACAATTAACGCCGGAAGAAACACAAGCTGCAATAAAATCATATTTAGATTCAATTGAATGTATAGAAGGAAACGCAGCCGGTCAAGGTTTTCTGGGATTTGGCGGAGATTTTAACCAATACCAGTTCTGCTCGGAAGAAGTTCTTGCGGAAACAAAAGGCAATAAGTTTGAAATAGCAAAACTGGAAGAGCAGCTTAAAGCATTAAAAAATCAACCTAAACGTAACTTCAAAGAAGAAGCAAGGATACTGGATTTAATTAAAGAAGCAAAATTAACTATAGAATATAAAACAAAAGGTGTAGATTATTATAAATTATACACTGAAGCAATAAATCATCCCGAAAATAAAGAACTCGCAGCCCAAGCTGCAAAATTGAAAAAAGAACTTGATGCAATACAAATTGAAATATTTAAAAATAATATCCCTGTATCTACTGATATGTTTGGATCGGATTTAAAAGTCATATCAAATAATTATATAACAATTCCATTCTTAAAAGGACCGGAAACGGGAGCAAGTATTTTAATACCAAAAGCAACTACAACTGCTGCCGATATCATAGCAGACGATGCAGAAAATAAATAAATTTAATATTTTTATTGGCAAAAAAATTTTTTATAATCCTTTATGCAAATAAAAAAACAGAAAGGATATTTATGAATATTACAAAAATATCAGCCAATATGAATACTGCATTTAAAGCACAAACTAAAATTACCGCTCCTGAAACTTTGTTATCTAGCGAGGAAAGAAAATATTTTGAAGAATTAGGAAAACAATATAAAACATCTGATGATTTTATTGAAATATCAATAACCGATTTACATGCAAGTGCTAATAAACCTAATGTACAAATCTATACGGTATCAAAAACAATAAAAGGAAATTCCGCAAACGGCAATTATACCGATGAAAGTCAAATGTCTGTTCCTTATATAAAAGACGGCATTGTTATTGAAAAAAACTCTCCTAAAAATTATTTAACAAAATTATTTAACGGGTTGCTTTCAAAATAATTGTTTTAATAAAACTTATATTTATCGGTATAGTTAATTTATTATTAATTTTTAATCAATCCTTCGCAGAGTAAAAATCTGCCCATTGGGATAACCTCGCAGTAGTTTGAGAGCGATTTTATAAAACATTCATTTTCGCAAAAACCGCCTGATAAATATATTTTATCGGGCTTTTTTGCAAAGTTCCAAGCATTAAATGCAATTCCGTGAATAAATTTAGCAACGGCGGTTTTTGCGTCGTTTCCTTTTGCAATATCATCCATTATCTTTTCCAAGCCGAAAATCCCGCAAGTTATAACGTATTTTTCATTATTAAATTCTAAATCTTTTGCATTTATCGAATAAAATTTCAAAAGCATTTCAATAGTTGCCCCTGTTGAGCTTGAGCATGAATTGTTCCAGTCCAAGTCTTTAAATTTGCCGTTTTTATACAAAGCCCACTTGGAATCTCTGCTTCCCATATCAAGTATGAGCCCGTCATTATTTACTTTTTTTCTAAATCCCTCAATTAATGCTATAACTTCATTTTCATAGTCTTTGTCAGAATTAAGCATTGATTTTGACATGTGTCCCGTTGCTTTATCAAATTTAAAATCAATATCTTTTAAACTGCTTGAGGAAATAACGTAATACTTAAAGCCGTTTTCGCGCTTTACAAAATTGGATGAAAAGTTAATCATCTTATTTTCGTCATTGCTTTCAACTATTTTAGACCACGTCGTTCCCGCATCAAGTACAATCATCTTAACCTCAAAAACGCTTCTATTTTAGCTCTTGTAGAGTTTGTCGCAACATCATCAATATCAATATAAAGCCCGTTATATTTATCAGCCAGATATTTAGCAAGCTGAGCTTTTGAACAGAATGACTGCGAATAAAATACCGTAGGAACATCTTTATCAACAAGCATTTCAAGCTCAATATCCGCTGGAGTCATCGCCTCAACACACCTGCTCCAGCCGTATACATGGGTTTCATTCGGAAATAACTCCAATAAAGAAAAGTCATTAGGCGGTACTCCCCAAAAACCGAATTTCGCTTTACATGGTGTTAAATCAAGGTTTTGAGGCTCATAAATATCTTTTGTTATCAGCTCGATTTTCTGCCTTAAAGGCAGATTTGACGTTGAAATTTTAACTTCACGTCTGTATGAGAACTCTTCAAATATGCTTTTTACAACATTAAAACCTAAATCTTTTAAAACTTCATAAGCAAACCAGCCGCTGTCGCATTTATCTTTTCCTATTGGTGCCAATATAACAAGGAGTTCATCTTTATAGTGAAATGCGGAATTTATAATATTTTTTATAATCGCGCAGTATGACTCGGGCAGAATATCAGTCTTTTCAAAACCGTAGTCTATATCAAAATCTACCCAAACGGCGCTCGGGTACTTTTCTTTAAATTCTTTTATCAACTTTGGGTGAGGATAGCCCCAAAACCCTATTATATTTTTGCTCATAGTTAAATTATAATATAAACGGTTTTTATATTATAATTTTGTTATGGAAAATTTATTTGAAAAAACTCTTAATACCCAAGAAATATATAAAGGTAAGGTTTTTACCATAACCCGCGATGATGTTGAGCTTTCAAACGGTTATAAAACAATACGCGAAGTGGTTAACCATAATGGCGGAGTAGTAATAGCAGCGGAGAAAGACGGCAAAATACTAATGGTGCGGCAGTTTCGTTATCCTACAAAAGAAGTTTTGTACGAACTGCCCGCAGGCAAGCTCGATAAAGAGGGTGAAACAATAACAGAAGCCGCAAAACGCGAGCTTGAAGAAGAAACGGGGCATATAGCTCAAAATTGGGAGCCTTTGGGTTTTATCTGGACCTCCCCCGGATTTTGCAGTGAAAAATTATACCTTTTTAAAGCCTCAAATTTAACTCCCACACATCAACATCTTGATGTGGGTGAAGTTTTAGATTATATTGCAATTGATAAAGAAGAAGTTTTTAAAATGGTAAAAGACGGAAAAATTAACGATTCTAAAACCATTTCAACACTTATGAGGGCATATAAACTATGATAAAAATGGTTGTAACTGATATAGACGGAACTATATATTCTCCCGAAAGCGGCATAAGCGAAAATGTAAAAAAATGTTTACACAAATTAGTTTCTAATGGCAAATATATTGCAATAGCAACAGGCAGAACATATAGCAGCGCTAAATATATAGCGGACATGATAGGGATTAAATGCCCTTTAATCTGTTATCAAGGCGGACTTATTAACTCGTATGAAGGCGAAATCCTTGACGTTAAATACTTAAACCCTGATATAGCCCGCGAAATTATTGCGGATTGCAGAAAAAGAAATATTCATCTTAATGTATACATTGAAGATACTTTATATGTTGAAAATGATGATAAATATATTAAGGACTACATTGGAGATAAAGGAATAGACTATTTTAAGGTCGATTCTTTTGATGAGCTTGATTTTTCAAAGCTGAATAAATTACTGGCAATAAATTATGATACAAAATTTATTGACGATTTTATAGTTGAATTAAGAAACAAATATCCTCAAATATATGTAGTAAAATCGTTTGATTACTTCTGCGAAATAGCAAATAAAGAGGCAACAAAAGGAAGCGCAATTAAATTTTTGGCAAACCGTTTAGGCTTCAGTGAAAAGGAAGTCATGGCAATAGGTGACCAAAATAATGATATAGAAATGGTTAAAACGGCAGGCATAGGGGTTGCCATGGCAAACGGTACGGATGAAATCAAAGCGGAAGCCGACTATATAACAGACACTGTTCAAAATGACGGTTTTGTTAAAGCGGTTAATAAATTTGTATGGGAGAAAACCGATGTATAGAATAGGGCAGGGTTTTGATATTCATAAACTTGTTGAGGGAAGAAAATTAATCCTTGGCGGAGTTGAAATACCTTATACAAAAGGACTTTTAGGACATTCTGACGCTGACGCCCTAACCCATGCAATTATTGACTCAATGCTTGGAGCTTTAGCTCTTGGCGATATCGGCACTCACTTCCCTGATAATGACCCTAAATATAAAGATATTGACAGCCTTGTACTTTTAAATCATACATATAACCTTATTAAAGAACAAGGATATTTAATTAATAATATTGATTGCACAATATTTGCTCAAGAACCTAAAATGAAACCGTATATTTTTTCTATACAAAAAAAATTATGTTCGGTTTTAAATATAAAAGAGAGTCAAATTTCAATAAAAGCTAAAACAATGGAAGAAATGGATTCTGTCGGACAAAAACAGGCAATAAGTACTCAAGCGGCAGTTCTTTTAAAAAGGAGTTAAAATGCAAGTAAATAAAATAAGTTTTGGACGTATTATTCCAATAAGCTCAGATTCAGATAATAAAAAATCTGATAAGCGTATTGACAGTTCAACATACGAAATATGTAAAATATTAAACTCGGAACATACAAGCAAATACTCTAAAAAACAAGCAGCCTCAATAAGAGAGTTTTTTAAATCGGTTTTAGGCGATTATAACGGTCAAGACGGTATAATTTTTAAGCAGAGTGCAGACGGTGATATAGTTTTATTATCAGGTAAAGATGCAAAAGAAATAAAAAAAATGGAAAATAAACTGCATTTTGGTCAAACCGAATACAGAAAAAGAACTATTGCAAATATGTTATCCAAAAAACTTAAAGATATGAAAAATAACTCAAAACAATATATTTTATACTTTAGAACAGGGAAAGAAAGGACTAAAGGCTTTAACATCTTTAACCAGATTGCATACGGTAAATTACACATAACTTACGGTAAAATAACAGACGGGATAATAAAAGAAACAACTTCTTCTGATTCGAACACCATATATAAAGTAAGTTTAGAAGAAAAAAGTTTAAATTTATAAAAACTAATATTCGGTAATAGAAATATTAGTAACTCCCGAATTACGTGCCTCATCCATTAATTTAACAACAGCTCCATGAGTTGCATTATTTTGTGTCATAATTAATAATCCGTCAGGGTTTTCTTTTGCTTGTTCTGTTATAACATCTGCTATATTATTGACTGCTATTTCTTCACCGCCAAGTATATACCTGTCATCATCAGTTACTAAAATTTTAATTAACTTAGAATCCTTGATTTCGTCTTGAACCTCAATCATATTCGGCACGGCAAGATTTAATCCCTGCTGATCTAGCAACGGTGCTATTACCATCATTATAATCAGTAATACAAGAAATATATCCGTTAAAGGTGTTATGTTTATTTCATTAAATGTTTTTCTTTGTGATGACATTTTTCTTTCCTTACTCATCCCAATTGTAATCTTGGGTATTATTACGTTGATTTTTAGGCTGCGCAGGCTGCGGTTTATTGGTATTTTCCAATTTTCTTTGTTCTTTTTTTGTTAAAGGTTCACCTGCAATAATCAGTTTTTCATATTCTGCGGCCTGCGCAGCTTTCATTATATTTTGTATTTCACTGCTTTTTGTTTGAGTATCGGCTTTTACAACAACCTCTGCTTTTTCAAGCGAAGGTTTCAAGTTAACTAACTCATCCAATAACGCAGTGGAACTGATTGGTCTGCCGTTTATATAATAATTTCCCTGTTTTGTTACGGAAATTTCCGCATTCTTTTGTTCTACCGAAACTCCGCTGTTAATCTCAGGGATATTTATATCAGTATCTATGGATTGAAAAGACGGTGCTATAACCATCATTATAATCAACAATACCAGAAAAATATCCGTTAAAGGCGTTATATTTATTTCGGTAAATAATCCTTTTTTATTGTCAGAACGTGAAAATGCCATTATATTTTTCCTATACTAATGCTTTTTTCTGTAATTTTTCTTCAGAATCCGTGAAACTTAAGAATAATAATTTTATTAATTGGAAATCATCCTCATATCTTTTAACCGTTGATTGGAATAAGTTATAAAGAACAACCGCAACAATAGCAACGCCTAACCCGAATGCTGTTGCAATCAAAGCAGAACCTATACCCATTGCAACTGCTGCCGATTGATTACCTTGTGATGCTAAGTCTTGGAATGTATAAAGTATTCTTACAACAGTACCAAACAAACCTAAGAAAGGGCAAACTCCGCCTACCGTACCTAAGATAGTTAAATATTTTTCCAATTTTCTTGTAGCTAAATTTGCAGATATATCAAATGAACGTGAAAATCCTTGTTTTTGCTCCGAAAATATTCTTACTGCTTCTTCGGAAACTTCACCTATAACACCGCCTAATTGAATACTTAAATTTTTGGCTGCGTCAAGTCTGTTACTGACTAATTCTGATTTTAACCCTCTGATAAACTTTACAACATCTCTTTTATTTTTGTTGTAAAAACTGAACCTGTTAATTGCAACGGCAACTGTCAATATTGAGCATAATAAAATCGGAAGCAGTACAGGCCAGTCCATTTGAATTGAATGTAATAATAAATCCATAGTTATTTCCTCTTTTCTAATTATTTTTTATCTTATCCCGAAACTCCAAACACGTTGTAATCGAAAGTAAATTGAATATCAACGCTGTTGCCTTTAAATTCGGGCGGCAACGGTCTAAAAGGAGCCGTAAGTTTTACTGCATCTATTGCCGCATTATCTGCCGCAGGCAATCCCGATGAACGATGAACTTTTACATTTAACAATCTTCCATCGCGGGCAATTGAGAATAACAATATTACACGTTTGCTTTCATTTCCTTTAGGCGGATCCCAGTTCATTTTTATACGTCTTTGAAGTTCTTTCATATAAGGTCCGAAATCAGGTTCTTTTATTGCATCAATACCCGGCGCGCCTTTAGGATTACCGGGTCCGGGGTTACCGACATTACCGGAACCCGAACCTGTGGCGTTACTAAATCTTCCGCCGCCTCCCGCGCCTGTTCCGGTGCCTCCTGCAGAACCGCTTTTTCCCGAAGTTACGGGCGAGAACTTAGGTGCAGGTGACGCACCTGTCCCGCTTTTGGCTCCGCCTGCCGCTGAACCGCCGCTCGGCGATGATGTAACAGGGGCTGTCGGCTGTGCTATTTTTGGTATTGCCGATTTTGGTATCGGTATATTAAAGTTTGAATTTGGTTTCGCTGTTGGTTTTGGCATTACAGGTGACGGAGCAGGTTTTGGTGCCGGCGCTTTAGGCGCAGGTGTCTGCTTCGGTGCTGTTTGCTGAGGTGCAGCAGGTTTTGCTTGAGTTTTAGGAGTTTGCTCAGGTTGTGGTTTCGCTTGCTGTTTCGGAACTGACGGTTTTTGCGGAGCAGGCGAACTTGGTTTTTTCTCCGGTCCTTTAGGTGCAGGAGCCTGTGGCATAGAAACTTTACGTTTCGGATCATGCTTCCCTCCTGCTCTTGAATTTTTGTCTGCTCTGTATTTTGTTTTTTTATCAATTGGCGGTGCTTCTTTTTCTACAAGCACAAACTCTATATCTTTGGGTTTTAATTCCGGTTTTTTGAATATATCCAAATTTATCCCCAATAATTGCAAAATAAATGACGTTAATAATAAAACCAATATCACTAAAGGATGAAGTATTAATGCGGCTATTAATGCTTTTTCAAAAGATATTTCATCCTTTTCTTTTCTTAATACTGCTGGTATTTCATATCTTTGCTTACTATTTTTTGCAGTTTTTATATAATCATCGTTTTTTATTATTGACATCCCTCAAATCCCATTTGATACTTATTTTATCAAAAAATTTATAATAAAACAAATAGCCTGTTTACTATCTAATAAGGAGTATTAGAAATAATAGTTATCGGTTGGTTTATTGTTATATTTATTTTTTCATTTTGTTTAATTATAATATTACCACTGTCCGCATTATTAGAATATTCGGCTGATACAGGTATTACTTGCCCGTTAGGAGTCACCATAGAACTAAATCTTAACTTCAAACTTCCCGTTTTTTTACCTGTCGCATTTGTTATATATATTATTATTCCGTTAACTCTTGTTCCGACAGGAGCTATAAGATTTTTTCCGTAATATAAATCTGTCGGGAGATAAAATATTACTTTATCTCCTTTTTTTACATATTCACTGCTTATTGTATTTAACGCCATTACCTCAATATTTGAATTGGCAGGCATTAATTTTTCTCCGGTTAATTCTTCATTGGCAGAGTTTTCGGCATTATAGCCCTGTATTTTATATCCGTCTTGAGAATATGCATTTAATGACATCATTAACATGCTTATTAAAATTAATGTTATTTTTTTCATTTTTTCCCTTTTTATTTTGCTTTAATATCTTCCTCTATTATAACAAAAAGTTCTGCACCGGGTTTTATAACCGTATGTTTACCCATTTCGGGAACATTCAAGGGTACAGCCTTTAACATAGGGCGCAATCTTTGTGTATAATGCGGAACTTTTCTGTAATATACGGGGAGTGTTTCTTTTCCGCCTAAATAATTACCATTATCACTATAAATATGACCTTTTATTTTATACACCTTTTTATCAGGAGTTATCATTTTTGTTATTTTAATTTTTATTGCTCCGTCACGTCCTTCAACAGGTTCTAAAACATCTTCCACTTCCCCATATATTTTGGTATTTTCAGGAATTATATTTGTTTCATATAAATACATATCCTGAGTATTTAAAAATATTACTTCATCGTCTATATCAGAAGTTAAGGTTGAAAATTCCGCAAGATTAATTACTTTAATAAAAGTACCCGCCCTGAGCGTCTGCTCTTGTGTTATTTCCTCTGCTTTTATCTCTAATGAAACAAATATTAATATCAGTATAAAAAATATTGCTCTTATTATTTTTCCCATATTTATAGTTTAATAGTTTTCAAAAAAAAATACAATTAGCATTTACACCTTATGAATGAAGCGGCTTAAAGCAAATTTGATATAATCATTGGTATGAATAATATATTCATAAGTTCAATAAATAACGGAGACGGCAAAACTTTTATTTCAGCAGGTATTGCCGCTGTTATGCAGTCTTTTGGATATAAAACAGGCGTATATAAACCCATACAAATAGGTGCTTTAAAAAAAGGTGATTACCTTTTATCACCTGATTTAAAATTTGTTAAACTTTTAGATCCTTATATTATTACTCATTCCACTTATATGATAAATGAAAAAGTCAGCCCCGCAGTTATTTGTGAAGAAGAAAAACTTGATATTAATCTTGAAGAAATTAATTCTGACTACAAACTGTTATCAAAAAAAACTGATACTTTAATAGTAGAATCCACGGGCGGGCTGATGATGCCTTTAAATAAAGCATTATTTAATTATCATATACCCCTTGAACTCAAACTTCCCGTTGCTTTTATTGTTAATCCGTCAAATGATAATGTTAATCATTATTTAAACGAAATTAACACTGCAAAAACTATTGGTATTAATATATTAGGCGTTATTATTAATAAATTCTCCGTATATTCCGAGAGTAAAGAAATTAAATCGTTTCCCACTCTTATTGAACAATATTCCGATGCAAAAGTTTTAGGGCTTATCAGAAACTTTAAAGGTAAAAGCGTAAATTCCTCCGCACTTATTAATGAGATATTGAACGGTATTGATTTAGAAGACTTATTCAGAATGAAAATTTCAAAATTAAACTTTTTTTAATTTTCTATTCTGTCTTGATATCCGAAACCGGCTTTTGGGCTTGTTCTTGAACGGATTTTCTGCCTTTGGAAATATTTTCGTTTAACTGCACGGGAATAGAATTAAAGTTTTCGGTTGAAGTATTTTCTCTTTTAGGGGCAGGAATTATCTCACGGGTTGGTTGCTCCGTATTATTTTCTTCTTCTGCATTCTCGGCATCTTCCTCCGCCTCGTCTTCATTTGAAGTTTGTTCATACGAAGGTGTTAAATTAACAACATCATAATCAAATTCCGTATTACCGTATTTTTCTGTTGCAACTTTCATCATTTCTTTCCAAATTCGAGCAGGTGCGCTTCCTCCTGTCAAGCCGATACTGGTATTATCATCATTACCCATAAATACACCCGTAACAATATCGGGAGTATAACCTATAAACCAAGCGTCTTTATTATCATTGGTAGTACCCGTTTTACCTCCCATAGGTTTACCTATATCAGCACCTTTACCCGTACCTGATGTGATAACTTTTCTAAGCATTGCAGTCATAATTCCTGCTGTGTTCTTATCAAGCGTCTTTGTTATCTTTGTTCTTTTTGCCTGATATATTATTCTTCCTCTTTGAGTTTCTATTTTTTCAATTGCATAAGGTTGAACTTTATATCCTCCGTTTGCAAAGTTGCCGTATGCTACTACCATATCATATAGTTTAACCCCGTTTGAACCAAGTGCAATGGTTAAATCATTAGTCAATGGAGTTGTAATACCCAGTGTTTTTGCAGTTTCTATAACCGCAGGAGCACCAATATCCTTAATTAATTTAACGGCAACAACATTTGATGAAATTGCAAGTGCTTTATATAAAGGCATTTTGCCTCTATATTTATTACCGTAGTTATGCGGACTCCATTTACCCACCGTAACGGGAGTATCCTCAACCATATCCGTCGGAGTGTATCCTTTCATTATTGCCGTTGTATATACTATTGGTTTAAATGAGGAGCCTGGAGGTCTTATTGCTTGAGTTACTCTGTCGTATTGACTTTCAATATAATCTTTCCCGCCGCAATATGCAATAATTCCGCCTGTCATTGGCGAAAAACTGAATAATGCAGCTTGGTGTTTCGGCTTTGTGAGCTTCCATGCCGCCATTGTTTTTTCAATAGCATTATTTGCAGCAACTTGCGCATTATAATCAAGTGTTGTCGTAATTTTATATCCGCCATGCGATATTTCTGTTTCATCAAAACCTAATTCTTCAAGCTCACGCATTACATAATCTATAAAATACGGTGCAATATTTGTTCTTGCTAATCCGGGTTTCTTGCTCAGAGTTATTTCTTCTTTTAAAGCTGCTTCATATTGTTTTTTTGTTATGGTTTTCATTATATACATACGCTTTAAAACTTTATTTCTGCGCTTTTGAGCTTTCTTGATATTTTTATACGGAGAATACTGCGACGGAGCTTGAGGCAATCCTGCAATTAATGCACATTCTGCCAGCGTAAGTTCCTTTAAACTCTTATTAAAATATGTGGAAGCCGCTGCTCCTACCCCGTACGCCCCCGAGCCTAAATATACATTATTTAAATACATCTCAAGTATTTTATCTTTCGATATTGTTTTTTCTATTCTGGCTGCTATTTGTATTTCTTTTATTTTTCTTATATATGTTTTTTCGTTAGAAAGAAAAAGTATTCTTGCTAATTGCTGTGTTATTGTACTTGCACCCTGCGATGCCCGCTTATTAATTACGTTTACTATCATAGAACGTATTATGCCGAAAATATCATATCCGTCATGGGTATAAAAGTTTTTATCTTCCGTTGAAATTATTGCATCTTTTAAATATTTCGGAATTTCATTAATTTTTGCTTCCTCATAATGAAACGGCTGGAAAGTTTTTATTAATTTATTATCAGACGAATAAATTTGAGTTACGATATTTCGATTATAATCTTTTAATTGAGGAATCGGACCTAAACTATCAAGATAAGTTTTTACGGAAAAATAAAATGCAAGAATTAATGCCGTTCCAATAATAAACATCATTTTAAATAAAAATAGTATCGGATTTTCTTTTTTATTTTTCTTTGGCATTTCATTCCTCTTGTTTATTATGATATTATTTTATCAAATAAATAATTTTTTTAACGGAATTGTTAACAAATGTCTTTTGATTTTATAAAATCCTGCATTTTTGAATTTATGTCTTATTTTGTTCCGCAGAAAGTAAAATACAAAATAGAGGGAAAATGTTTAAAGTGCGGAAAATGCTGCCGTCAAATAAGATGTTTTGGACTTAGAAATAACACCGAATTAAAGTTTATGCAATTTATTCTTCCGCATTATAAAAGATTTTTTATAACAGGAAAAGATAATGAAGGTAATTTTATTTTATCCTGTAAATATCTTACGGATGACGGAAAATGCTCTGTCTATAATATAAGACCAAAAGTTTGCCGAAATTATCCCGCCAAAAGTATATCATTTAACGCACAAATGATTGACGGCTGCGGTTTTAATATTGTTAAAAAAGAATTTAAGGACTATTTATAAATTCATTCCAAATTTGTTTATACTTGTCTTCAAGATTGCGTGTAAATCTAACCGCATCTTTTTGCAATATATTTTTTTCAATAAGTTTCCGCAGAGTTTGTCTTAACTCAGCTATTTTTTTGGCATTATTACCCAATTCAACAGCTTTATTTATATATTCATCACCTGTTTTTGCATTTAATTCGCTCATTCCGATTTCTTCATTTATTCTTCCCGCACCTTTTGTCTGCATTCCTTCGCCTGTTAATGTTATTGTAGGAACTCCCATCAATGCTGCTTCGGCACATATTGTCATTCCTCCGAAAGGATATGTATCTAATGCAATATCTGCTTTGGAATATGCCATATTAAACGGATTTGTATATTTGGTATCAAATATAACTCTTTCTAAATCTATTCCCCATTTTCTCATTCTTCTTTTTAAATAGTTTATTTTACTCAAATTTAACTGAGTCCTGTATATTAGCAATTTTGCTGTTTTATTTTTTTCCAATATCTTTGACCAGATATGCAAAACAGCATCACTCATTTTAGAAGTACAATTATAACTTCCGTAAATTACATATCCGTTTTCTGTTATTGGCGCAGGAGTTTGGGGTTCCGAAAAGTCCTTTCCTGATAAAAGGGTATATCCGTTATCCAAATAAAGTGGTTTTTCCGTATATAAATCAGCACACTCCTCGGGAATTGTGTATCTGTCAGTTAATATGTAATCAAATTCCTTTATTCCCATTGTATTTATATATCCTAAATAAGATATTATTATCGGAGCCGGCTTATAAAATGCACAGTATGACTTTAAATGTGTAAATCCGCCCAAATCTATAAGAATATCAATATCTTCATCGTATATTGCTTTTGCCAGTTCTTTGTTATCCGTTTTTGCACAAGGAATTATTTTGTACCCCAATTTTTCAATTTTATCCGTTGTACTGTCGTGCTTTTCAGTACCGTTAAATATGGTTATATTAAATTCTTCTCTATTATGGTTTTCCCATATCGGCATAATATAATTCATCATGGTATGTTGATAACAATCTGATGACAAATAACCTATATTCAATTTTCCTGTATTCTTTTTTTTCTTATTCTCATGACTATATTTTTTTATATCTTTATATAATGTATTTCTTATTATATCAGCTTCAAATTCGGCTTCTTCTTTGATTTCAGTTTGAGTATAATAACAAGATTTAATCATGGCAAATAATTTATTTGCCGAATCGTAAGTATTTACTTCAATATTTAACGCTTTATTATGATAATCTATACATTTATCAATGTCTGTATAATAATATGCGTGGGCTAATCTGCCAAAAACACTTGCCTGTCCTTCGGGATATAATTTCAAATATTCTTCATAATAATACGCGGCTTTTTCATTATCCTTTTTATTATAATAAGCATTCGCAAGTTTTATATATAAACCTGCCAGTTGTATAGAAGAAATCTCTTTTTCATATAGACTTAAGATTAATCTGTATGTTTTAATTTCCTCTTTATAATTTTGTTCTTTATTATATTTTTGTCCTTTGTCAATTAATTCTAAATATCCGCTTTTATTTTCAATATTATTCAAGATGTTAACCCTTATTTCAACTTATATTCATCTTCCTGCTTAAGTTTTCTGTTCATAAGTTTATTCAAGACTTCATTGGGAGTTATATTTGTATAAACGGCTTCATAAATAGCAGATGAAACCGGCACTTCAAGTCCTAATTTATCAGCCAGTTCGCATAGTGCTTTAGATGTTTTTACACCCTCGGCAACCGAACCGAGTTCATTTAAAATATCATCTATTTTTTTACCCTGTCCGAGCATTGAACCTACCGTAAAATTTCTGCTGAATGGACTTGAGCAGGTAGCAATTAAATCCCCCATGCCTGATAACCCGTATAATGTTGCAGGGTTTGCACCTAATGCCATACTTACTCTAACAATTTCCGCCATACCGCGGGTTAAAAGCGAACCTCTGCAATTATCTCCAAGTTTCATTGCATCGGCAAAGCCTGAAGCTATTGCTATTACATTTTTCAAGCTCCCGCCTAATTCAACGCCGATAACATCAGAGTTTGTATATAACCTGAATTTTGAAGCAACACTTAAATGTTTTTGAACAAACTCTGCCGCATTCATATCATCACTTGCAACAGAAGCTGCCGTCGGACACCCGTTCAGTATCTCTTTTGCAAGAGTAGGCCCAGATAAAATAACTAATTTTGAATCAGGCAATTCATCTTTTATTACCTCAGACATCCTTTTTAATGTCGGAAGTTCTAAGCCTTTTGAAAGATTTACCAGAATTTGATTATCTTTTAATCCTGCTTCTCTTAACTGTTTACAAACAGGTCTTATACCCGATGTAGCAACAACAAGAAGGATAATCTCGGCGCCATCTATTGCTTCTTTTAGGTTATCGGTTATTTGAACCTTATTGTCAAGCTGAACGGTCAACGGTTTGGTTGTTCTTTTATACGTTCTGAGCTCATCCGTTATATCTTCTTTTCTGCCCCAAACAGTTATTTGCTCAAAATTATTATTTAACAGCCATGCCAGAGTTAACCCCCAGCATCCCGGACCTAAAACAGTTAATTTCATACTCTGCCTCCTAATTCAACAAACACTTTTCTTGCTTCTTCCCTATCGTCAAAATGGATAGTTTCATTTTTTAATATTTGATAATCTTCATGCCCTTTTCCCGCAATCACTATTACATCATCGGACTTTGAAATTGTTTTTAAAAATTTAATTGCTTCACGTCTGTCGGGTTCTACAAATATTCGTTTTGTATCGACGGTTTTTATTCCCGTCATTATATCCGATATTATTAACTGCGGGTCCTCACTTCTGGGATTATCAGAAGTAACCACAACTTTATCTGCCAATTCATCGGCAATTTTACCCATTTTAGGACGCTTTGTAGTATCTCTGTCGCCTCCGCAGCCAAATAAACATATTAAATCAGATGTTTTAGCAGTTAATTCTCTTGCCGCTTTTAATACATTTTCAAGTCCGTCGGGAGTGTGTGCATAATCGACTATTACCATTGGTTTTTTATTTACGATTTCAAATCTGCCTGCAACACTTTTTGTATTTTCAAGTGCTTTTATTATTATTTTATAATCAATATTCATTGCAAGTCCTGCGGAAAATGCAGCTAATGCGTTATAAACACTGAACATTCCGTTTAAATGCAAATTCATTTTTTCTTTTTTTCCTTGAAAATCCACTGTTAATTTAGCACCGTCAACGGAAAATTCTATTTCTTCCGCTTTAATATCAGCTTCTTGTTTAACCCCGTATGTTAAAACTTTAACTCCCGCAGGAATTACATTTAAGAAATCCTTTGCATATTCATCATCCGCATTTATCACTGCAAATGCACCTTGTTTTAAATTTTCAAATAAAAGAGCTTTTGCCTTAAAATAATTTCTCATTGTTATATGATAGTCTAAATGGTCTTGAGTTAAATTAGTAAATACCGCACCGTCAAAATCACAGCAGCCTACCCTGTTTTGTTCTAATGAATGAGAGCTTACCTCCATTACAACATTTTTAATTCCGTTATCAGCCATTAATCGGATATCCCTTTGAAGTTCGGGAGGCTGAGGAGTTGTATGTTTTGCTTCATGATAACCGTCAGAACTTGACATTTTATAGCCTAACGTACCTATAAGCGCACATTTTTCATTATTTTCTTCCAATATTCGTTGAATTAAGTGAGTTACCGTTGTTTTTCCGTTAGTACCCGTTACACCTATTAAATTAATACTTTTAGAAGGTTCATTATAAAAAGCGGCAGCTATATTTGCCATAGTCCTTTTTGTGTCATTTACAATAATTTGAGGTACATTTACACTCAAGGCTTCCTCGCAAAATATTGCTTTTGCCCCGTTATCCACCGCATTTTGAGCATAATTATGCCCGTCAGAAGCCTCACCTCTTATACAAATAAATAAATCACCGTTTTTTACGTTTTTAGAATTATAAGATAATCCTGTTATTTCAACGTTTTCAAATTTTTCCGTTTTATAATCTTTTATAAGTTTTACTAATTCGTTTAACTGCATATTTTTTGCCTTTTTTTAACTATTTCCAACATTTTTATCCGGCGGAATATTTAATATTCTCGCACACTGATTAGCGACTTCTTTGAATACCGGGCCTGCAACCGTATTACCCCAGATACCTAAAGTGGAAGGAACATCCACAACAACATAAACAAGAATTTGAGGGTTATTTGCAGGAAGATAACCGACAACAGAGGTATATAAGGAATTAGAATATCCCTTTGAATTTTCTTTAGGTTTTTTAGATGTACCTGTTTTTCCCGCAACCGTATATTTGTCTAAATTTATAAACGATTTTGAGTTAGCAACACTTTGAGCTAAAAGCCTTGTTACTGTTTTGGCTGTTTCGGGAGAAATTACCTGAACTTTTTTTATTTTTACCGCTTCTTCTTCCGGAGAATACTTAATAACATGAGGAGTAACTCTAACTCCGTTATTGGCTAAAGCACTGACAGCACTAATCATTTGAACGGAGGTAACGGAAGCTCCGTAACCGTAACCCATGGTAGCCTGTCTGGATTTATCCCATTTAAAGGGTTTAGGCAGCAACCCTGATGACTCGCCGTTTAAATCTATTCCCGTTTTTTTACCTATACCGAAATTTGATAAAATATTATAAAATTCAGCAGGCGACATCATAAGCGCAATATTTGCGCTGCCTACATTGCTTGAGTGTTCAAGCAAATAAACCAAGTTAATCATACCGGGATACGGATGTTTATTAATATCATAATTAGTTATAGTCCAATTCCCAAGCTGCATTTTACCCGTATCCAAAATTCTGGAAGCCGAATTTATTTTTCCGCTCTCCAGCCCTGCCGCAACGGTAAGGGTTTTAAAGGTTGACCCGGGAGGATAAACATCAGATAATGTCCAATTTTTTAATCTTATTGCAGGCACTTTTTTATAGTTATTGGGATTATATCTGGGATAAACCGCATAACCCAGTATTTCTCCGTTTTTAGGATTCATAACAATAACAGCGCCGCGAGAAGCATTTTTTTCTTGAACCATATTTAAAAGCTCACGCTCGCAAACATGTTGTATTGCAGAATCTATTGTTAAAGTAACAGTTTTTCCGACTTGCGGAGTTGCCGCCAATATAGGATCAGTTCCTGTGTCATATATTATATCTCCGCGCGGTGTCCTTTGGACTTTTACATTTTTTTCAACATCCTCAAGCGTTTCTTTTGCAATTAATTCAACCCCCGAAGCTGTATCGGCATCCGGATTGTAATATCCTATAATATGTGCAGCCAGTTCATCCTGCGGATAAACTCTTTCATTTTTCTTATCAAGGCTTATTTCTCTAAGTCCCAATTTTTTTATTTTTTCTGCCGTCTGTCTATCCACATCTTTTTTTATGAGGATGACGGTTGCTCCTTTATTTATTGATTTTACTATTGTTTTTTTATCAACACCGATTAACGGAGCCAGTAATTGTGCCAATTCTTCGGGGGTATGGTCAAAATATTCTCTGTGTACATACAAATTAAACGATGTCCGGTCACTTGCCAGTCTTACACCGTTTCTATCAACTATTTGCCCGCGCATTATAAAATTTTTGCTGTATCTTTGATTTTTTGCTTTTGCCTTATAATGCCTTATATCAACAATTTGAAGTAAAAATAAATATATAATGGCAACGGTAAATAAGCCTAATAATATGATTTGTGCTTTTTTTATTCGTTTTTCTATCTGTTTTAATTTACTTTCTTTCTCGCTTTGTTCCATGGTAAAAATCCCTATAAACAGGGTATCATATTATACATTTATGGAAAAATTGTTAACTAAATTTAATATCCGATTGACCATTTGTAGTTTATCGGCATTGACTGCGGTTTTGGCGCCTGAATAATATTTACCGCTGGTATTTCTATTACTTTTTTAGCTGTATCCAATAATGTTTTGCTGTGTATATATTCATCTACTTTTTCAAAAGAATGCATATTATCAATTTTATTTTGTAATTCTATATTCTCATTACTTAAAGTAACTATTTCATGCCCGAGATTATTCATTGTTTTTTCCCTATCGGAAACAAAATAATAACTGACAAGAGATAACATAACTAAACCCATTAACATAACGGTTAAAACTTTATTTAACTTTTCAACCGGCGTTTTCTTTGAATTATACTTGGGAAATTTTCCGTATATAACAGGGTTTGAAACGGGTGCTTGTTTCACCTGTTCATTATAATAAATTTTACCTGAATAATTTATTGCACTTCTGCTCAATTATCTTTCCCCTGTTGACTATTGTTTATTTATTCTTCTTGCTGCTCTAAGTTTTGCCGACCTTGACGGAGGATTTATTTTAATTTCCTTTTCACTTGCCGTAATCGGTTTTTTGTTGATAAGCTCAACCAACGGCTTATTGAAATTTATTATCCCCCCGCGAGCATATTCAATACTGCTCTCTTGAGAGTCAACCCATTCATGCGAATAGTATTTGAAAAATTGTTTTACTATTCTGTCCTCCAAAGAATGGAATGTTACTACTGATAGTATAGCACCATTTGATAATAATGTAAGCACTTCGTTTAATGTATTTTTTATATTGTCAAGTTCATGGTTAACTTCGATTCTGACTGCTTGGAATACTCTTGTGGCCGGATGAATTTTTAATTTTATTCTTGGAGTTGCTTCAAATACAATGTCTGTAAGCTCTTTGGTTGTTTCAATTTTTTTTAATTTTCGCTTTTCAACTATTTTTTTAGCAATCCTTTTTGAAAACCGTTCTTCCCCGTATTCACTGAATATTCGGACTAATTCATCTTCTTTGTAATCATTAATCACATCATAAGCGGAAAAATCAGCCCTTTGGTTAAATCTCATGTCTAATTTCGAATTACTTAAAAAGCTGAAACCCCTCTCTTTGGAAGTCAGTTGAGCACTTGACGCGCCGAGGTCAAAAACTATTCCGCCGGTTATTTCTTTTATTTTGTTTTCTTCTAAATATTTCTTAATATTTGTGTAAGATTCGTTTACAATCGTTAAATTTTTGTAATCTTTTAATTTCTCACTCGAATATTTTATTGCTGCTTCATCAACATCAAAGGCTATCAATCTGCCGTTAGGCGATATTTGCTTTAATATTAATTCGCTGTATCCGCCGCCGCCTAATGTTGCATCAATATATAATTTCCCGTCTGTGCAATTTAGTGCGCCGACGGCTTCATTTAACATTACGGGATAGTGTTTATATTCTTCCATTCCTTTTGCCGACTCTAGTTTATTTCAGCCAGTTTTTCCAGTTTTAATTTCTGGTCATGAGCCATCAATAAACCAATTAATTCATCCAAATCTCCGTCAATAACGGTCCATACATTCAAATTTTGACCTATTCTATGGTCTGTTAAGCGTCCTTGCGGGAAATTATACGTCCTGATACGCTCGGAGCGGTCTCCTGTTCCGACTTGTGAACGTCTTAAATCGGTCACTTCTTTCATTTGTTTCTGCACTTCCATATCATAAAGTTTTGCTTTTAATATTTGAAGTGCGCGTTCTTTATTTTGAAGCTGTGAACGTTCTTCCGTACAGAAAATCATAATCCCTGTCGGTTTATGAAACACCCTTGCCGCAGTTTCAACTTTATTTACGTTCTGACCGCCTGCACCGCCCGAACGCGCTGTTGTTATTTCTATATCATTCATATTTAATTCAATTTCAACATCATCGACTTCAGGCATTACGGCAACCGTTGCGGTGGAAGTATGCACTCTGCCCTGCGACTCCGTTGCGGGAACTCTTTGAACTCTATGCACACCCGATTCGTATTTTAGTTTTGAATAAATACTGTCCCCTTTAATTGAAATAATAACTTCTGATACTCCGCCCGCTTCACAGTCGGTTTTACTTAATACTTGAGTCTGCCAGCCTTGCTTATCGGCATATCTTAAATACATTCTCATAAGGTCGCCCGCAAAGATGTTTGCTTCATCTCCGCCTGCTCCGCCTCTTATTTCAAGCATAATATCTTTATCATCCATGGGATCGCGCGGAAGAAGCAGAATTCGCATTCTTTCTTCCAGTTCTGCCATTTTATTTTCATTTTCGTTTATTTCATTATGCAGAAATTCACGCATTGATTCATCCTGCTCGTTTTTTAACATTTCTTGTGCGTCTTGAACAGCCTGCTCCGAGTCTTTCCAGCTGTGATATACTTCAACAGTTTCTTCCATTGCCTTTCTTTGCTTGGACAATGTTTTAAATCTGTTATAATCTTGTATAACCTCGGGATCAGATAATATTTGCCCGAGTTCAGTATATTTATTTTCTATTTGCAGTATTTTATCAAGCATTTCTTCCATAATTATTTACCTTTTACCTGTTTTCTTCCGCAGGATTTATCTTCATCACAATATCCTAATCTTTCGCACTTTGGAACAAGATATTCTTTTAACCACGGTTCTTCTGCCGTAAGTGCATCACACATTCTTTTAACAAGTATTCTTATTTCTTTTTGAGCTCTTGTACATAATCTTAAATTTGCAAGATGTATCATTTCTCTTAAATTCAAACTCGCAACCATACTTGTAGAAGCTGCATTCGGAAGTACTGCCCTTGCATCTTCCGCAGGAATACCTTTTTCTGTCAATTCCAAATAAAATTCGGAAATCTTACCCATAAAATTTTCAAATTTTGTTTTTAATTCCTCATTTTCTGCGATACTATCCGGAATTAAATATTCAAACTGCTCTTTTTCTTTAACATACCTTTGGGATTTTTGCGAAAATGACATGTGTCTGTGCCTTACAAGCTGATGAGAGCATGCCCGCGATATATTGCTGATTGCGAAGCTGACCTGAATATGTTCAATAGTGCTGTAATGCCCTGATGATATAACTCTGTTTATAAGTTTAAGCATTTTTTCGTTATCTTGAGCATTATCACACTCATAAATATTCAATGGCGAATCACTGCTATAGCAGGTCCTGCATGCCGTATATATTGTTTTAAGCATATTTTCGGGTTTTGAAATTAATTTAACCTGTGCATATCCGTCATTTGTCATAACTTCCTCCGTTACATACAAAAACCCGTCATTAAAGCGGGTTTAAAAAAGCTGTGCTTTGTAAACAAAGCACAGCAAAAGTTATTTCTGATTTTTTTGATAACGTTTTTTGAATTTTTCAATACGACCTTCGGTATCAACAATTTTTTGATTACCTGTATAGAACGGATGACAATGATTACAAATTTCAACCGTAATATCATCCATAACCGAGCCTGTTTCAATTTCGTTACCGCATACACATTTTATAACTGTTTTTTTGTATTCGGGATGTATTCCTTTTTTCATTTTTTCATTCCTTTGCTAGTATTTCCGATAATGAATTATATACACCTAAAAATTTTATATCAAGTAAATTTTAAAAAATTGTATTTTATATTAAATAATTGTATTATAATTTTTGTATGCTTATATAAAATTTATTGGAGGACTATGAAAAAAGGGTTTACTTTAGCAGAAGTACTGGTCACTTTAACAATATTAGGTGTTGTTATGGCAGTTACAATACCTGTTTTAAATAATGTCAGCCCTGATAAAGATCCGATATTCTACAAAAAAGGATCACAAAGCATTCAAGCAGCATTGAATAAAATAATGAATATGAAAGAAGTTGAAGAAGTTACAGATGACAATGGTATAAATTATTATTTAGCAGGGCTTACTTCCGAATCACGTTTTTGTGAATTATTTGCGGAGACATTAAATATTTCGGGTAAAAGCAGCTGTAACGAATCATCAAGTTATAACTCTCCTAACTTTATTACAACTGACGGAATAAGATTTTGGGGGTTTGAGGGTAAATTTAACATTGGAGGAGAAAAAACAGTATACTTTGACAGAAAACTTAGCAGAAATGAAATAAATAATCTTGCTAAAAAAAGAGATTCATACCACGAAGAGCCGGGATTGAAAATCAATATTTCATATAACGGTCACGTTTCTATACCTGATAATTCCACATCAGGCAGTTCAGAATCACAAAATTTAAATTTTGATTATGAAAATAAAATAATTGGTGATTTTTAATATGAATTGTGGTATTATTATATTGTAATAGTATTAATTTAATTTTATGTGAGTATAAGGAAAAAATAATGAAAAAAGCATTTACTCTATCAGAAGCATTAGTTACATTAGCAATAATTGCTGTTTTATTTGCAATTTTAATTCCTGTTATTGATAATGTCAGACCGGATAAAGATAAAGTTTATTACAAAAAAGCCTTGTATGATATGCAAAATGCCGTAGCTAATGCAATGGATTCTACGGTATATTCTGTTGCAGCAAACTCCGCTGCATATTGGGCAGATGATAACATTCCGGATCATACTTTCTGTCAGTCAATTGCAGATGCACTCAATACTTCAGGTGCCGTTCATTGCGGTAATCCAACAGATAATTTTAAATTTGAATGCGCTGCCGACGATCAGAGCGCAAGAGGTCCTTTGGGTTCCTGCTACAGTTCTCCTAACTTTATTACTTCAGATGGTATAAGATATTGGGGACTTGAAGGTAAAATATTCAGTTTGGACAGCGAAACAGGCAGAACCCGTGAAATTTATGTTGACCGTCCTATTTCTGATTCTGAGTTTAAAAAGGTTGTGTCAAAAAGAGGTTCTGATGCTCAAGGTTTAAAAATTCGTGTTTCATACGACGGTAAAATTGATACGGCTGATACCGATAAATATGATTATGAAAATGATTTAATTGAAAATTCTCTTCAATTAACAAAAACTCAAGAATAGTGAATTAAAACCACTCTTAACAGAGCGGTTTTTTTATGCGTTTTTTTATGCTAAAATATTTCTGTCATTTAGGAGAAATATTATGAGTGAGAAAAATCAAGCACAAATAGGTATAATAGGCGGGAGCGGATTTTACAGTTTTTTTGAAAAATCAGGTACTCCTTATGAAGAAATAACGGTAAATACACCCTACGGAGAACCTTCCGACCCGATAACAGTAGGTGAGTTATTCGGAAAGAAAGTTGCTTTTATTCCCAGGCATGGCAAAAATCACAGATTTTTACCTCACTTAGTTAATTATAGAGCTAATGTTTGGGCATTAAAATCCTTAGGAGTTACAAGAGTTATATCACCTTGCGCAGCAGGAAGTTTACAAAAGCATGTAAAACCCGGCGATTTTGTAATTTGCGATCAGTTTGTTGATTGGACAGACGGCAGAAAAAATACATTTTTTGAAGGACCTAATTGTGTTCACCCCTCTGCAGCAGACCCATATTGTCCCGAGTTAAGACAAATAGCCATAGAACAGGCAAAAAAACTCGAAATTACTGTTCATGAAACGGGAACCGTCGTTGTTATTAACGGCCCGAGATTTACAACAAAGTCAGAATCAAAATTCTTTACCAACCAAGGCTGGGAAGTTATTAATATGAGCCAATATCCTGAAGTCCACCTTGTACATGAGCTTGATATGTGTCCTGTTACTATTGCTTTAATAACAGACTATGACGCCGGATTAGTAGGCGATGTTCCTCCTGTTACTCATCAAGAGGTCATTCAAGTTTTCAAATCAAATATTAGCAGACTAAAAGAATTATTACTCGCAATTATAGAAAATACGCCAATTGAACGCAATAATTGCGAATGTTATAACACTTCACATACGTCATAAAGGAACATGTAATGATTTCATATCTCGTTTCAATTGCCTTTAAAATAGTATATTTAATAATACTTATTGTCGTATTATTAAGCTGGATACCGATATTTGACCAAAGAAAAGAACCTTTAGCCTCATTGGTAAGAATTTATGATATGATAATGGCTCCTTTTAAAGCAATTATTCCGCCTATCGGCATGATTGATATTTCACCTTTAATAGCTTTTATACTTTTACAGATAATTGAAAAATTAATTATAAATATATTATTGCATTTTGGACTTTAACCCATAATCAGCCATAATATTTTACGAAATCCTTTTGCTATAATTAATGCAAGGATACCAAATACTAAATCATACAATATTTTTGATAATGACTGATAATATATCCAATTTGCAATAAAATCAAAATTTTCATGCCTTATAAGTGCAATAATTATCATATATAAAGTTCCAAAAACGTGTACGGTAAGAATTCCATAAAGCACCGCAAATATCATATTCTTAATGGAATTTCCTTTATTAATCTCTCTTGCGCTTAAGATTACAGCAAACAAATATGCAAAAATATATCCGAAATTAAATTGAAATATGTATGGAAGTCCGCCGCCAAGCGCAAAAACGGGGTACCATGGCGTAAGTCCCATTAATATATATATTAAAACCGCAATAAATCCCCATGTTTCACCCAATAATCCTGCTATAAATATTACTATTGGTATTTGCGGGATATATTCAAATTTTAAATAGTTCCCGATACCGCTTTCGGGCATATTAAAATTTATTCGTATCTGCGTAAATGTTGATATTATTAACAGAAGTACACATAACCCTATAAGTGCTATTGTACCGAGGCAGAATTTTATTTTTTTATTTTCTTTATGAAACTGTTTTATTCCCTCTTTTACCCGTTTATTAAGCATAAACTATATCAACCTTATTTATATTTTCTTTTATTGTTTTAAAATTATTTTTAAATTTATCATACCAAATATTTTGAGTAAACATTATTATAGCGTTTTCTCCGTTATCCTGATAATAATTTTTTCTTACACCGATGGACTCAAACAAAAACTTTTCATAAAGAGCAATTGCAGGCTTATTACTTTCTCTTACTTCAAGAGTTATATATTTTATCATTTCGTTATAACAATCTTCTATTGTTTTTATCATCAATGACTGTGCAAGTTGAAGATGTCTGTAATCAGGATGGACTCCGAGTGTTGTTATATGCGCTTCTTCAAATATCATCCAATAACCGATATAGGCACATATTTTATTATTCATATCTTTTACGCACCAATACCGTGCAAGATTATTTGCAAGCTCATTGAAAAATGACTCTTTCGACCAGTGATGATTGGGATGTATAAGTGCTTCTATCTCATAAACTTCACTCACATCATCTGTCTGCATTTTTTCAACGGTATATTTGTCCATTAAATTCACTCCATTGAAATTTTATCAAATAATATCAAAAGTTACAATTTTGTGCTTTTACTTATTTTTTGCTATATTCAGTTTATTATGAAACTTTTTAAATTTGAACGAATAAGAAACAGATTATTTATTAACTTTTTTGGAATAAAATTTAAGTTTACTTCTTTTAACAACTGGGGAAAATGCAATAAGTTGTCGGATATTCATCTTTTAAAAACGGTAAATGAAATAACCGATAAAGGAGTTACAGAAGTAAAACCGGAAACTTTATTTGTTATAGGGGACAGTCACAGCGTTTTCTTTTCGGGGCAGGATTTTTTGTCTTACAAAAAGCTGAAATATGGTATTACAACAGGCTGCCAGTCAATGCCTACGTTTAAAAATTACCATTTAGGCGCTGTTCTTGCTTATAATTCCATGAAAGAAAATTCATCAACCAACACTTTAAACAAAACTAAATTTTTAATTGAGAACGGTTATATAAAAAAAGGCGATAGTATTATTTTGTCTTTTGGTGAGATTGACATAAGAGTGCATTTATTTAAACGTGTTCTAAAAGATGAAAACGGTGAATACAATCTTCAGTCAATGAATGATGAAATAGACGCTATATTAAAAAATTATCTTGAATACATAAAAATGCTTCAAAAAGAGGGGCTGAATGTAATCACATGGGGACCTGTCGCTTCTCAAAATGACTCTGTACCTAAAGATTTTTTACTTCCGAGTATCGGAAGCGAGCATGACAGAAATCTTGCAACAAAAATATTTAATGAAAAACTTGAAAAATTATCACACAAAAACGGATTTGTATTTTGTTCCATTTTTAATAAACTCGTTGATGATAAATTAAACACAAAGACTCAATACTATGTTGACGGCTATCATCTTGGAACAAAAGCAATTCCGCTGATGGTGGAAGAATTTTTAAATAAAAAAGTATTGATTATAAAAGACAAAGAAGTTTTAATTAATACCGAATTACAACCATGACAAGCCACGCGTACATTCATATTCCGTTTTGCATTAGAAAATGCCGATACTGTAACTTTGTATCGGGGGCAGATATTCAGTTAAAAGATGAATATATAAATTCACTGACATATCAAATTAAAAAACAGTATAAAAATGAAGAATTAAAAACCTTGTACATAGGCGGCGGAACTCCATCTTTGCTTGAAACAAAAAATATTGAAGGGTTGATATCTTTGTTTAAAATAAGCTCCAATGCAGAAATAACTCTTGAAGTAAACCCTGAAACCGTTGACGAAAATAAATTCAAACTTTTTAAACAACTCGGGATAAACAGAATTTCTTTAGGAGTTCAGACTTTTAACGGGAAAATCCTTAATAAAATCGGCAGATTACATGATGAAAAAACAATTTATAAAGCCTTAAATAATTTGAAAAATGCAGGTTTTAGTAATATCAGCATTGATTTAATCTACGGACTGCCCAATCAAAATCTCTCTGACGTGAAAAATGATATTAAAAAAGCATTAGAACTTGATATAACACACATTTCAACATACGGATTAAAAATCGAAAAAAACTCATATTTCGGGAAAAATCTGCCGAATAACCTCCCCGATGATACCATGCAGGAAACAATGTTTTTATATATATGTGAAGCTCTTGAAAAAAACAGCTTTAAGCATTATGAAATAAGTAATTTTGCTAAACTAGGTTATGCCTCGCGCCATAATTTATGCTATTGGCAAAACAAAAATTATTACGGATTTGGAGTTAACGCTTCGGGGTACATCGGGGATATAAGATATAAAAATCAATCAGATTTAAAAAAATATATTTTAAACCCGCTTGATAGGGAAGAAGAAACTGTTTTAACCGCGAAAGAAAAGCTGGAAGAAGAAATAATACTGGCTTTAAGGCTTAATAACGGCATAAATATTGATAACATAAATAAAAAATATAATATTGATTTTGAGAAAAAATACTCGGTTATCCTAAACAACTATAAAAAATTAAATTTATTAACAGCTGAAAACGGCACGGTTAAACTTACAAAAAAAGGAATTCTTTTAAGTAACGAAGTAATGTGCGAGTTTATAAATTAATACTCTTTTCAGACTGCTGCATGCCTGTTTTAGAACCTGCCACAATAAAAGTTAAAGGTAAGATTTTTGAAGTAATTGCAGAAATTTGTTTAAAATCTTTTAAGACCATATTAGCCGTCAAACACAAATCATCAGCATGCACTAAGTAATCTTCCGCATGGACATCATGTTTAATTTCTTCTTTAAAAATTTTATTGTTAACTCTGTTCATAACGGCATTGCCGAGTTCCATACCGCCGACCAAAGAGGCAATACAAACGGCGGTTTTAATAACCATATCGCGTGCGGAAAGATTTTCAAGAGATTTAATAACATACTTATTAAGGAGTTTATTAGCTCCCGCCAGAATAGAAATCGGGAAAACCATATTTCCTATAAATTGCTGAGAAGCCTCACGGAGTTTAAGTGTTTTATTGTTTTTATTTTTATCAGCCATTAATCCGCCTGTTAATCCGCCCAAAACAGAACCTGCACCGATTAAAAGGACATCACCTTCTTCGTACGTTAAATTTTTAAGTGTAGTCATAGGATTGCGTCTTTTTGCCATTGCATAAACGCCTGCGACTGCCGCTCCTATTCCTATTGCACTACCTGCAATTGAGGCTGCCGTTACCCGTTTTTTATTCGTTTTAATGTTGCTTTGCGGCTTATTTATTAATGCATTAATTTCCATTTTTGTATATTTTTCCAAAACTTCTCATATATATCAAATCACATAAAAATTTTTTTTGTTATAGTAAAGTTATGATAGACACGCATTCACATATAAATTTTGAAGAATACCAAAATAATTTTGACGGGTTTTTAGAAGAACTTAGGGAAAATGAAATTGAAAAAGTAATAATCCCCGGAGTTGAGCCGTCAACATTTAATGAAATCATAAGCCTTTGTAATAAGTATGAAATGTTATACCCTGCTTTAGGAGTACACCCGTCTGAAGCTAAAACATATAATGACGCAGTTGAAGCAAAATTAAAAGAATTTGCAATTAATAAAAAGATTATTGCCATAGGTGAAATCGGTCTTGATTATTATTGGGAAACAGAAACAAAAGAACTGCAAAAAACCGTTCTGCGAAAACAATTAGAACTTGCTCAAGAAGTAAGACTGCCTGTATTAATACATGATAGAGAAGCTCATGAAGATACATTTAACATACTTAAAGATTATGATATAAAGACCATTGTTTTTCACTGTTTTTCAGGCAGCTGCGAATTTGCAAAAAGATGTATAGATAAAGGCTATTATATCGCCATAGGCGGAGTAGTAACCTTTAAAAACGCAAAAGATTTAAAAGAAACGGCAAAAATAATTCCGCTTGAACGTATACTGCTTGAAACAGACGCTCCATATCTGGCCCCTGTACCATTTCGCGGCAAATTAAATACTCCCGCATATTTAAAGTACATTGCACGGGAAATAGCAGCAATTAGAAATATTGATGTTGAAGAAGTAAAAGAACAGACAACCAAAAACGCTAAAAGGATATTTAATTTTTAATGACAAAAGAAAGACTTGATAAAATACTTACGGAAAAGGGCTATTTTGAGACAAAAAGTAAAGCTCAAGCTGCAATAATGGCGGGCGATGTAAAAATAAACGGCGAAACAATAACAAAATCAGGGTATCTGCTTGAATTAAAAGAAAATACAACAATAGAAATAAAAACAATGCCTTACGTATCTCGCGGAGGATATAAGCTGGAAAAAGCAATTAAAGAATTTAATATTGATTTAAAGGGGAAAATATGCTTGGATGCAGGTGCTTCAACAGGCGGGTTTACGGACTGCATGCTTCAAAACGGAGCAAAAAAAGTATACAGCGTTGATGTAGGTTACGGTCAATTGGCGTGGAAGCTCAGAACAGACAAGAGAGTAAAAGTAATAGAAAAAGTTAATATAAAAAACTGCTCGGAAAATGATATCTATGATGATAATGATGAGTATGCAGAATTTATAACAATGGATTTATCATTCATATCAATAACAAGAGTAATAGAAAATATTATAAAACTCGGAAAAAAGGACAATTTAGAAATTGTATCGTTAATAAAACCTCAATTTGAAGCGGGAAAAGAGCAGGTTGGCAAAAACGGAATAGTAAGAGAAAAAGAAATTCACATTCAAGTAATAAATAAAGTAATGGAAGAATGCGCTAAAAAAGGATTAAACACAAAAAATTTAACCTTTTCGCCCGTAAAAGGACAAAAAGGTAATATAGAATATTTAATATATTTAACTACCGAAAAGGTAAACAGGGAAATTAGCGTCATAAAAACAGTACAGGACGCACACAGGGAATTAAATACTATTGATTAACGGCAAGGTTAAGTTTTTGTTGAACAGGCTCTGCTTCAAATAAATCACCAACACTGCAGCAAATAGTTTCACATAATCTGTCCATATTTTCGTAACTGGGTTGAGTCCTGCCATTAGCCCAAGAATAAACAGTCTGCTGAGGTAAATCAAGCACTTGCGCAAGTTTATACAAACTCCAGCCTTTTTTAGCCTTAACCGTTTCTTTAATTTTGATTTTCATCTCTCCTCCGAATTATAATCATTAAACAAAATGTTTACTCAACAATTACATATTACATTATACCTTTGTTACAAATGTTAATATAGTATTTATTGAAATAATTACTTCAAAAATATGAAATAAAATTAAAGAATTCATATAAGAAATGTATAATACTATATTTTTTGAAAAAATGGGTATATAATCTATAATAGGTAATTTTGGTAAATCAGAATATTTTAAGAGGATAATATATGAAAAAAATATTATTGGCAGTGCTTATCTTAACAATTACGGGAGTTTTCGGTATTGCAGCTCCGGTAAATGCCGCAAGCAGCGATGATAAAATAATAAAAGAGGCTATAAATAAATATAAGCAGAAAAATTATTTAGGCTGTATATCTGATTTAAAAGAGTATACAACAAAAGATACATCAAGTGCAGTAGCCTGGTATTACTTAGGAAGTGCTTATATGCAAATAGCAATGACTGATGAGGCACACGAAGCATTTAATAAAACAATAGATTTAAATACCGTACCAAAATTAACCTCATACGCAATACAGGCAGAAATGTGTATGGAAAACAATGAAAAATGTAAATATAAAGAATTTACTTTTGATGAAATTAAAAAACTAAAAGCCGATCCTGTAGCTTTTATGGTTGAGTATAATGAAAAATTAAAAGAAACACCGAAAAATGAAACCGATGTTGAAATAGATAAATTAATTAAAGGTGCATATTCAAACAATATTCATCCGAGTGCAAGAGCATTTATAATGCAGGAACGCGCTAAAATGAAGCAAAATGAGATTAATTCAACTCCTATACAAAATAAAGTATAATGAATAAAAAAGCCTTGGACGCTGAAAAAGAATATAATACAAAGGCAAAAGCAGCACTGCAAAGTATAGAACCTGAAAACGCTTTGGAATATTTTAATAAAGCCGAGAATTTATACGGATGTGCTTATGTAAAATTTCTGACCGGCGAGTTGGATGAAGCAAAAGTAATATTAACCTTAATCAACGGTTCATCTTCTGCAGTTAACTGGCTTTTGTGTTTAATTAATATAATTAATGGCGAAAATATCACCAGAAATCCTACTTATTTTCAAATAAGAAATTATTATGAGCAGGATTTAGAGATGTTGTTTAAGTATCACCAAACCGAAATTATAGAGAAAATAATAAAAAAAATTACTTATTTAGAAAAATTTAACCGTGAAATATATAAATACACGGCAAGAGTTTTGTTGAATAATAACTATATTCAAAGAGCAAAAAAATATATAGAAAAAAGTATATCAATATCATATAAAGATCCCGAAACACATTATATATACGGTATGATATATGAAAAAATGAACGAAAAAGAAAAAGCAAAAGACGAATATCAAAAAGCCATTGAAGTATCAAAAGAATATAATCCCGCAAAAATAAAACTGAATGAATTACAATAAAGCGATTGTATAATTTTGATTATGGTGTAAAATATTTTATATAAGAGTCTTATTAGGAGAAGTAAAGCAATGTTTGAACGTTTTACCGAAAAGGCTATAAAAGTAATAATGCTTGCACAAGAAGAAGCAAGAAGACTGGGTCATAATTTTGTAGGTACGGAGCAGGTGCTTTTAGGATTAATCGGAGAAGGCACCGGTGTTGCGGCAAAAACATTAAAAACAATGGGCGTAACATTAAAAGATGCACGTGTTGAGGTAGAAAAAATTATAGGCAGAGGTTCGGGCTTTGTTGCGGTAGAAATTCCTTTTACGCCAAGAGCAAAAAGAGTATTAGAATTATCTTGGGATGAAGCAAGACAACTGGGACATAATTATATAGGCACGGAACACTTACTGCTTGGATTAATTCGCGAGGGCGAAGGCGTTGCGGCAAGAGTGCTGGAAAATTTAGGCGTTGATTTGAATAAGGTAAGAAGCAACGTAATAAAAATGCTGGGCGAAACAAAACCCACACAAACAACGTCAACAGTAAGCGCATCCGGCGGAAAAACAAAAACGCCGAGTCTTGACGAATTTGGTACGGATTTAACGCTTGCAGCGCAAGAACAAAGACTTGACCCTGTTGTCGGCAGAGAAAAAGAAATTGAACGTGTTATACAAATTCTGGCAAGAAGAACAAAAAATAATCCCGTACTTTTAGGTGAACCGGGTGTAGGTAAAACTGCGGTAGTCGAGGGATTAGCAGCAAGAATTGTTAACTCGGAAGTTCCCGATATTTTAGACGGCAAAAAAGTAATCCAGCTTGATATGGGGTTACTTGTTGCAGGAACAAAATACAGAGGCGAATTTGAAGAACGTCTTAAAAAGATAATGGATGAAATTCGTCAAGCTGGGAATATTATACTTATTATTGATGAAATGCACACTTTGATAGGAGCAGGTGCGGCAGAAGGTGCTATTGACGCTGCAAATATATTAAAGCCTGCTCTTTCAAGAGGCGAAATACAAGTTATAGGTGCAACAACACTTGATGAATACAGAAAATACGTTGAAAAAGACCCCGCACTTGAAAGACGTTTCCAATCCATAATAATAGAAGAACCGTCTGTTGAAGATACTATCGAAATAATAAAAGGGTTAAAACCCAAATATGAAGACCACCATAAGTTAAAAATATCTGATGAAGCTATTGTAGCAGCAACAGAACTTTCATACAAATACATAACAGACAGATTTTTACCCGATAAAGCAATAGATATAATAGATGAAGCTGCGTCAAAGTTAAGAATACAAACAAGCGCACTTCCGCCTGAGGGTAAAGAACTTGAAAAACAGTTAAAAGCTGTTATAAAGGAAAAAGAAGAAGCCATAAGAAATCAAGAATTTGAAACAGCTTCAAATTTAAGAGATGATGAGGCGGACTTAAAAGAAAAAATTCGTGAGATGTCATTAAAATGGCGTGAAGATAATGAAGAAAATAAACCTACGGTTACTGCAGAACAGGTAGCTCAAGTTGTAAGCCAAATGACAGGTATACCTACAACAAAAATAACCGAGGGTGAAAGTGAAAGATTATTAAAACTTGAAGAAACACTGCATAAACGCGTAATCGGTCAAGATCAGGCAGTTGTTGCATTATCAAAAGCAATAAGACGCGCAAGGGTAGGTTTGAAATCACCAAACAGACCAATCGGAAGTTTTATCTTCTCAGGGCCTACGGGTGTAGGTAAAACAGAACTTGCAAAAGCATTAGCGGAAGCTGTTTTTGGCAGTGAAGATAATATGATTCGTGTTGATATGTCAGAATTTATGGAAAAACATTCAACCGCAAAATTAATCGGTTCGCCTCCCGGATATGTCGGCTATGATGACGGCGGACATTTAACCGAAATCATCAGAAAGAAACCTTACAGCGTAATTCTTTTTGATGAAATTGAAAAGGCACACCCCGATGTATTTAACATAATGCTTCAAATACTTGATGACGGGCGATTAACTGATTCTAAAGGCAGACATATTAACTTTAAAAATACAATTATCATCATGACAAGTAACGTCGGAGCAAGCATGATTACAAATACAAGTAAACTTGGCTTCAGCGTTGCCGAAGATGAACAAAAAGACAAATACGAAAAATTAAAAGATACGGTTATGGAAGAAATGAAAAAATCATTCCGTCCCGAATTCTTAAACAGAATTGACGATATTATTGTATTTGCTCATCTGTCTAAACCAGAAATCCGTGAAATTGTAGATTTAATGCTTAATGACTTATTCAAACGCTTAGAATCACAAAACTTAACAATAGAAGTAACCGATGAAGTTAAAGATTATCTTGGCAATGCAGGATATTCGGAAGCATACGGAGCAAGACCGTTAAGAAGATTAATTCAAAAACGAATAGAAGACGGTTTGGCAGAAGAAATCTTATCAGGTAAATATGAACAAGGCGATAAAATTGTTCTTAAGCTAAAAGATGAAAAAATTGTCTTTGAGTGTGAAAAAGCATAAAAAATAAAACTTAACAAAAAGCCCCCATGAAATCATGGGGGCTTTTAATTTTGCACAAGAAATGTTATAATACGGTTATGAGAAAAATATTATTAAACTGTTTAGCTTCCTATTCATCTGACACCTGAAGTGAGTGTTCATTTTATAGTGTCATTTTTTAATTTATAAGGAAGAAAAGGCGGTTTTTTATGTATAAATTTACTGTACGTTTTTCGGTAATATATTTATTACTTACTTTAGGGTTGCTTTTTAGCGTGTTGATTTTTAACATGCCCCAACTGTTAAACGGCAACAAAATAGTATGGTTCACATTTTTTAATGCTGTAATGCTTGTAGGTGTAGGCGTATTTTTTATTATATTTAAAGAAAGAATAATACTTTATTTAGAAAATTACAGAAGAGAAAAACAAATTTAAATAAAATCACCCCAATATTTTTTAGATGGATTTTGTGGATGTGCATTTTTTAAAGCATAATAAGCACATCCCCATCCAACGTTGCCAGTCTTAGTGCATTCCGTTGAAAATAACTCGCCCGAACCATCTTTTTGTCCATATGGCGGATTATTTTTATCATACATTCCCATAGGAATTACCTTGTTATCCATGGTAAAAACAAAAAGAAAATAATCATAGCCTACTCTGTTAGGTCCTTTAAGTCCGTTTATATCAACACAAACAACGGGTCCGTTATATAATGATGGACTATCATTAAATTTATATAAAGCTCCGGATAAATCCGATACAAAACCTGTATTATCACAATATCCATGTATTTTGGATTTGATACCGGATATGCTTTTTAAACTATAATTATTATCTAAATCCTCGGTTGGTGTTGCATACATATCCTTCGAGGCATAACCGGATATATTATAATATGATATGAATTTGTTCATAAAAGTAGATGGAGCAACGCTCAAACAATATTCCGCAAAACTTATGCCTTCATTAAAGAAAAATTTTTTCGAAAATTGATTTAATCCGCTGTATACTTTTAAAAATTTTGATTCCAAATCTTTTTTCAACATACTGCTGTTTATTATAGGAATAGCTATTGCTGCTATCACACCTATGACAACTATTGTTATAAGTACTTCAGAAAGTGTAAAACCATTTTTTTGAATACAATTTTCCCGAAACATAAATTAAACTCCCAAAATGACTGTTGTAGTTATAATATGTCAATTTTTACGTATTGTCAATACGTATAAGTTTAGGGGATTTAAATATATTCTTTATGTATTATGAATATGGGTATTTATAAAAAATTAGGCAAGAATATAAAAAAAAGAAGGCAGGAACTTTGCTATACTCAGCAGGAGCTTGCGGATAAAATAGGTAAAGGGCTTAATTTTGTCGGTAAGATAGAAATTGCATATTCTAAACCTTCATTGGATACGGTAATAGAAATAGCCAAAGCCTTAGATGTTAAATTAAAAGACCTTTTTGATTTTGATAAATAATTTTACTTTTTCTCGAATACTTCAAAAGCCTTATATGAACTGCGAGTAAGCGGAGAGAAAAAGGTGTGTTTTATACCTGATTTCTTTGCGATTTCAGCCAGTTCATCATACTCGTGGGGCTTATAGTATTTAATCACGGGAAGATGTTGCTTTGTCGGCTGAATATATTGCCCTATCGTAACAATATCACAATTTATTTCAACTAAGTCTTTAAAAACGCTAATAAGCTGGTCTTTAGTTTCACCAAGTCCGACCATTAAGCCTGTTTTAGTTAAAATATTTGAATTCTCTTTTATATACTTTAAAAATTCTAAAGAACGCTTGTAATCAGCCTGTGGACGGGCTATTTTATACAAAGATGGTACTGTTTCAATATTATGATTAAATACATCAGGCTGAGCTTTTATAACAGTATTAATTGCATCCTTATTCCCTTTAAAATCGGGAGTAAGCACTTCAATTTTAACATTAGGAGCATATTTTCTGATTTGATAAATAACCTCGGCGAAATGCCCCGCTCCGCCGTCAGCTAAATCGTCACGTGTAACAGAGGTTATGACTGCATATTTTAATCCCAATTTAAATACCGCGTCAGCTATATTTTTAGGTTCATCGGGGTTTAAAGGCTCGGGAGAAGCACAATTAATATTGCAAAAACGGCAGTTACGAGTGCAATTATTCCCCATAATTAAAAATGTAGCCGTATTTTTATTATAGCATTCACTTTTATTCGGACATCTTGCCGCTTCACATACCGTATTAAGACAGTTTTGTTTTAAAATATGCCTTACTGTTTTTGTTTTTTCCGTGTCAATAATTCCGCGCTTAAGATAATCGGGAAGTTTTACATGTGATTGTTTCATATTTTTTAAATATAACACAGTCAATAAGATTTTCCATATTAATTTATTTATAACTCAACAAAACCTCATTTCCGTCGAAAGAAAACTCCACCATTTCATCATCACTATAAGGAAAATAAAAAGACTCCCGAGCATAACCGATTTTATCGTGAGCTACGGATTGATTAAAATAATTAAAGCCCATATAAACTGAAGCAATAATAAGCGCTGTAATCATAAAACCTAAAACAAGAGCAGCACGTTTATATACATTTTCAAAAGAGTCCTTATTCTCTTCTTTGAGCATATTAACAATTTTTTTTGGAAAATTGATATTCAAATTATCTTTATAAGTTGCAACAGAGTTTTTTATACTGTTTTTTAAGCCGTAAGCAGAAGCGAGTTCTGCCCTAGCCGGTTTAGATTTTAACAAATACTTTCTGAATTTAATACTTTCATCGTAACAAAGTTCATCATCAATATATGGAGAAATATTTTTGTAAAACATCTCATATTCTCTAATATTAAAGATTTTATTTGCTTCAATCCGTTCAAATTCATTAAGAAGTTTTTTATATTCATAATGAAGATTACCTATAATTTCTTTCATTTCAAGAAATTTTTGATAACAATCGGGACAAACGGCAAAATGATTTTCCACAAACAATCTTTCATTGTCATCAAGTTTATTTTCAATATATAAAGCAAGCATGGATACTACTTTTTTACAAACGGAATTATTCAATGTTAATCTCCCATAGTTAAGTCAAATAAGGTTTAAGGCACTCTTGCAGTTTATTTCTGGCACGAGATATTCTCGATTTAACGGTGCCGACATTAGTATGAGTAATTTTGGCAATTTCTTCATAACTAAGCCCTTGAAGCTCGCGCAAAATAATTACCAGCCTAAAATGCTCGGGCAACCTGCCAATCATTTCTCTAATAACATCAGTAAGCTCTTTTCCAAGAGTTTTTTCATCGGGCTTGGTTGTATTATCACAAATATTTAATACGTTATCATCAGCGGTATCATCATTTAACCAGTAAGACTCAATGGAAACAGAATCGGGAATACGCTGTTTTTTTCTTAAATCATCATAAAATAAATTAGAAATAATCTGACCAAGCCAGGATTTAAAAAGTTTAGGATTTTTTAAATTCTTAATATTTTTAGAAACTCTAAATAATGCTTCTTGAGTTAAATCGGATAAATTTTCGCGTTGAGCACCAAGATAACAAAAAGACGCAAAGACATTTTTCTGTTCACGTCTGATAAGTTCTTCAAGAGCATCATAATCATCTTCCTGTGCAGAACATATCAAGTCATATAAATTCATTTCTTTATATTTTCTTTTTGACATTACTAAAAAAATACCTTTACATAAAACAATTTATCTATTAAATAAATAGTTAAAAAAATTGAAGGAAACTATGACCTGTCAGTATAGTCAACAAGGTATACATGTGAGTAATATCAAATGAATTACAGATATAACATAAAAAAGAGAACATTTTTATCAAAGCACTTGACTCTAAATTATGCTTTAGATAAACTTATATATGTTACTTGGTCCCATCGTCTAGAGGCCTAGGACACATCCCTTTCACGGATGCGACAGGGGTTCAAATCCCCTTGGGACTACCATTTTTAAAGAGGTTTTAAACCTCTTTTTTTATTTATTCTTATGTTCCCTTAAAACTGCAAGAGCTTCGCAGTATATCTCCATATCAAGATTTAGTTCTTTTGCACGGGTTTCCATATACGCGATTTGTTCATATATTTGAGGCGTAAATTCGGGTTGATGAGTATTATACCAATCTTGTTCAACGCTTAAGCTGACAGCTTTAACCCCGTTTTTCACTACCTCGTCAAACCATTTATTTATTTCTTCATAATTGTCGTTTACGTTAGGGTAAAGAATAAATTTTACTTTTAAAAGATTAGGTTCTTTTTGGGCTTTCGCGTATTTACGGATGTTTCCCCAAACTTTTTTATATGTTTTAACTCCTTTGATTTTTTCATAAGTTTCTCGGCAGCCTGCGTCAGTAGAGATAACAAGGCTTATAGCCCCTAATTTCAATCCTTTTTCAATACTTTTTGAATATTTAATCCCCGAGGAGTTAATTCTTATATTTTTACAACCTTTTTCTAAAAAAAGGTCAATAAGTTTATCAAAATCCTTTAAAATTGTAGGTTCACCCCCGCCAAAGATTATACAGGACTCAGCCGTTTTTTTTATGATGTCTTTTTTAAACATATCTTTAATTATCGGGTAAAGCGGATATTCTTTGTATGAATTAAAGGCTTTTTTATCATTTTTAGTATAACAGTATGTGCAATTGCAGTTGCATTTAGTCCAATGGTTAAGAGTAAAATGATTTATATAATTTTCTTCATCCCAATCTTTTTCCTGAAGATAAATGCAGTCTTTGCAGGCTTCTAAATACTTACCTTGTTTATGCATTGATTTTAATTCATCTTTGATTTTAAAAATTTCATTCCAATCAATAAGCTCACCGTGGTAATTTTCGCGGATTGTTGTTTGATATTCCGTTTCGCGTCCTTGAAGATAACCGTAGCAGCATATTCTAAGGTTATCGGTGCGGAATTCTATACCTCTATTTACCCATTGACAGCTTTTGTAATGCATTTTTTGTCCTTTATAAGAACATTTTATAATATTAAATTTTTAAGGCAAGGCTTAGTAATTTAATTTATAATTAAAATCTTCGAGTAATTTTTTATTGATTAAATCTTTATCATAAGGCTGAATACCATTGCCTTGATCTTCCCAAACACTATGTCCGCTGTGTCCTTGCCAAGGATGGTTATAATATTTTAGTTTCTCCTCTACGGATAAAAGCGGGTCGGTGAAGTCGTATCCCGAATGAAATACTTCTTCAAACCAATAACAAGCAACATCACCGCCGTCAATATAGTTTCCGAAGTGGGATTTTAATGTTTTGGTTTTTTCAACATCTAGCATACAGCACCATTCACTTATTCGGCACAGTCGTTCGTAATCTCTTGTAAATAAACGCAATTCAGTGCATTCACGTCTTTTTGTTTTAGGATAAATTGGTGATGGATATATTTTTTTTAATATTTTTTCGGGAGAGCAAATGTTATTATGAGGGCACATCCAGCATAATCCCAAATCCCCTGCAATAATTAAGTTTGAATTTTTTTGAAAAGTATTAAAAAATTTTTTTATTATATTTCCCGTAAAAAGAATATCATCGTGTAATATAAATAATTTCTTTGCTTTAGTATTATTTATAGCCCACTGATAGCGGATATCATCTTCGGTTGTAAGTCCGAAGGTAAAGAAAGCTCTAATATATCTTTTTAAATCTTTAGGCAGATAATCTTTAATATAAGGCGGAATAGGCCAAGTTAAAACGGTTCTTCCGGGTCTGAACTTTTTTTTATTAACTCTGACTTTAATATTAATAGGCGCCATAGCCTCAATAAAAGCAGGGTCTTTGTAATGTTTAACCGTATCTTCACCTGATAAATCGTCATCTATCCAAATGGTATCAAGGTAAAAATTAGGATTTTCCTCTTTATCAAAGTTTAAAGAGTTTTTAAGGCTTAATAAAGAATAAATCAGTGATTCCGGTTTTTTATATGACTGAACAGCCGCATCAATTTGTTCCATATTCCCCTCTCGTGTTTATTTTTAGTATATTGGATAAGAATAGCGGAGTCAACATAAAAATTTTATTTCAAAATTGCAAAAAATATTGTATAATCGGATATTCAAGAAAGGAGAACCCTATGTGGAAAAGTGAAGTTGATATTAACTCTGTTGTTGAGTTAAGAGTAAAGCCAAATGTATATTTTGGTTTTGGGGCTATTAACAAAATGGAAGATATTGCAAAGGACATGAAATCAAAAGGACTTGATAAAGTGCTTGTAGTTTCAGGGCGAAATGCTTATAAATCCTCGGGAGCTTGGGAAGTAATTGAAAAAGCGTTTAAAAATAACGGTATTTTATATGTAAATTATGCTGAAGTAACGCCGAATCCGACGGTTGAAGCGGTTGATGAGGCTGCAAAACTGGGGCGGGAATTTGGTGCAAAAGCTGTTATGGGTATAGGCGGTGGCTCACCTATTGACGCGGCAAAGACAGCAGCGATTTTACTGGCTAATAACGGTGTTAGTGCGCGTGAAGTTATGGAATTTAAGTTTATTCCCGAAAAAGCCGTTCCTATTGTGGCAATAAATTTAACTCACGGTACGGGAACGGAAACAAACAGATTTGCGGTTGTTACTATTCCTGAAACTCAATATAAACCTGCTATTGCTTATGATTGCATATATCCGTCATATTCAATAGATGACCCTGCTTTGATGATGAATTTATCACCGGAGCAGACAATATATGTATCAATAGATGCGGTTAACCACTCTGTTGAAGCAGCAACATCAAAAGTCGCTTCGCCTTTATCCGTATCAACGGCAAAAGAATGTATTGAACTTGTAGGAAAGTATTTGCCGAAGATAAATGCTAATCCTAACGATAAAGAGGCAAGGTATTTCTTGCTTTATGCTTCGATTTTAGGCGGAGTAAGTTTTGATAACGGATTATTACATTTTACGCATGCTCTTGAACATCCCCTGAGCGGAGTTAAACCGAAATTATCACACGGATTAGGGCTTGCAATGATATTACCTGCGGTAATTAAGTACATCTATCCTGCGAAAGCAAAAACAATAGCGACCTTGTTCCATACAGTAATACCCGAATTAAAAGGAACACCTGATGAAGCGGAATTTGCCGCTAAAAAAGTAGAAGAATGGTTATATTCTGTTGGAATAAAGAAAAAATTATCAGATGAAGGATTTTCTGAAGCAGATATAGATAAACTTGTTAATTTAACCTTTGAAACTCCGTCATTATCGGGTTTACTTGCAATTGCCCCTGTTGACGGTAATAAAGAAACGGTAAAAGCTATATTTACCGAGTCTTTAAAACCATATAATAAATAATAATTAAAAGGGAGAGTTCGCACACTCTCCCTTTTTTATATATTTATGTTAGAATAAATAGGACAATGTCGAAGTGGCACTCTGCCGACGAGGAAGGTACAGTGTACCTTTCGAGGAGAGGGGTTTGAACGGAGAGAAAACCATGAGCCACAGACGACTGAGTTAATCTGACAATTGAATACTTAGAAACTATGTCGAAGTGGCGAAATTGGTAGACGCGCATGATTCAGGTTCATGTGGTTCACGCCTTGTGGGTTCGAGTCCCATCTTCGACAGTTTCTTTTTCTTTAAATAATAGGACTCTCACCGTATTGTTTGCTCAAGACATCGCAAACAAAAGTCTTTATTTTTATTAAAAAGTTGCAGTTGCAACAAATTTAATTATAATCCCAGCAGTTTATATTTCCGCAGTAACGGCAGACTGCATGGGCGTTCATAAACTTAATGTCGGGAATAAAAGTATAACCGTCAACGGTGATTTTAATATCACCGTTTTTTGTATATTCGGTTAAAAATGTTTTTTCTCCTTTGTAATCGGGATTAAACATTAATTCAAATTTATCAATTGAATTACATTTTTTGCATTTAAACATTTTTTCTTTTTCTTCCAGTAGCTCTTTTTATAATTTCTTCGGTTTGTTTTGAATTTTCTTTAATTTTACCCGCGTCAAATAATTTATATAATTCCGTAAAACAGCAGCACCTAAAAGGAAGTGTAAATCCGATAATAATAAAAGAAATCATTAACTTGTATGCAGCCATAGCGCTATCCAGCGGATTAAGAAGATTATCGGGAGTTTGGACTATTCCCGAGGTCATAGTGTCAGCAATTAATTTTAAATTATTGTTAAAATCTGAAAAAGGAATAATATTGAAAAATGTTTCAAATCTTCCGATAACAAAAGTTGAGAAAGAAATTTTATCAAATGCCCATAAAAACAGATTAGGTAAAAATTCATAAGTGGTGAAATAACAGAGTAATAACATAATAATTACGGGTATTATGTTGCTTTTAACAAGCTCAATACTTCTTTTAACGGAATAAAAAGCGGAAACATCACCTTCAAGTGCAAATATTTGAAAACATAAGCATAAGAACGGTAAAATCAGTATTAATGGCGGAATAACCGATATTATGGTAATTAAACTCACAATAAGCATAAGTAATATATATGCTGGAAGTTTACGTTTAATAACATTATTATTTGCTTTAAAATCAATATTTTTTACTTTGGATTTTCCTGATGTTGTGTAAAACAAAAGGTTAAGAGAAGCAAATGCAATAAGATAGTCAAAAATTGCTTTCATAAGAATAAAAAATAATGGTGATAATATAACAAAAAAAGTTATTATTAAATTTTTTTCATTTGCAAAAAAAGAGTTAAAACTTTTAATATTTTCAAAATTAGAAACAAATAAGTGAGTAAAGGCAAAAATTGCGATTATACTTAATACTTGACCGAAAACAGGGAATGCCAGCTGTTTTGCGCATTGGTCAAGATACAAAAAATATGATTTAATGCTTGAAAAAAATATTTTAAAAACACCTGTAAATTTATTAGAATTTTTTTTTGTCATACTTTCCCTTTTTTATGTTTTATATTAGCATATTAATAGCATGAATAAAGAAGAATTAAAGAAAATATTACAATCACTCAACGAAGAAGATTACAAAAATAATGTGGATTTGCACATTCACACTGATTTTTCCGACGGAAAGATGACTCCCTGTGAAGTAATGGCGCAGGTTAATCAAAAGGCATTAAGGTTGTTCTCCGTAACAGACCATAATACCATTGACGCATATTTAAGCTCTAATATATTAAAAGAAGATACGATAATTCCGGGAGTTGAGTTTGATTGCTTCTACCGCGGAAATGTTATACATATTTTAGGTTACGGAATAGATATTGATAATGAAAATTTAAAAACTCTGTATTCAAAAAACAAAATAGGGTGTTCTTCCGTGTTATACAGGATGTTACGGTTGAGAAACCCCGAAGAAGTTATTGAAAAAATAAAATCAGCGGGGGCAATAGCTGTTTTAGCGCATCCTTGTTGTTATTGGACACTTTCATTGGATGAATTTGTCAGAGATTTAGTGGAAATGGGCTTGGACGGAGTTGAAGTTTATTATAAATATAAAAGACTTAGACGTTTTGTTAAATTCCATAAAAAAGAAACGGTTGAAAAAATAGCCGATAAATATCATTTAATTAAAACAGGCGGGAGTGACTCGCACGGAAAGAAATTATTATAAGTCCGTTAGGTTTTTTATATAGTTTTTTACACCTGCCGTTATAATAAGATTAGGTTCTTTGTCGCAAAAATCATCAAGAACTGTTATACCTGTGGTTATATGTCCGTTTTGAATATATAAAAGTCCTATAACAATATTGCTTAACGGAGAATTGACTTTTGATTTATAGATTTCAAGTTGTTCATCTGTAATGCCGAGTTTTTTGTAATTTTCCGCCAAGTTTACATAATATTCAAAACAAAGCGGGTCAAGCGATACTGCTTTTTCAAAACAGTGTCTTGCCAATTCATAATATCCTATTGCCTCATAAGTTTTGCCGAGATTAACATAAAAAACTGCGGTTGCTTGTTTATCGGGGCATAAATCAATAGCTATTTGAAATTCTTTAATTGCGCCGTAATAATATTTGTCCTCTAAGTATAAAAGTCCTTTGTTATTGTGTCTGTAAGCATTATTTTCCGCTTTTATCGGTGTAACTTCAGCAAAGCAGGATAAAGCAAAAAATAACCCCGTAAAAATCAAACAAAGCAGTTTATTTATAAACAAATTTCAAGTCCTTCTTTTGCAAGAAAACAGTTATCGTTATTTTTTTTAATGTAATTTTCAATATTAGTCAATTTTTCATCGTTATAAGACGGATCAAAATGGAAAAATGCGAGCTGTTTAACATTAGCGGATTTCGCCGTTTGAATTGCCATATCAAATGTGGAATGCCCAAAACCTTGTTTTGGGGCCGCGGCTGAAAGATAGTCTTCCGTTGTATATTGGCTGTCATGAATTAAAAGATTTGCATCTTTTGCAAACAATTCCAATTTTTTTGCTCCTCCAAAATAACATTCCGTGTCGGTTGCATAAACTACGGATTTATTATTATAGGTAATTTTATAGCTCATAACACCAAAGTTAGGATGTGCATTGAGTTTTGCCATGGAAATAACAATTTCGTCTTTCTTGGGTTTTATTTGTTCTATATCACTTACGCGTTTTAAAACAGGTAATTCATTTTCTTTATTAATTGTAATGACATCCGTTTCCGATATATTAGAAATATATATATTTGCGGTAATATCATATAAATTAATTGGAAAAGACTTTCCAAAGCACAGCTCCGACAGAGTTTCATCAAGTCCCCAATCAAACCCGCTGTACCCAAAAAGAGAAAATTTAGTTGACGGTACGTTAATCGGTTTAAAAAAGTTGAGTCCTTGTATATGGTCTTGATGAACGTGGGTTAAAAGCAGGATAATATCCATAGGACGCCTGTCTTGCGGATTTTCAGCCGAAGAAATATACTCTTTATAGATTTTATCACCGAGCGGAATTATTCCGCTCCCTGCGTCTAAAATAATTCTTTTTCCGCCTGCAATAACCTCAACACAGGAGGTATTACCTCCGTATTTAAGGAAATTTTTATCCGCAACGGGATATGAGCCTCTTATCCCGCGAAATATAATTTTAAAATCATCTTTTTTTGTCATAAAACCGCCGTTACTTTTTCTCAATAATAATTTGTGTGTTTCTGTCGCGCTCTTTGCCGTAATATCCTGCCCCGCCAAGTGTTATTAAACGGGTTTTTGCCTGAAAATCTTTTAAATTTGTTTCCATAAATTTAAAGTTAAATATAACTTTATTTCTTCTGTTATCAACTTCAACAATTCTGAAAGAGTTAGGATAACCCGCCAAAGATGGAGTTGAAATATGCAGAATATTCCCGCGTTTAAATATTTTAGTCATGTGATAATGCCCCGAAAAGATTGCTATGGGCATTTTGTATTTATTAAGGACTGCCTTATACTCATCAGCGTTTAAAATTTCGTGATGAGGCGAATCGTATGGCGTAACAAGCGGGAAGTGAATGAAAATTAAAACCACATCTTTTTGAGATTGGCTTAAAACATTATCCAGCCATTCAAGTTCTTCTTTCGGCAAAATTCCGTTGGAAGTAAATCCTTTATTTTTTGCCCCGTCAAGAACTATAAATCTAAATCCCTTTTTAGGCTTAAATGTATAGTAGGTTGAGTCAAAAGTATAATTCGGATTTTTTTCTTTTAACAGTTTCAAAAAGATAGTTTTTGTTAAATATCCGTCTGTTGTTGTGTCGTGATTGCCAAGTGCATAATACCATGGGCGGTTTAGTGTATTTAACAAATCAAAAAGCTGAATTGCGTCATCTTTTTTAGGTCTGTCAATTCCGTCGCCTGTTATTACGATGAAATCAATATTTTTTTCTTTATTAATTTGTGAAATAGCGTCGATTAACAGCGGTTTTGTTTTTGATAAAAGTTTATAGCCGTTATCTTCTCTAACTGTTGAAAAGTGGATGTCAGAGACTTGTGCGAACTTTAAAGTCCGCGAAAATGACGGCAAATCGCTGATGAAAAACAAAACTGCCACTACAAAAAATATGTATAAATAATCTTTTAATAACTTCCTCATAAAAATAATTATAACAAATAAACATAATTTGTGGGATAATTTAATATATGGATAAAAATTTTAAAATTAAAAATATATTATTTTATACGTTTTCAATATTAATCATTGCGATAATAATTGATATAAAATTTAATCCGTTGGAAAAAATAAATTATGCCCCGATGAAAAACGCAATAGAGAGTATAAGGCAGACTCAAAAAATAGCGCCTGCAAGAGTCTATATTAATGCCTGGCGCACAGCAAGACGTGAATATACCGACAAAACAATGAATAATCAGGATTGGCGCAGGTGGAGAAACAGATACAATAATAAAATTAAGACCATGGAGGACTGCGAAGTTGCAATAAATACAATGTTAAGCAGTTTGAATGATCCATATACAAGGTTTTTAAAATCCAATAATTACAAGCGGCAAAAAGTCATAATGGATTCTAAAATAACGGGAGTAGGTTTAACCTTAAATAAATCCGCGCAAGGGCTTATTGTAAACAGAGTAATAAAAAATTCTTCCGCAAAAGAGCAAAATATAATGCCCGGAGATTATATTGTTAAAATTGACAATGTAAACATTAATAAAATGACAATAGAGCAAATTCAAAATTATATTAATTCGGGGAAAGACAAAGTACATAAAGTAGAGATAAAGCGCGGGAATTTAATACTTGTAAAAGAGCTTAAAAGCGGTGATATTCCGATTGATACAATGAAATATGTCATTACAAAGGATAACATCGGAATAATAACGTTGTCGACGATAATGGGTGAAAAAGCGCTTATAGATTTTAGAAATATACTTGAAAAAACAAACGGAACTAAAGCATTAATTATTGATTTAAGAAATAATTACGGCGGGATACTTGCAAATGCCGTTCAAATGGCTGATATGATGATAGCAGAGGGATTAATATTAAGTATAGAGAAAAAGGGTGTGCCGATATTTAAGATAAATGCGGATACAAAATCGGTATTTAAACCTAAGCCCGTAATAATACTGGTGAATGAAAAGACGGCAAGTGCTGCGGAAATACTGGCTGGTGCGCTCAAAAGTGATATTAATGCGATAATTATGGGCGAAAATACATACGGTAAAAACACAATTCAACGGGTAATTCCTATGCCGAATAAAACAGGTTTAATAATAACAACGGAAAAATACATACTGCCTAACGGCGAGGACATAGAAAAAACAGGTATTATTCCTGATATTACAATAAATTCCGCTTCCGATAAAAAATCTAAAGATAAATTATTATCGGAGGCTGTAAAATTAATCAATAATATAGTGAAAAATGAAAAATAAGGTGTTATAATATAAGAGCCTTATGCGGGTATTTATTTTGTTCCTACATCTTGATTAAAAGGGAAAGAAGACTCTAATAACAATGCAGTAGACCTGCCTTGCAGCAGGAAACGGATTTGTTAAGGCGCTTACCCACCTGTGGAGCATTCACAGGTAACAAAATCATATTCGCATAGGGCTTTTTTGATAAATTGATTTTTTCCATTTTTAAGAATAATACGATATGAAATCATATACGGAGTTTCGTATTTTTCACTTGCCGAAACAACTGCGAGGTTTCGTCTGTTTGAGCGAAACGTAGTGAAGCGAGTTACGAAACCTTTGGTTGAGGTTAGTGAAAAAGAAACGCAGTATCCGATGAATATCGTATTATTTTTGAAAAATTATAAAATTATAAATTTAAAAATTAATTATAGGAAAAGTACCTGTCAAAATCGACATCGTCAAAGTTGCATAAAAGCCTGTATACTTCATCATCTTCATCCATTTTTTGAAATTTATATTCATCAAATTTCCATAATTTCGGATTAATCCCGTAGACTCTTATTATTTCTTTATCCAAAAGGATTTTAAGTTTCTTTTTTACGGTATCTAAAGGCATACCAAGTGATTTAGATAATTCGACAGCAGAAATTCCCTCCGAACGGCTGCATTTTTCAGGCGTTAAGAACATAAGTTCAAGTCCGACTTTTTTTAAATCACTATCTTCAATTGTTTCCATTTTATTGCCTGTTTTTCCAAATATATAATCGGCATTTTTTTTTAATACTTTAATTATTATTACATAAGTGTTTTTTTTTGTGTATGTATAGTACAATTTTAAATGTCCGCAAAGGAGAAAAAGATGTCAGAATACAATATTTGCTATAGTCTTGATAAAAATTATATTGAACAATTTAGTGTTTCTCTTGTTTCAATATTAAAAAATGCTTCGGTAAAAGATAATATCAATATATACGTACTGGACGGCGGATTAAAAAAGAGTGACAAATCTGACATTGAATTATTAAAAAATATTAAAAATTTTAATATTGAATATATAAAAATGGAAGTAAAAGATTTTTCCTCCTGCCCGATGTTAAAAGATAACAATAAACACTATAAAAATTATCATGTTACTCTGCCTACGTATTTCAGATTTTTACTGCCCGAGGTTTTGCCTAAAGTCGATAAAATTTTATATTTAGATTGTGACGTAATAGTCAGAACATCCTTAGAGGAGTTATTTAATACAGATATAAAAAATTCACCCGCGGCAATGGTCTTAGATGTGGAAACAAAAAAAGAGTCAGAAAGACTCAACATAAAAAAATACTTTAATGCGGGAGTAATGCTGATAAATTTAGGTTATTGGCGTAAAAATGCAATAAGTGCTGAGTTGTTTGAATTTGGCAAAAAACATAAAGACATAATTTTATGGCAGGATCAGGATATTATTAATTGTGTTCTTGACGGAAAAATTAAAGAACTTGATGAAAAATGGAACTATCAGTTCTTTTTATATAATAATATAAAAGCTAAAAGTCTTACAAATGCTTCTATATTGCACTTATCGGGCAGATTTAAGCCGTGGCTTATGCCTTTTGAACATCCTGTTTATGATTGTTATTACTATTATTTAACTTATACAAAATATGCGCCTAAAATATTGGAATACAGGCAAAATTCGTTTGGTAAATCGTTAAAAAATAATATAGGCGGAACGACTACTAATATATTAATAAACGCAACAGATGAAGACTTAAAAAAGCTGTATAGTGAAGTCAATAAAATATACGGATTTACCAATGAGTCTTTTGAGTACTTAAAAAAGCTGTTTGATGAGGAAGTTTCGCAAATTTACACTTACGTTAATGAAGCACTTGAAAAAAAGGTGCAGGAAGTAAGTATTGAAATCTATGATAATATAAATGAGGCGATAGAAGAAAAAACGCAGCAGGTATTCCCTAAAGTTTACGATTACCTTAATGAGGCGATAGAAGAAAAAACGCAGCAGGTATTCCCTAAAGTTTACGATTACCTTAATGAGGCAATAGAAAAGAAAAATAATGAAATAAATCTTATATACGAGGAAATATCAAAAAATTACAAATACACGGAAAAAATTGTTGCCGAATTAAGGGATGAATTGACGAAGTGAGATAATAATGCCAAAAGTATCAATAATTATACCGTTTAATAATGTAGAAAATTATATTGATGAATGTTTACGTTCTGTTATTGCGCAGACTCTTGAGGACATTGAAATAATTATGGTAAATGATGCCTCGGAGGATAAATCCGCTCAGATAGTAAAAAATTACATGGCAAAAGATAATAGGATAAAGTTAATTGAAATCCCTACAAGACAGGGACAGGGCTATGCAAGAAACCGTGCAATTGAAATTGCGAAAGGTGAATATATCGGATTTGTTGACTCGGATGATATTATAGCTCCCGATATGTTTGAACAGCTTTATAATACGGCAGTTGAATATTGCACGGAAATTACTATGTGTATGGCTCATGAGTTTGACGATGTTACAAAAGAACGTATAGAATCAGATTATTATTCGCTTACTCCGTTAAAAGGCTTTGCTGATAGTATTTTTAGCGCAGAAGATACAAAAGAACAAATTTTAGATATAAATGTAGCGTTATGGAATAAACTGTATAATGCACTGTATCTAAAATCGACACGTGCAAAGTTTCCTGAAGGCTATATTTATGAAGATTTACCGTTTTTCTATTTTTCATACCTGCCTGCTAGCAGAATAAAAATTATTTGGAAAGACTTTTATGCTTACAGAGTCAACCGCAGAACCTCTACAATGCGCCAGATGAATAACAGAGTCTTAGACCGCATACCTATGGTTTCGTTGACTTATGATAAGGTTAAAAATACTCCTTATTTGGACAGTGAAAAAAAGAAAATACAAGGTTGGATTATTAATGATTTATTTCACAGATACACTCTTTTAAAAGAAAATTGCCACCGCGAGTTCTTTTTCGGAATGAAAAAAGTTTTTGAGAGTCTTGAAATAGAAAATTTAGAAGATGAATACTGGAAATCGGTTTACCATTTTAAAGGCTACAAACTTGTTATGAATTCAACTTTTGAGGAATTTAATCAAAAAGTATTTAATGAATACTTGGATATCCACGAGGTTGAAGACAGGCTTTTATCTCAAATTACTCCAAAGGATGAATTGGATAACAGATTTTCCAATATATACACTGATATCAACAAAAATTATAAATATACCGAAAAAATTGTAAATGAAGCTAAACGCAGTATTTTAAAAAATTCCGAGCAAAATATAAATTTATTAACGGAAAAAATAACAGCTTCAAATGATTGGTTAAAACAAGAAATAACTAACGGTATTGATTATTCCAATGTGCAGACGGATGAAAAAATATCGAATGTTTATGAAGAAATAACTAAAAATTATGAATATACAAATAATATCCGTGATGATATAAATCAAACAATACAAGCTCATCAAAATGAGATAACAAATATTTATGAAAAAATAGCACTGGAAAACCAAGCTAATCAAAATTATTTTATTTCAATAAAAGATGATGTATATACATACATTAATCAAAGAACCGATGAAACCATTGAGTACCAAAATAAAATAAAGGATGATGTATACACATATATTAATCAAAAAAACGATGAAACCATTGAGTATCAAAATAATGTAAAAGATGATTTGTATACATACATAGATCAAAGAGCAGACGAAACAGTTGAGTATCAAAATAAAACAAAAGACGATTTATATGCATATATAAATCAAAAAACGAATGAAACAGTTGAATATCAAAATAAAACAAAAGAAGATTTATATATATTCATAAATCAAAAATCTGATGAAATAAGTGCCAATTTAAATCAAACAAAAGATGATATATATTCATACATTAATAAAACGTCTGATGAAATAAAAACTAACTTAAATCAAACAAAAGACAAGGTTTATTCTTATATTGACCACCAGTACGAAAAAGCAGAAAATAATGCTTCTGAAAAAGTTAATCAGCTTGAAACAAAATTAAATGAAGAAATTAAAAACTCATCTAAAATAATAAATAATGAGATTAATTTAAGGGTTGGTGAAGTTTATGCTTATACAAACTCTGAATTAGCTAAAGCGTTTAAACAACTTAATGAAAACAGCCATGATTTTGATAAAAAATTAAATTATACATCAGGCGAAATTTATAAATTACTAAATGAAAGAAAGTCTGAGGATGAAGCATTAAAAGAGCTGTTAAACCAAAAAGCAGACACGCAAATATTAACCGAGGTTCAAAATAATTGGGAATACTCGCAAAATAAATTTATAAATGAACTGCGTGATGAGTTTGAAAATAAATTAAATAAACAGAGAATAAAATACGAAAATAAATTAATTTCAATGGAAAATAAACTTAAAGAAACCGAGCAGGTGCTATTAGAAAATAAAAAAAATATTTTTCAAAAATTATGGGAAAAAGCCAAAAAGAGATAATGTATGACTAAACCTAAAGTATCAATAATCGTAATATATAAAAACGCACAAGATACAATAAAAAATTGTATTGACAGTATATTAAACCAAAAATTTGAAGATTATGAACTTATTTGTATAAATAACGGTTCAAATGATAAATCGCAAGAACTTGTGCAAGATGCTTCTCAAAGTGATGAGCGAATAAAACTTATTAATACCGGCAGTGAAAGTGAATTAGAAAAAGCTAAATCAATGGCGCTATCTTTAGCTCAAGGGGATTATATATGCTTTATACCTCCCGAACAAGTAATATTCGAGAGTTTTCATGGCGGAATAACGCCCGAAGTACTTTTTAATTCCGGTGAAAAATTAAATATTGAAAACGGAAAAATTTATAAAAGAGAATATCTTGAAAATAGCACATTAATAGATTCAATAATACAAGGCAAACTTGGAGTTTATTGCGCTCAATTGACAGATATTGTTAAAAGTTACGAAAATTATATTAAAAATTCTCTTGATAAAGGCGCAAAAACAGCAATAGAAACAATAAATAATAAAGAATATGAAATTGTAAGCAGAATTAACCAGCTTGAAAAAACAATTTATGAAAATCGTAATTACTCGCAAAATGAAGCTCAAACAATTACAAATGAACTAAAAAATTCCGTTAATTTATTAAAAGACATGGTATATGTTGATATTACAAAGATTTACGATTACATAAATTCCGAAATTAATAAAAAAGGTGCGGAAATAAATAAAGTTTATGAAGAAGTTACAAATAACTATAAATACACGGAAACATTAAATGCAAACGCAAAACAGGAGCTTCATGAGCGCCTTGACAGAGAGCTAAATGAAGTAAATGAGAAACTTAAAAATCAAGTTCAAATAAAAGAAGTACCTTTAAACACTTCTGAAACTCCAAGCAGAGATGAAGATATTGAACAAATTTACACCCGTATAAACGAAATGAATACTATGTTTTACGCTGAATTAACAAAAATCTACACTGAAATGAGTGAAAAGACGAACGAAAAACTGGCAAAATTAAAAGAAGAAATTTTGCAGAAGCGGGGTTAAGGTTAAATGCCGAAGATATCCATAATCGTTCCTGTTTATAACGTTGAAAAATATTTAAGAAGATGTCTTGATTCAATAATTGCGCAGACATTTCAAGATTTTGAAGTAATCTGTGTAAATGACGGTTCAACGGATAATTCAAGGGCAATTTTGGAAGAATACAAAAATAAAGACTCAAGATTTGTAATAATTGATAAGAAAAACGGCGGATTATCTTCCGCGCGCAACTTTGGGCTTGATAGGGCAAAAGGTGAATTTATCAGCTTTATTGACTCAGATGATTGGGTTGAAAATACAATGCTTGAAAAGCTCTATAAAAATATAACCGAATTAAACAGCGAAATATCAATATGTGCGGTGAGATTATATGACGAGCAAAAGGCGCAAAGCGACGAATCGCAAAAATATTTTAATCTGTCGTTTTTTGATAAAACCTTTGATAACCGTATCTTTGACTATAATGACACTTTGCCGTTTATTATGGATGTGTGTGTTATGGCTTGGAATAAGCTGTACCACAAAAATTTTTTGGATAAATATAATGCCCGTTTCCCTGACGGCTTAATATTTGAGGACGGCCCGTTTTTCTTTTCCATATACTTTAAGGCAAAACGTGTTTCTATTGTAAGAGATTTTCTATATAACTACCGAATTAACCGTAAAGGCTCGATTGTAGAAAAAGGCGGAGCGCACTTTCTTGATATTATTGATGTTGTTGAATTAATGTATAACTCTATTAAGGATTTGCCTTGTTTTAACGATATAAAAAATGAATTTTATATCCGCAAAATTGATGATATAGTATATCGCTATGAACTTGTAAATATGTTTTATAAAAAGCGGTTTTCAAAAAAATTAAGGACGAAAGATTTTCTTTTTGACGGCAGTATTTTTGATTTTAATATTGTTGACGAAAAAGCATCAAGAGTCCGCAAACGCTTATTTGATATAAGAAAAAGATGTAATATAATCCTTTATCACTATGATAAATTTATTGTAAAATTAATGTATAAAGTAATGCAAATTCTTTATACGGAAGAAAATATATACTATTTTAAATACAGAAAAATTATTTTAAGACTGAAGAAACGCGCAAATCTTTATGATGTTTGGTATGAAAATGACAGAATATATGTGGTATTGTTTATGAAAATAAAATTCAGTTTTAAGTTTGAATATTCAAAGCTGGAGCCTCGAGATTAGTATGAAAGAACCCGAAATATCCGTAATAGTTCCCGTATATAATGTAGAAAAGTATCTTTGTAATTGCTTAGATACAATACTTGCGCAGACTTTTGCCAATACGGAAATAATCTGCGTAAATGACGGCTCAACGGATAGTTCAAGAAAAATATTAGAGGAATATAAAAATAAAGATAGCAGAATAAAAATAGTTGATAAAGAAAACGGAGGGTTATCATCTGCGCGCAACGCAGGGTTAAAGGTCGCAAAAGGCAAGTTTATAAGTTTTATTGATTCTGATGATTGGATTGATAAAACAATGCTGGAAAAACTTTATAACAGCATGACAGCGTTAAATACCGATATAGCGATTTGTGCGGTTCATCAATATGATGAAAGCAGACAAGTGATAGATGATTCTAACCCGTATTATACTTTGGGATTTTTTGATGAAACCTTTGACAATAGAGCATTCAGCTATAAAGATACAAAACCGTTTTTAATGGATGTTTGCGTTATGGCTTGGAATAAACTGTACCGAAAAAGTTTGATAGATGAATGCAATGCTCAATTTCCCGACGGCTTAATATTTGAGGACGGCCCGTTTTTCTTTTCAATATTCTTTAAAACAACCAGAGTTTCTATTGTTAGAGATTTTTTGTATTATTACAGAATTAACCGTAAAGGTTCAATTGTTCAAAAGGCGGGCAGTCAGTTCCTTGATATTATAGATGTTGCCGAGCTTATGTATAATTCAATTAAGCAAATAAGCGATTATGAAGATGTAAAATATATTTTCTTCAGAAAAAAAGTAGAAGATTTTGTCTACCGATTTGAACACTTAAATCCTAAATATAAAAAAGCATTTATGAATAAAATAAATGCAAAAAGCTCGCTTGCCGATGATAAACTGTTTCCACCCGATATGGTAAAAGGTGCTTTTAAATATAATTATTACTTGTTTTGCAACATAAAACGAAACTCAATCCGTTATTATGAATTTCAAAAATATAAAATGAAATTAATGTATAAAATAATGGAGATAATATACAAAGAAAACGGATTTTACTATTTAAAGTATAAAAAACATATAACAAAAATTAAGAAAAATCCTAACATTTTTGATATATACTACAATAATGATAAATTGCATGTAAGTATAATTAAAAAGATAAAATTTAAATTGCCTTTTAAGTATTCAAAACTGGAGAAGTTGAACGACAATGACTAAAGTATCCGTAATAATGCCGTACAGGAATGTGGAAAGGTATATATCAAAAGCTCTTACAACGCTGATATATCAATCGTTAGAGGATATAGAGATAATCTGTATTAATGACGCGTCAACCGATAACAGCAAAGAAATAGTAATGCAGTATGCTCAAAAGGATAAAAGAATAAAATTTTTAAATACGGAGCAGGAATCGGGGCAATCTTATGCAAGAAATTTAGGACTCGAAATAGCTTCGGGCGAATATGTAGGCTTTGTAGACGCTGATGACTGGGTAGAGCTTGATATGTTTGAAAAAATGTATAACAAAGCAAAATCAGCGGATACCGATATAACAATGTGTAAAGCTCAATTGTATGATGATAAGTCGCAGGAATTTTATACTGATGACTTATATTCTTTAAAATCGCTTGAAAAATACGGTGATAGCGTATTTTCTCCCGAAGATACAAAAGATGAAATTTTAAATATTAACGTAGTTTTGTGGAATAAAATATATAAACGTGAATTTTTAGAAAAAATTGGAGTAAAGTTCAGCGAGGGCTATATTTATGAAGATATGCCGTTTTTCTTTGAAACATATTTGAAAGCAGAAAAAATAAATATACTTTGGGAAAATTTATATTATTACCGCCGAAACAGGGGTTTATCAACAATGCAAAACTCCGATAAAAAGGTTTATGACCGAATAGACATGGCAAAATTAACATACAGCATATTACAGCAGGCAAGTTTTTTCCCCGAAAAGCAAAATGAAATTTTAAGGTGGCTTATTGATGATATATTTCACCGCTATACTCTGCTTGAAGATAAATATTATGAAGAATATTATAAACGAATGCGTGAAATGTTTATCGGCTTAAATTTAACCGAGGAGCAAAAAGAGAGCTTAAAAGTCGGTTATTGCTACGATGAATATTGCAATATAATTTCACGTGATTATTACGGATTTTGGAATTTTTTAATTGAAAAATATAAAACCTCAAATAAGAGAATAAAAGCCGCAGAGCATAAATGTAATCTTGATATTAAAGCAATTAAAGATTATCTTGAACAGTATAAACGCGAAAGCGAGCAGGAAAAAAGGCAGATAGAAGAATGGTGGAAGAATTTTAGCGAAGAAGAACGCTTAAAAGAAGTCACTCGCAGGCTTCAAGAGCAATCTGCCGTTTTAGAATGCGAATTTAATCAAAAAATGATTAAACAGGAATATGAATTGAAAAAATGGCAGGCGGAGTCCGTAAGACAGGTAAAAGAAAAACTGATTGCCGATTACGAATGGAAATTAAAAGAGCAAAAACAGCATTATATGCAGGCTTTAAACGAGCAAAAAAATTATTATGAAAATAAATATTTATTGGTTAAAATATTACTAAAGGCGTATAAAAAACTGGAACAGCTTCAAAACAAATTAAAAAAATCAGTAAAAAAGAATTAAAGAATTATGGATAACTTTGATGAAAAATATTTAAAATCTCAAAAGCAATTTTACGAAAGTGAAATTGAACTTTTAAAATCTAAATTTGAATATGAAAAATCAAAGTTATTAACTGATTTTGAAAATGAAAAATCCCAATTAAAAAAGGAATTGGAAGAATATTACAACGTAAAAAATACTCAGGATAAAGAAGCGGTAAAAGAGTATTATGAAAAAGAACTACTCTCGCAAAAAAATTGGTATGAAGAAGAAATAATAAGACGTCAAAAAGAAACAGAAAATTGGCATGTAAATAATTTAAAAGAAAAAACTCAAGAGCTTCAAAAAAGCTATGAAGAAATTATATCGGCATTGAATGAAAAATTTAATACGGAAACTCAAATCCTTTCAAATCAGCTTATAGAGCAAAAAAAATACTATGAAGAACAATTAAAACCCTATAAAAAATTAATAAAAGCAGGGAAAAAACTTTTTACTTTAAAATCTCAAAAAGTTAAAAAAGAACAAAAAGAGCAAAAGCCTGCCGTCATTCAGGTTAATTATGAAATTAAGCCAAAAGTATCTGTAATTCTGCCCGTTTATAATGTGGGAAAGTACTTAAGGCAATCTTTAGACAGCTTAATTAATCAGACATTAAAAGAGATAGAAATAATCTGCGTAGATGACGGTTCAACCGATGAAAGCTATAAAATACTTGAAGAATACAAATCTAAAGATAACAGAATAAAAGTAATACACAAAGAAAATAAAGGAACGGGCGCAGCCCGCAATGACGGCTTAAGGCTTGCAACAGGCGAATGCATAGGCTTTGTTGACCCTGACGATTGGGTTAAGCCGAATATGTATGAAAGGTTATATTCTCTAATAAAAGAAAAAAATCTTGATATTGCAATGTGCATGCCTGACGGTTATGATGAGGGAAATAAAGTAAATGCACCTTTTCCTTACTTTATTGACGCAAATTTTGATATTATACCTGCGGATAAAATATTTAATTGGCGGGATTTATCGCCGTTTAAATATCCGATGTGCGTCTGGAATAAGTTGTATACAAAAGAATTATTTGATAAAAACAATATAGAATTTGCGGAAGGGCTTGATTTTGAGGACCATAAAGTTATATTCGGAACTCTTTTAACAGCGGAACGGATATTTTTTATTCGCGAAAAACTTTATGTATACAGGTTTAACAGAGAAGGCTCCGTTTTATCCGACAATAACAGACGGCTTATTGACCATATAGAAATATTCAATATCGTCGAACAATTGATGAAAGATACTAAAACATTTGAACCGTTAAGGTTTGATTTTTTAACATATAAAGTCCATAATCTGCTTTATTATTACAGCATGATTAAAGATGAATATAAGCATGAATACTATGAAAATATGGTTGAAGCGCTTAAAAAGACTCAAATGAACAGTGAAGAAAAAGAAAAACTGACGCAAAAATACCCCGAATTAATTAAAATCATATAAATAAACGGTAACAAAAGAAACCCGCGAGGTTATAATTTTATCATAGGGAAATATTTTCTTATGGAAATAAGCGCAAACGGATTAAATCAGCCCGTAAATTTTTATCAAAAAAATACGGGAAATACTATAAATATGGCAATAGATGAAGATGTAAGGGCATATCAAACAAATATTTTTGCGCCCGAACACGCTTCAACTGCTTCAAATACAACAGGGAATATTCGCTCTAAAGGTAAAAGAAAAAATAAAAAACTAAATGCAACAGATAGTGAGTTTTTCGCTGTCAGTGAAACTGAAAATCCTGCCGTAAAAGAAGAAAGTTCGGAAAACTTCTTTATTGTTTCGGAGGATACTTTTAAACGCTTTAAAAAAAAGCTGAGTAATTGTGTTTCATCAATACCGTTATTGAATTATTTTATTCTGAAAAAGCGAACTCAAAAACTGCAAAATACAGTTTCTCAACTGTCGGATATAAAAGAAAATGTTGATGAAATGATAAATGCAGTGGTTGCGCAAGGCGAAGAAGAGGAGCTTTATTCCGATATTGCAAAGAATTTAACGGCTGCCGCTAATATAATCGGCGAGGCTAACAAAGATTTATAAACATATATTAAATTTCTATAATATTTAAAAGTTTTTTTCTTTACTATTTAAAAATTTTACAATACTATGTTAATATACGATGAAAACCATGTAAAAATTGGCACATCGGGATATGAAAGGGTGCAAGAGGTACAGGGCGGCAGACGGCAAATCCAAAGTCACCTGCGTGGAGTACAAGGCATAAAAGGCGGTACAAATTATAAAAAAGTACGGTCACAAAAGCGGAAAAGGCACAAATGACAAAACCCTTAAAGGAAATACAAAAAACCATAAAAGGGTAAAACTCCAAAGTCCTCAAGCACTAAATCAAAAGTAATAGAAAAAAAAGAGGGCGTATAAGTGGAAAATTTTGTTCCTGATATCTTTGGCAAAAGAGAAACAAGTAATAACGATTCAACAACACAGCATACAGGCGGAACTCCTGCCGATATTAAAGTAATTGGTGTAGGCGGCGGAGGCGGTAACGCAGTTAACCGAATGATAAAAGCAGGCTTGGGCGGTGTTGAATTTTGGGCAATGAATACCGATGTTCAAGTGCTTGAAATGTCTTTAGCTGAAAATAAAATAAGAATAGGCAGCAAATTGACAAACGGTTTAGGCGCAGGCGGAAACCCCGAAAAAGGTGAAAAATCAGCCGAAGAAACCAGAGATGAAATAGTTAACGCTATCGGAAAAGCTGATATGGTATTTGTAACCGCAGGCATGGGCGGCGGAACAGGTACGGGTGCTGCTCCTGTTGTTGCAAGAATTGCTAAAGAATTGGGTGCTTTAACTATCGGTGTTGTTACAAAACCTTTCGGTTTTGAAGGTCCGAGAAGAATGAAACAAGCTGTTCAAGGAATTGAAAAGTTAAAAGAAACAGTTGATGCTTTAATTGTTATACCTAATGATAAACTTCTGGAAGTAATTGACCGCAGAACGACAATGCGTGAAGCATTCCAAGTTGTAGATGAAGTATTGCTCCGCGGTGTTCAAGGTATATCTGATATCATAACCGTTCCGGGCATGATAAATGTTGACTTTGCAGATGTAAGAAGCGTAATGGAATCATCAGGTTCCGCATTAATGGGTATCGGACGCGGAACAGGCGAAGGCAGAGCATTAGAAGCTGCTAAAGCGGCTATTAATTCACCTCTGTTAGAAACTTCTATTAACGGAGCTACGGGTATTATTATGAACGTAACGGGCGGTCCTGATATGACATTATATGAAGTAACCGACGCTGCTAATGTTATTCATGATTCCGTATCAGAAGATGCAATTGTTCACTTCGGTGCTGTTATTGATGACAGAATTCAGGGTGAAATTCAAATTACCGTTATTGCTACCGGTTTTGAATTAAAGAGAAGCGAAATTGACAGATTTAATCAGCAGGAACAGGAAACAAAAACCCTTGGTGCATTGGATTTATTTGGGACTGCAGGTTTAAATCCTCAAGCTCCTAAGGTTACGAAACAGGAAGCTGCTGAATTTGCTAATAATATTCTTGATATTCCTGATTTCTTAAAAAAATAAAAACTGATTTATAAAAACGGCGGATTAAACCTCCGCTGTTTTTTTATTTTAAATTCAAAGCATTGAGCGTTTTTTGACTTGCAACAATTGATGTAACGGGTTGATTTTGGAATACATAATTTGCTGCCGTTTGTATATCTTCAATAGTGACTTTATCTATAGCATTTAGCAATAATTCATATTCTTTTGTACCGTATGCCGAGTTTCTGTTTGCATGAAATTGAGTTGTCAGCCCTAAATTAGATTCTGTTGTGTTAAGCAGCTGTGTTTTCAGCATTTTTTTGGCATACTCAAGCTCTTGAGCTGTTACGGGTTTTGATTTAAGTAATTCAACATTTTTATTAAATCCTGCAATGGACTTTGTTACATTATCAAATGTCTCCTGTCCCGGATTTTGTGAATCCGTACTTGTTCCTATATAAAGCATAATCATTCCTGCATCATTTTGTTCAAATATTGATGAATTTACGCTGTATGCAAGTTTTTGCGTTTCTCTTAAATCACTAAACAGTCTTGATGACATGTTTCCGCCTAAAATGGTATTTAACAGCATTATTTTTACTTTATCTTCGATATTAAATGTTCTTGGATATATGTAACCTTGAACTATTTGTGCCTGCGTATTATTTTCAGCTTGTGTTATTATTTTCGGTTCAGTATTGGGTTTATAAACTTGTGTATTTTTATTTCTGTTTATTATTGCATTTTGAAAAACGCCCATACCTTGTGATAATTGTGAATTTAAAATATCTGCTAAGTAGGGTTTTTTATCGACGGGGGCAGTATATGTTACCTCACACTGCGCATTATTCATTATTTGGGCGTATAAATTTTTTATATCATTTAATGTTAATTTATCAAGTTCTTTTAGCTGTTCTTCTACACTGTCAAAATAATGAATATCGGGAAATAAATTCCTTAATAAGGCATTTGAAGCCGATTTATTTCTTGTTAATAAAATATCTCTATAATTACTTTTAATTCGTTCAAAGTCTTGTTCGTTAAAATTGGGGCAGTTTAAAACTTCTTTTAATAACAATAGCGTATCTTGAATTTTATCATCATTAAACATAGATATTACTGATATTCCGTCGTTTGCCGCACTGAAGTTTAACGACAAATCTTTTGAACAAAGTTCAATGTTATAATTATCATAACCTCTTATGGCACTGCCTCTGTTAAGCATTTCACTTAAAATGTATAAAGCACTTTCAGGCGCGGATTTTATCGTATCTGTTTCTATTGACATACATAATGCGGATTTTCCTGCCATATTTCCGTTAACAATAGTCGTTTCAATATTATTCCATAATTTATATTCTTGAGTTTTAATATCATTGCTTGTACTTGCTTTTCCGAAAGAAACTTGATTAGTTTTCTGCAAATAGTTGTTATTAATTGTTTGTACGGGAGTATTCTCGGCATGAGCAACACAAATAGAGGCTTTACCTAAATCCATGAATTTTTTTGCCGCTGATGTTATATCATAAGGCGAGAGAGTTTGATAATTGTGCATTAAATTTTGAATATAATCATATTCTCCGTATTGGCATGCATTTGTCAATACAGAATTAATATCTTCAGAGTATTCACCGATATTATTTACGTAATTTATTAATGAATTTCGGGCATTTGCAAATTCCGTAAATGAGGGCGGATTATTAGCTATATAATTAATTTCTTCATATAAAATTTTTAAAACTTCTTCAACCTTATCTTCCGGCAGGGTGATAGAAGTATAAAACGCTTTTGCCCCGTCTTTTTTATTTTGCATTGATTCTAAAACAAAATCGGGGGTAATCCCGTATTTTTCAAGTGCTTTTGAAAGTCTTGATTCGGGTGATGTTAAAATCTTTTTTAACATATCTATTGCACATAAATCCCGCCGTGAAGTTCCTTCTTCAACGGCAAAACCAAGAGAAATTTCAGATACGGGCGAGCCTTTTTGAATTATATCTTCTCTTATTGGTTTATCAATATATTTAACGGGTTCATAATGACGGTTTTGAATTTTAGAGTAATCACCCTGCTTATTATAATATTTAGAAACCAGATTAATTGTTTCATTAACATCAACATCACCCGTGATTACAGTTACGGCATTATCGGGTGTATACCATGTATTAAAATAATCAAAGAGCTTATCTTGTGTAAATCCGTTAATATTATCATGAGTGCCTAAAACAAAATTAGAAGAAATGGTATTAATTCCGAAAAGGTTTTTAATCATTTTGCTTGAAGCAACATCAATAATATTATCAATATAAACATCAATTTCAGAGTTTACGGGACCTTTTTCTTTTTCAATTTGTTCCGGCGGAAAAGTCGGGAATTGAGTTTGCATAGCATTAAGTCTAATGGCATTTTCAAGAGAATTATCGTCAAGTAATTGCAATGCTATATAATAATCCGTTTTATCATAACTGGTGGAAGCATTTGTATAACCGCCTGTTTCATATACTCTTTTGTTGTATTCCTGCGGAGCAAGTCCTTTGCTTCCGTTAAAAAGATTATGTTCTATAAAATGGCTTATTCCTCTTATGTTCTCTGTTTCATTTAATGAGCCGACATTGAATGTTGTTTTAATATAAGCAGGGCCTTTTTTAGGTAAAATAACAACTTTTTGTCCGTTTGCCAGTTTAAATACACTTGCTTTTTCTTCCATATTTGGTATGGCGATTTCTGCTATTTTAGTATAAGAAACAGGCAGGTTTGTATTAACAAGTGATACATCTGCAATATCAGCTGCTCTAAGCTGCATTGGATTTTCCGCTGCAGAGTTTTGAGCGCTCTGTATATTTTTATTATTATTAATTGAAGAAAAGTTTATATTAAAATTATTATTTTGAATTTTCATATTTGAATTAATACAAAGGAATTTAAATTATTAATAAAAAAAAACAAAAGTTTAATAAATATTTACATAAATAGTATGGCAAAAAAAAACAAGTTTTGCTTTATAATAAAAGCAGGTTAATCATGGAAATGAACAGAATAACAAGATTATATCCACAGTATCAGCGAAGTCAAGACAGGCGTCAGCACAATGTTCCCGTGGCTATTGACCGCAGAAGCGGAACTGATAGAAGAAGTAACGACAGGGTTGCACTTGATACTCAATTAACCCGCGATATTTTTGAAGTAAAAAGCAAGATAGCCAAAATAGAAGCATTATCTCCCAAACTTTTTGAATCTAATGTAGTAAAACAGGCACCGTCATTTTCTTCAATGAATAATATGACGCAGGATATATTGGTAAAACAAACAAAACCTGATATGGCAGCTCAAGCCCGCGAAGATGCAAAAGAGCCCGATAAGGCGTCTAAAGCATTTCAAGTCGGAATTATTGCCGCAGCACTTACATGTGCTTTCGGACTTTCTTTTTTAAGCAGTGCAGGTGCTGTTATTGCTTTAGGGACTGCTCTTTATATCGGTGCAAGAGTGCTTAAAAATGTTATTGTAAAAGAAGTAAATGACAAAGATAAGGATGAATAATTATTCTTTTCCTGCATTTTTTACTGCGTTAAAAAAGTGTTCGATATTTTTATAATATTTCTTTTGAATGTATATGGGGGAATATGTTAATGATACCGCACAGGGTTTTACTTCACTTTCTGATAATTTATCGAGTAATAAATTTATATTCTCTGTTAATTCTTCTTCCGTAATATCTTTATTATTAATTCTATCCACCGTATCAAAGCCGGAATTGCAGAAATAATCGGCATCTATGCTCAGTAATATTTCTTTTCCGCTTAAAATATTTAAATTCGATATTGTTAAAATATTAATATCTATCGGGATTAAATGAGTAAGCTGTTTTTCTATATCAGGCATATTAAACATTTTGCATTTTTTATTTATGAGCGATAATTTGTTTATGGAAATAAGTTCGTTTGTATTGTTATCATATAAAAGCTGCTCTTTTGTTACTGTATTAAGATTTATATCAATATTGTCAAAACTATGCAATGGTCCGTTTATTAAATTTGTTTTCTGCTCATAAATTTTTCTGTATTCAGAATTTTCAATAATATAGTTCGGTATAATCCAATAAAACTCGGTTACTCCAAAATTTTTAAAACAAAAATTAACCCAGTTTGCTATTGTTGCTATATTATTTTTGTTGTTTATATATACATCCGAATGAGTGTCAAAATTTACAAGCAAAGGTATACGGGGTTCGCTCTTTTTTATATAATTTTCAAAAACTTCCAATGCTTCATTATGATTTGTATTGATTTCAATATATGAATTTTTAAATATTTTATTTATTAAATCCGTATTAATCATTTTTAAATTATAATTCATAAAATTGCTGTGTTCAATTTATTAATATGTTATTATAAATTTATGTTTATAAGATTTTTTAATAAAAAAATTAATTTTATACTGCCAAATTTGTTTAATAATTTTTATATAAACAAATTTTTTATTGAATTAAAAAATTCAAATCCGAACTATTTATATAATGATTTTATATTATCACAAGTATACGGGAGTGTTCCTTATTCAATATGGGGCTTAAATAATACAAAAAAATATGCTCCGTTAAGACATATAAAGCAAATTTTTGATTTTTATTATAAAAATAAGCTGTCCGTTAATTTATTATTTGAAAATAATTTTTTAAAAGAAGAACATTTATATGATACATATTCAAACTCTATTCTTGAAGCTGCGAATAAAAAAGGGAATTATATCACTCTTTCTTCTGATATATTAGAAAAATATTTAAAGAAAAACTATCCGAAATTTAAAATAATTAAGATTGTGAATAAAAATGGACTCGGAAGAAAAAATATATTTATAGAAAGCAGATTAAATAATCAATTAGACAATTTGAAAATAAAATACAAATCTGATACATATTTAATGCTAAATCCGTTATGTTTAAACAGCTGTCCGCTTTATGATTTCCACCGTGAATTTATTGCAAAAGAGCAGCTGAATTACAATGAAAACGGTTTGTTTCTTTGTCCTTTAGAGTATGATTTATCTTTTTATTCTTGTTTTAAAAATCCCGATTTTATTTCTTTACATAAACTAAAAAAATTGAATAATAAAGGATTTAATAACTTTTTCATTAATAATGCCATTATTAACAGAAGCATAAATAAAAATTATACAAACATAGATTTAATAGAAAGTTATATTTATTATTTAATAAAACCCGAATATCATGATTTTGTCAGAAAAAAATTAATTGAGCAGCATTATAATAAAGTACGGAGAAAAGCTAATGCATAAGTATAATACCATTTTTAAAATGGACGAAACATCCAAAAGTATAATAAAGAAAATACTGGTTTTAAAAGAGCAAATACCTATAATTCTTAATGAAAATATTGAAAAAATAGGGTTAATCGGGAATTTCCCTTATTGTATATGGGCTAAACACAATAAAACTGTTGAAATTTATTCATATGAAAAAATTGAGAATGAATTAAAATACATTGCGGACAATAATCTTATTTTGTTTTTTGAGTTTGATAATACAAAACTTGAAGAAAAACATTTTTACGATACATATATGAATATGATATTAAAAATGGCTCAAAATGTTGATGTTTATGCTTTAGTTTATAATGAAAAACTTGCTGAGTTTATTAAAAATAAATATGAATATATAAAAACAGTGAACATAAAAGATTTAGCTAAAAATTCTATATATACAACTGATATGGAACAAGATATCGAAACTTTAAATAAAATGAGCGACGATGTATTAAACTTTGAATTTCCCATGAATAAACAAGAAACATATACTTCTTTATCGCTTGAAGATATTGAAAAATATGCTCAAGAGGGAATTAAAAATTTTATAATTAAGGTGAATACGGCAGATAAATATGAAATAGTAAACAACTATATTAATTACCTTATAAAACCCGAATATAAAGATGAAGTAAGATTAAAGTTACTTAAAATGCTGGCTTTCCCAAGTAAAAACGAACTGCAAAAAAAAGAATGACCAAATCGGTCATTCTTTTTTATTAATTTTAAAATATTTATGCTTTTTGCTCAACAACAGCTTGAGCAGCGGCTAATCTTGCCTGCGGTATTCTAAACGGTGAGCAGGATACATAATCTAAGCCGATTTTGTTGCAGAATTTAACGCTGTCAGGATCACCGCCATGTTCACCGCAAACTCCGCCGACAAGTTTAGAATTTACTTTCTTGCCTTTTTCCATAGACATTTCAATTAACTGTCCTACGCCTTTTGTATCTAATGTCGCAAAAGGATTAGACGGTAATATCTTTTGTTCAACATATCTGTTTAAGAACTTACCTTCTGCGTCATCTCTTGAGTAGCCGAATGTCATTTGAGTTAAATCGTTTGTACCAAATGAGAAGAACTCTGCGTATTCTGCTATTTCATCAGCAGTTAAAGCGGCACGCGGAATTTCTATCATAGTACCGAATTTATAATTAACCTCAACACCTTTTTCAGACATAACTTCTTTAGCTACGCGGACTAAAATTTCTTTAGCAACTTTAAGCTCGTTAACGTGTCCGATTAAAGGAATCATAACCCAAGGTTGAACATTGTGTCCTTCTTTTTTAAGGTCGCAACATGCTTCAAATATAGCTCTTACCTGCATTTCGTTGATTTCGGGATATGTCAAACCAAGTCTGCATCCTCTTAATCCCATCATCGGGTTAGATTCCGATAATCCCTCAACAACGTGCAAAAGTTCTTCTTTTTCTTTTGCGTCTTTTCCCAGAGCTTTTAGTGTTGCAACTTCTGCTATTAAAGATTCTTTATCGGGCAGAAATTCATGTAACGGCGGGTCAAGTAATCTTACCGTTAAAGGTTTATCGCCTAATGCTTTAAACATTGCGTAAAAGTCAGAATACTGCATTGGAAGAAGTTTATCTAATGCTTCTTTTCTTGCTTCAGGCGTTCCTGCAATAATCATTTTTTGTACCCAAGGGAGCCTATCGGGATCCATAAACATGTGTTCGGTTCTGCAAAGTCCTACGCCCTCAGCTCCGAATTTCAGCGCATTTTCAATATCTTTTGGAGTATCTGCGTTAGCTTCAACGTGAAGTTTTTTAATTTCATTTACCCAAGTAAAGAACTTGTTCCAATTATCATCAATTTTAGCTTCAACAAGTTTAACGGCGCCTGCCATAACAATACCTTTACCGCCATCTAATGAAATAACATCATTTTTATGGTAAACGGTGCCGTCTGCGCCTGTTAAGGTTTCATTAGCTAAATCAATCTTAATATCTTCACAGCCTGAAACGCAGGGTTTTCCCATGCCTTTTGCAACTACTGCAGCGTGTGATGTGGCTCCGCCTCTAAGCGTTAATACACCTTGAGAAACAGCCATTCCGTGAATATCATCGGGGCATGTTTCAATACGTACAAGAATAACTTTCTCGCCTGCTTCGCCTCTTTGTGCCGCTTCTTCCGTATCAAATACGATTTTACCGACTGCAGCTCCGGGAGAAGCGTTTACACCTGTTGAAATCTTTTTAGCTTCTTCCATTGCTTTTGTATCAAAACACGGAAGTAAAATTTGATTTACACTGTACGGGTCAACAAGCTGTATTGCTCTTTCTTTTGTGATTATACCTTCTTCGTGCATTTCAACGGCAATTCTGACTGCAGCTGCTGCTGTTCTTTTACCGTTTCTTGTTTGAAGAATATATAATTTGCCTCTTTCAATTGTAAATTCCATATCCTGAACATCTTTATAACCGAGTTCGAGTTTTTTAGCTATATCAACATATTGTCTGTATAAATCGGGCATTTCCGTTTCAAGCATAGCAATCGGTTTTGGTGTTCTGATACCTGCAACAACGTCTTCCCCCTGTGCGTTTGTTAAGTATTCGCCGTAGAATTTATTTTCACCCGTTGCGGGGTTTCTTGTGAATGAAACACCTGTTGCACAGTCATCACCCATATTTCCGAATACCATTGTTTGTACGTTTACGGCTGTACCATAGTTATGGTCGATTTTATTCATGTTTCTGTATGCAACGGCACGAGGTATATTCCAGCTTCTGAATACCGCTTCAATAGCTTCTTGTAATTGAACATAAGGGTCTTGAGGAAATTCCTTGCCCGTTACTTCTTTTATTACTCTTTTATAAATCGGAATTAATGATTTCCAGCCCTCTGCGCTAATTTCGGTATCAGATTTAACGCCTTCACGCTCTTTTACTTTTTCTACTTCGGATTCAAAATATTTTTGTCTGTCCATTTCCCAAGCAACGGAACCAAACATTGTTAAAAATCTTCGGTAACTGTCATAGCAAAATCTCGGGTTATTGGTTAATTTTACCATTGCTTCTACTGTTTCATCATTTAAACCTAAGTTTAAAATGGTTTCCATCATACCGGGCATGGAAATTCTTGCGCCTGAACGTACAGAAACTAATAAAGGATTAGTTTTATCACCAAACTTTTTACCTGCCTGCTGTTCAACTGTTTTAAGTTTTTCCTTAACTTCATCCATTAATCCTGCGGGCATTTTGTTGCCGTTATTTATATATTCCATACATGTTTCGGTTGTTATTGTTAAACCGGGAGGTACAGGCAAGCCTAAATTTGTCATTTCGGCTAAATTCGCACCTTTTCCGCCCAATAGATTTCTCATGGAAGCATTACCTTCCTTGAACAACCATACTCTCTTCTCTGTCATTCTTTTCTCCTTAACTGTATTTTAATTTTCTTATTGATTTCTACAAATTAACACAAACATGTTATGAACTCAAATTAAAAACTTCCGCCCAATAAATAATATTCACTGCAATATAATCCGCTTCCAATAGGTGAACAGTTTACTTTTAAGCGCTCTTGTCCTTTGCCCTCGCCCAGCGCCGTTATATAATCCGAATATATATTAATAAAAAATATATCCTGTCCTATTCTGTTTGGTTTTTCCGTTCCGTTAATGTCTATAAACATAAAATATAACGGTTGTTCGGGTAATACTTTTTCACTTGTATTAGGTTTAATTGAAAGTATAATTCCGTCTTTCATCTCATAATATTCATTAAAGTAAAACTGCCAGTTCTTTTTTATGGGACTTCCGTTTAATTTTCTATACGAATATTTTTTTAAATTTATTTTTTCATCACTTACTATATTAAAATATGGAAAAATTCTATTTTTAGCAGACTCTTTATTGATTGCATTTTCCGCATCTTCGGCAGGTATTATTGAACCCTCATGCAGTTTAACAAGTTCAAATGAATATTTTAATTCTTCATAAACACTTTTCCACTTGGCAATTCTTTGAGCTTGCTCTAAATTAATTAAGTTAAACGGAATTATAATAACAACAGTCAGTACAATAATTGCAAGTACTGATATTAAATTGAATATGCTAAATGAAAGGCTTTTCACCCTGCAAGTTCCCTTCTTCGTTTTTCTTTCATTAATTCATCATAAATCCAATCGGGAACGAAGTTCTTACCCATGATGATATTGCCGTTGTTGGGATTTGGAGCATGGAAATCCGAACCGCCAGTTATAATTAGCCCGTATTTTTCTGCCAGAGTAGAAAAATACTCAATAATTGCGGGTGAATGCTTTCTGTGGTATGCTTCCAGTCCTCTTAAGCCGAAATTCATCATTTCTTTGGTTAATTGGTCTGCAATATCAACATCATAAGGGTGAGCAAAAACAGGTATTCCTCCCGCATCATATATTACTTCAACAGCGTCAAACGGAGTTACTGTTTTCCTTTGTACATATACGTTTGAGTCATCATTAATATATTTATTATAAGCCTCTATAACACTTGAAGTACCGCCTGCATTTGTAATAGCTTTTGCGATATGCGGTCTGCCTATACTTCCGCCCTCTGCTACCTGCTGAACAATACTTTCAAATGTAATTTTTATTCCGGCACGTTTACCAAGCAGAGTAATTATTTCTTTAGTTTGTTTTATACGTGCCTGCTGCTGTGATTTTAACAGTTTTTGAAAATCACTGTTGTTTAAGTCCATAAAATAACCGAGAATATGTACTTCGTAACCTTTGTAGATTGTGTTAATTTCTACTCCCGGTAAAATTTCGATTGGTTTATCTTTTGCATATTCAAGAGCAATATTATGCGACAGCACATTATCATGGTCGGTAATCGCAATCGCACCAAGCCCCGCATCAATTGCCGTGTCAACGATTTTCTCAGGTGAAAACGCGCCATCGGAATACGATGTGTGGATATGTAAATCGACTTTCACTTCCTTATCCTTTCATAATTACTTTTTCCTCATTTACGTTTATTCTCTCATTAATTCTTTTTATTGACAGTGCTTGTCCCGTTAAAATATCAACTTCAATTTCAACTCCGTTGATTTGAGAAAGCTCTGATTCCGCAACATCCAATCTGTCGGGTATTGCTGTTATTAATCTGTTTACGGACGCTTCATATTCCATGCCTATTACGCTGTCAAAAGCTCCGCAAAATCCTGCGTCTGTTATGTATGCGCAGGTGTTTTCATATATTTGCTCATCTGCCGTCTGCACATGCGTATGAGTTCCTAATATGGCACTTACTCCAAGTTTTGCATAATATTTGCCCATACAGATTTTCTCTGCGCTTGCTTCTGCATGAATATCAATTATTATTATCGGAGTTTCTTTTTTTATTTCGCTTATTGCTTGTTCGAGCAGCTGCCATGGAGCGTCAATCAGTCCCATAAAGGTTCTGCCGAGTACGTTTATTACACCGATTTTGCATTTATCCGTTTCGAATACCCCGTAGCCCTTACCTGCCGTGCCAATCGGGTAATTAATCGGCCTTATAAGTTTATCGGCTTCATTTATATATTGGAATATTTCTCGTTTATCCCATATATGATTGCCCGATGTAAAGCAATTTATGCCGTATGATAATAATTCATTATAATTTTTTTGTGTTAAACCAAAGCCGTGTGAGGCATTTTCAGCGTTTGTTATTATAAAATCAGGCTTTTGTTCTTGCGGTATCTGTGCGATAAATTTTTGCACCGCCAACCTGCCGGGTTTACCGACTATATCGCCTAAAAACAATATTTTAATTATGTCTGAACGCATATTTTTATCCGATTTAATACATTTATAATGTATTTATCACTTAGCAATTTCGGTCGTTCTGATTTCTCTTACAACCGTTACTCTTATTTGACCCGGATAATCAAGTTCTTCTTCTATTCTTTTTGCTATATCTCTTGCCAGTCTTGCACTTGCAACATCATCAAATTTGTCGGGCTGAACAATTACACGGATTTCTCTGCCTGCTTGTACCGCAAACGATTGTTTTATGCCCTCATAACTTAATGCTATTTCTTCTAATTTCTGCAATCTTTTAATATAGATTTCAAGAGTATCTCTTCTTGATCCGGGTCTGCCTGCCGATACCGCATCGGCAAGTTTTACCAACACGGCTTCTATTGTGTTGGCAGTTACATCGTCGTGGTGTGCTTCTATTGCATGGATTATTTCCTCTTTTTCACCATATCTCCTTGCAAGTTCAACACCAAGTTCAATGTGAGTTCCCTCTTGGGTTTGGTCTATTGCTTTGCCTATATCATGCAACAATCCTGCGCGCTTTGCTACTTTTACATTCGCTCCGATTTCCGCTGCTATCATGCCTGCAATATGTCCTACTTCAAGTGAGTGTATTAATACATTTTGACCGTAACTTGTTCTGTAATATAATCGGCCTAATGTTTTAACAAGCTCTTTATTAAGGTTCATAATGCCCATTTCCATTGCGGCATTTTCACCCTCTTGTTTGATTTTTTGCTCAACTTCAACTCTGGCTTTTTCAACCATTTCTTCTATCCTAACGGGGTGAATTCTTCCGTCGGATACCAGTTTTTCCAAAGCTATTTTTGCTATTTCGCGTCTTACAGGGTCAAAACAAGATAATACAACTGCTTCAGGGGTATCATCAATAATTAAGTCAACACCTGTTAATGTTTCAAGTGTTCTTATGTTTCTTCCCTCACGTCCGATTATTCTGCCTTTCATTTCATCTGACGGTAAACTTACTGATGTTACCGTTGATTCTACAACATGGTCAATAACACATCTTTGCATTACACTTGTAAGTATTTCTTTTGCTTTTTCGTCAGATGTTTCTTTTATGTAGTTTTCATTTTCTCTTATTAAGTTGTTTGCTTCCTGCTGAAGATCAACTTTTAGCTGCTCTAATAACAGATTTTTTGCCTCATCGCGGGACAATCCCGATATGCGTTCAAGCTCTTGTATTTGTTTTTGGATTTGCTCTGCCAGATAATCTTCTTTATCAATTAATTCATCCGATTTTTTCTGTAATTCAGCTTCTTTTACCGCTATACTTTGAAGTTTGTCTTCAAGATTTTCTTCTTTCTTCGCTAACTTTGTTTCAAGTCTTGATAATTCCTGCCGTCTTTCTTTTGTTTCTTCTTGGAATTTTTCTATATCCTTTTGTACTGCTTCTTTTGCAGCTAACATTGCTTCTTTTTTATAAAGGTTGTTTTTTTCTTCCATTTCCGCTAATAGTGCTGTTTTCTCACGCTTCTCTCGTCTGGAATCTCTCCATAACAAAAAACATGCAAACGCAAGAACTATGAAAAGCAAAAGTAGCGTATTAAAATCAAAAGTATTAATTTTTCTATACCTCGTTCTTTCTTATGCAAATTTATTTAATATGCACTTATATAATATTTACTTTACATGTATTCGATTCAATTTATTATTTTACTTATAGTAGAAATTCTATCATAATTATAGGCATTTTAACAACCTTTTTATTTTTGTTATTTTTTTCTCTTTACAATAAAATTTTTTTATATTATATTACTCAAAGTAAATGCCTTGGTGGCGGAAGTGGTAGACGCGTTGGACTTAAAATCCAATCAGGCTCACCCCTGGTGCCGGT